>JAOTYM010000249.1 GCA_029861845.1 Gammaproteobacteria bacterium | reverse complement strand
GATGGAATGTCCCTGCACCCCTGCCCAGGCGGGCATCGCCCTTCCATTATTCGCCTAGTACCGCTCTCCCCTGGCGCCAGCAAGATGCTCATACAACACTTGGTACCGCCGCGCTGGACTATTCATTTATCTCGGAAAGATTTGACGCACTGGCGCAGTCTTCTGTCAATGAGGCGCCTCAGTTCGTTTCTCACTTCAGATTGGAGGCCATGCTATGCGAGCCATATCGATCATTGCTGCCCTTTTCCTGGGGCTGACGTCCACCACTGTTTATGCTGAAGGGATATCTCGAATCCTGTTGTGGCAGGAACAAATTCAACAGATAGAAGAACCGACATTGGCACCACAAACAGGTGCCTGGAGCCTTCGATACGCACTTATGTGGCAAGATCAAGTTTTCGATTGGAGATCCAAGTCGAAATCATCAGCGGCAAAGACAGTAACCAAAGCTAAACCGAGCGCTGATAACCTATAACCGGTCTGGTGGTCTGTCGGACCTGAGGACAGTTTGCCGGAGTTTTTGCGGCACACCAGGTCTGTTCTAAGTTCGACAGACGACTGGCCGATACGGAACTTTCAGTATCCGGGCTACCGCGACGGCAAATTCTCGCCATCCCGTAAACTCTCGATGAAACTTATCAGGTTATCAATATCGGAGTTGGATAAGATAAATTGCGTCATCGGCCAGTGTGGTGCCCGCAGGAAAGAACGCAGTCGATCTTGAGTGTACGTTTCCCGTAGTTCCGCAAATTCGGCAAACGATGGCGCGGCAACGGAAGCCGTTCCCCCATCAGGTCTATAACCGGGGACAACGTGACACTTTACACAATGTTCCACAATGATCGCTTTCGCAGCATTGGGGTCTCCGGAAAATGTCGTCGTTGCGAGTGACGCTAGACTCACCCCGGCCGCGTAACCAACGATCAGTTTATTCATTTGTCGCGTTATAACGCTACACATAACCCCATTTATCCTATACACCCGTCGCAGTAACTGTTTCTTGACCTGGGTCAGGATGTGACTCGGAACGAGACCGCACGGTTACTGCAAAAAGCGACCCGCCGCGGCTCAAGTCTTCCAATTTGAGGTATCGCCCCAATGTGGGCACAAAACTGCGAGGCTCGCAAACAGGTCGAGGCATAAGACTCTTACCTCACCGATTCACCTGGGTCCGTTGCGTTAGATTGGAACCAATATTCAATCGGAATGTATTCCCCGGGACATCCAGCTTCGATACCGAGTAATCGGTGCTTCCCGGAACGACCGTTCTGCATCGGGGTTGTCGCCGCCCATCCATAATACATCGCCGTAGCTAAGCAAGACACGCGCGGTCGAGATGCCTAACCAGTGAATTCGACGACCATCTTAAAAACAATCCACACATACTATAGCCCCTGAGGTCACGCACCTATGGGCGCTAGCGATTGATACCTTGAAATAGCGGCCTGAACCGACGGTATAAAGAGTCACGTACAAAGGGCACAGGATACTTTGCAAAGCGGTTGGAGTCATTCTCGATTTTGCGGGTGTCTGGTCCCGAGATTACAGGACGTTTCTGCCTTTTAGCCAACGACGCAACGACGCGATTCTCCGTGAGTCACCGGTGGGCGCGGTTTCAGCCTTATGCAACATCGCAATGGCTTTGTCCTTGTAGTGATTTTTACGGGGATCGAAGTCTTTGGCATGCTGGTAAAGCAACGCATAGTCACGCGCCATGAAGCTAAAGGCATACACGTTATCGGGCCGAAACTCTACCGCTTTCCTCAAAGCGGCGATAGAGTTCTTGTACTCGCCCAAACGGTAATACAAGAACCCAAGTACACTCTGGCCAAACGCGTCGGCGGGAGTTTTTTCCAGGTAGACCTGTATTTCCTTCAGCGCGGTCTTGTATTGGAAAAAGGTGTTCACATTGTAAATCGCCGAATACTTGTAAGGCGAGGCGCTTGCAGGCTCTAGTTTCTTAGCCCGCTCAAGGAGTGGACGTACGTGGTTGGGACGCCTTCCAGTGATCACATTGAGTCGGGCAAGCTCCATCACCACGGAATAGTCATTGGGGCGCTGGCGATAGGCCTGCTCAAGCGCAAAGATCCGTTTAGCAATCTTTTGGTCTTTCGCACAGGTGTATAAGTCTTCTCTCTCAAGCGGCAGATCCTTAGCCGTCGCTTGGCGCACTTCGGTCAACAAACTCACATAAGGGTAGTTTCCCTGCTCCACTTTCCAATGCGGATTGTCCGCCATCACTACCAATCGACGCTGATGGACGATGTCAAATTTCCAACCGCTCGGCGTATTACAAAATAAGAACGGTGCGTTGTTCCAACCTTTACGGTTGCCAAAGTAGATCACGGCGTGGTCGCCGTCTTGCAGCACCCGATAGCTCACATTCCGCCAATGATCGAGGGCGGCCTTGGTACGCGGGTCGGGTCTGTTGGGATCACCCATCGCCATTTTGGTCATCTCGGTATAGATATCGGCTTTGATACCGATGCCGTCACCCGCCCATTTCGCCAACATCACACGCCAGGCCTCGTCCGGGGTCCGTGCGCCCGCCGCATCCGCACCGGCGAATATCACCGCGGTAGTCGGTGCGT
>JAOTYM010000120.1 GCA_029861845.1 Gammaproteobacteria bacterium | reverse complement strand
AATGGGTTATTTGCATTTCGGCGCGCAACTGGACATGGCAGACCGGTGGGCGGGTGAGAAAAACACAAGCCCATGCACCCTGGCCCGCGTGACCGAACTGCCTAACGTTGGTGCGGAGAACGTCGCTCATGTGGGTGCGCGCAACTCACTCAACCCCAAAGATCATGTCGATCTCGCCAATGAGCGCGGCGTTCGTTTTTATCCCATGTTCGAGGTTTTAGATCGTGGGATCGATGCAGTAATGACAGAGGCCGCCGACCGAGTCTGGAATGGTACCGACGCCCAGTATCTCAGTCTAAACATGAATGTCATGGACGCATCGGCGGCCCCAGGAGTAACCGCACCGGAGCCCGGTGGTTTGGAATCGCGAGAGATCATGAAGGTCGCGACTATGTTGGGGGGGCGTGGGTCGGTAAGTCTCATAGAAGTCTCCGAGCTTTGTCCCGTGTTTGATGTGAGCGGCACCACGTCGAAGCTCGCCGCCTGTGTGGTATTGCGTCTGATGGCGGCGATGGCAAGACAGCGCGGAGAATCGGTAGATCAGAGTATTAAGCGACCGAATCTAAGCTGAAATCGAGGATCGTCGCGCTTTCGTTAAGCTGCTGTGCAGACGGGCCGCCCTCGGCTCTAAGGCCGGTTCGGATCTAATCCTGTTACCATCAGGGTTGGTGTTATCGCGAACACTCAACCTGTCCGAGCTCAACTAATGCGTATCGAAATCCCTGAAAACTGGTATGAAGTGCGGCACATCAGTGACGGGGTAACACATATCCAAGAGCCTCATATCAAGCCTTTTTACCGTTGCAATATCTGGCATGTCACGGGCCGGGAACGAGACATGCTGATTGATTCGGGTATGGGTGTCGTAAGCCTAAGCGAACAGTTCACTAAAGTGACCGAACGGCCACCAATCGCTGTGGCCACCCACAGCCACTTTGATCACATCGGATCCCACCACGAGTTCAAAGATAGGGCAATACATAAAGCCGAAGCCGAGTTGATGGCTGATCCGGATCGCAAGAGTGTGTTGATTGACCCTTTTGTTAGTGATGACATGTTTACAGCATTACCTCCTGGCGACTACAACTCTGAGAGATATGAAGTGGTTCCGGCACCTGCCACGCGATTGCTGGAAGACGGGGACATCATTGATCTAGGTGACCGTCATTTCCAAGTGTTGCATACACCCGGACACTCGCCGGGATCCATCGCCTTATTCGAACAAGCAACGGGAGTCCTTTTCTCTGGCGACGCTGTGTACAACGGCCCGTTGGTGGAAGATGCGTGGCATTCGAGTATCGACGATTACATAGCAAGTATGGAGCGGCTTTTGCGGTTGTCGGTAAAGGTCGTGCACGGAGGTCACTTTCCGAGTTTCGGAGGTGAACGTTACCGAGAGTTGATCCTGGAATTCCTCCACAAGCATGGGCATTTAAAGTTGTCTCAGCAATCCATCTTGCTTGATACGTCTGCTAGTCTGCCATCTTGATAGACGCGGTGGGGGTTTCGTAGCGATCAATGAATGTCTTGGCAGTATTTGCGCACCCCAAGCGAGAATCGTTTACTGGAGCGTTGCTAGATCATTTTGTGCAGGGTTGCTCGGATGCCGGACATAATGTGATCATCGCCGATCTTTACCGAGAGGGGTTTGACGCCATATTCAAAACAGAAGATTTCTCACAGTTTGTATCTGGCGGGACTATGCCGACTGATGTGCGCCGCGAGCAGGCACGAGTGGACGCGGCAGATGTATTGGCTTTTGTGTTTCCAGTATGGTGGTGGTCATTCCCGGCAATTCTAAAGGGTTGGATCGACCGCGTATGGTCTGAGGGTTGGGCATACACCTTCACCCCGGAAAAATCCATGGGCTTGCTCAAAGACCGCCCCATCTTTCTGCTCGGGTCCGCCGGATCAACGGAACGCACTTATAGAAAGTATCGATACGATGAGGCGATGAATATCGAGCTTGATATAGGCGTGATGAATTATTGCGGGTTGTTCAGCGTCACAACAAAAATCTTCTATGATGTTAATGACAATCCAGACACACTAAAGGCACATCTCGCAGCCGCGAGATCGCTGGGTCGCGCTATCACTTGAAACTGAGATCGGTACCCAAATGACGGCACAGTACTAAGCGTCGGGTTCGGCGGTAACTGGGTCTATCATTTTCCGTATCTTAGTGACCTGGGTAGCTGGGAACCCGCTGCGTTGAGCGTGCTCATGTATTAATGTTTCGTCGTCCGCAATATAAACGCAAAACGTCTTGTTACCGGCCACATAGGAGTGTTCCCATTGAATGGATTTATTTTCTGCTTTCATTTCTGCGAGAACCCCGTTGGATTTCTGAGCGGCTTCACGCAGCGCGACGCGTTCGGCAGAGCCAATATCGGGAATGTCTCGCTCAATTATGTATCTCGGCATGATGATGTCTCCTATGGTGATCTGCGGACAGGTTGGTTCGAGGTACCACTGGTTCATGTCTATGCACATGGCCTCAATCGTGCATCTGGATTTTACCACGCGATTGCATTGTCATATGCGGATCTGCTTTAAAAACTCTAAGGAATGGACACGAAGAGCTATAACAGAGTCGTCGTCACCGGTGGGGCCGGACAGTTAGGCCGTTATGTGGTCGCGGAACTCGCGCAGGATTACGACGTCACCGTGCTCGATCCAGTTCCCGACGATACTGCCCCGCATCAAGTGCTCGCAAGCGTACTCGACCTCGGTGCAGTGGCATCTGCTCTCAAGGGGCAAGACGCAGTAATACATCTAGCAGGCATAGACGCCGCAGTCGAGGCGTCGCCGCAAGTAGTATTTGAGACTAATGTGCTGGGTACGTGGAATGTACTGCATGCGGCCGAGGAGGCCGGCATCGAAAAATCCGTTGTCTGTTCGAGTGTCGCGGCGTCGGGCTTTAGCGTCGAAACACCCATCGTTATTCCCGAATATCTCCCGGTGGATGAGGCCCATCCGCTACGTCCCTGCGGAACCTATGGGTTAAGTAAGCTCCTCGGCGAGCATATTGCTCACAGTATTGTGCGCCGCGGACGTATGCATATTCTGTGTCTACGTCCGGCGCTTGTCGCCTTTCCGACGCTGATTAAAGAGGTCGACAAACGTGCGGAAACCGCCGACCGTGGTGGTGCGGCTGGAATGCAGGGCAGAGACGCGGCATCCGGGCTGTCCATACTGCGCGCCTATGTGAAACCGGAAGACTGTGCGCGCTGTTTTCGCTATGCGCTTGAGGCCGATGTCGGTGCTTTCGACAGTTTTTATGTGACCGCGGATGACACCTTCAGTCGGGCGCCTACCCTGGAGGTGTTGCAACGTCAATTCGGCACATTGCCCGCAATACGTGACTCCGAGCGGTTCGCTCGAAATCCCCGCGCCACCGCCTTCGATAATACACGGGTCAAAGAGATACTCGGCTGGTATCCGCAAGGAAGTTGGGCCGATCTGGTTGCGTCTTGCGAGGGCCTGAGCTAGATGTGCTCAACTCGGGGGTTTCGGCCGCACACCATAGGCGCCGTTTGCTTGGATCTCTCATTCCCACCGGCAAGCGCATCTCTTTGTCGGACGGCGGCAGATTTTATCGGTATCCAGGACCGCTATGATAAAGTTGGCTTTCCATCAGCAGCTAAGCTTTGGCAGTTTTCTCTCATGACCGCAATACAACTGACGCAAGAGCTGGTACGTATCAACACCATTAATCCGCCAGGTGATGAGCATGCTTGTGCAAGGTATCTAGGTAAATACCTCGAGGATCATGGTTTCAGCGTCGCCCTCCATGAGTTCGCGGAAAACAGGACGAATGTGGTCGCGCGACTAGAAGGAAGTGATGACGAATTACCTTTGTGCTTTACCGGACATATCGACACTGTACCCTTAGGAGCAGCGCCATGGAGCTGCGACCCCTTTGCCGGCGACATGGACGGCGACAAGTTGTTCGGTCGGGGCACGACAGATATGAAAGCTGGTGTTGCGGCTTTTGTGGTAGCCGCGGTGCAAATCTCGAGCGCAAAGCGACCTAAAGCCGGCTTGGAATTGGTCATCACCGCCGGCGAAGAAACGGGTTGCGAAGGAGCGGCATATTTAGCGAAAAAAGCAAATCTCTTGGCCAAGACAGGCGCTATTGTGGTCGGGGAACCCACTTCGAACTACCCACTGGTAGGACACAAAGGGGCATACTGGTTATACCTAGTGTCGCGCGGCATCACTGCCCACGGTTCAATGCCCGACAAGGGCGATAACGCGGTGCACAAGGCGGCTCGAGCGGTGGGTAAGCTTGCGGAATTTAGTTGGAAGGCATGTCGGCATCCGATGCTAGGTGAACCGACGCTCAACGTCGGAACGATACAAGGCGGAATGAACCTCAACTCTGTGCCGGACAAGGCAGTTATTGGCATCGATATTCGCACCGTGCCGGGTCAACAGCATTCGCAAATCCGCGAGGAACTCACCGAGCTGCTAGGTGATGAAATTGAGCTAGAGGAGATAGTGGCGGTGGAGGGAATCTGGTCGGACCCCGATGGGGATTGGGTTCAACGAGTGTATGGCATCGCCGAGAATATACTCGGTGAAAAACCAGAACCACGGGGCGCAACCTATTTCACCGACGGACCGACATTGGCGAAAGCGTGTGGGGATCCGCCGACACTGATCATCGGGCCGGGCGAGGCGGCGATGGCACACCAGACAGACGAGTACTGTTCTGTAGAAAGGCTGGAACAAGCAGTCGAATTTTACCAGCGCATCGCCCAGGACTGGTGTAAGGTTTAGTATTGTTGTGTCTGCTCTAAAGGCCTCGCAACATCCCTTCGCTGCCGCAGCAAGATGTGGCTGCGGGCAGCTTGCCGAAAGAAGTTCATTCGCGACCCTTGCAGCAAGCTGCCAGCTCGCACTGACTCCGCCGCGGCACTGTTCAAATGTTCGCAGCCGAATCAGAGTTAAAAGAATCTACGCAGTCGCAGCGTCCGCTAGTTCGGGAATGCGCTCTTCATAGTAGGGCAGTTTGTCGACCCGTGGCGTCCAGCTCCCATCATCGATGCACTTGCGTACATGTGCCGCAATTTCTTCCATGGTCGCGAACCACACCCCACCGCGCTTTTGCATCTCCTCAATCATTTTTGCTACACGATCGCAGCGAGCGAGACGACCCGATACAAACGGATGCCAAACAGTGACCCATAGACCGCCGTAGGTGTACATCGCCTCGAACTCCGCCATGAATACATTCATCGCTTCGTTGGGAGCCTTGATGGGCATCATGTAGTGCATGTCCGGTGAGTGGGTGTAGTGCGGCCAATCGTCCATGCCCCAATGACTGGGCAACTCGATAACCTCACCTTTATTCGTCTGCAAGATGTAAGGAATATCGTCGCCCATCAAGCTTGCATCGTAGATAAATCCTTGATCTATCATGTAATCGATGGAGTACTTTGAGAAGTTGTAAAGCGGTGCGCGCCATCCGCGCGGTTTTTTCCCTGTCATTTTCTTGATGACGTCTATTTGGCGTTCAAACCAATAGAGTTCATCTTCTGGACTCAACTTGTTCGGGTTCTCATGCAGATAACCGTGCGCGGCGATCTCATGACCGTCCTTGAGGATCATCTCTACCAAGTGTGGATACCTCTCCATGCACCAGGCCGGATAGAAAAATGTCTGCTTGATGTCGAAACGGCGATACATGTCAAGTATCCGCGGAACTGCCACCTCATCGTATTTTAGCCAAGACATAGTCGAAAGCATGGTTGGCGCCTGCTCACCATGTTCGAGATGGAGAATGCTGTCGGTGTCGATGTCGAAGGTGATGGCGCAGGCGCAACGCGCGCCATTGGGCCAGGGTACAGGGTTTTTGATCATGGTCGTGGTCCTCTCTTTGGTTCAATCAAGTCTTCGTTGCACTAGTCACTTTATGGCGATGCCGTCGGCCTGAAGTAGAAGCCCTTGGCGCGGTAACCCGTAGACCCGCACAGGCGTCATGGCGGGATGGGCATCTGGTGCCATCTCGCTCCATACCTGGGCGACCGCGTGATAGTCTTCGCCTTGCGGGGACGCGGCATCATTTGCAAAAAACAGATTTAGTTTAACTAGATCG
Organism: Gammaproteobacteria bacterium; assembly: GCA_029861845.1. GTDB lineage: Bacteria > Pseudomonadota > Gammaproteobacteria > Acidiferrobacterales > SPGG2 > SPGG2. The sequence goes on along the minus strand of JAOTYM010000120.1, from coordinate 3,664 downwards.
TTGAGATCCGCGTTGTCCTCTGCCAATACGCGCCGCACTCGGTCGAATACGATCCTGGCCTGCTCTTCAATGTTGTTTGCTGCGAGAACCGAGCCGTCGGATCCAAGCGCAGTCTGACCGCTTACATGAATCTCGCCGGCTGCGCACCAACCATCGGATAGCATGCTGGGCTGATAGCGGCCACCCAAATCGGATGACATAAGCCGCCGACGTTTCGTATCTACAATCGCCATTGCATCGATCTCGATGACTAGGCCGGGATAGAGAAGGTCAACGCCGAACGCGGTGAGTGCTGGCCCGGGCTCATGGAAAAACTCCTCTGTTACGTTGAGAATGTCTTCAAAAAATTTCTGCGCTTCCGGTCCGTAGCCTCCGTGCTTGTAACATATCTTAACGTGACTGATGTCCTGAACGTTACCGCCAGCATCGAGCACAACCTGGCGTATGAATTCGAACACATTGCCCGTTTGTGCAGCGATGTCATTAGGCGCAACAGGCTGCGCCTGCTTGTCTGCGGAGATTTGGCCGCCGACAAAAATACGTTCGCCGACACGCCAGCCCTGGGACAGCGGAACCGGGATGCTCCAATCCCAACTGCCATCTGGCATAATCCGCTGACGATGTTGTCGTGATGTACCCGCGAGCGCGATACCCTCGATCTGTATGAGCTGGCCCTCGTAGGGCATCCCTTTAATGCGCACCGCAGTCGCGGCCGGGCCCGGGTCAGTAAAGTACTCAAGCCTCACTTCGGTCATATCTTCCCAATAGCGGGTGGCCTCCGCATCATCTCCATCAAACACATAGTAGGTGTTGAGACGCGCTAGATCACTTAGGCTCGCGCCAACCTGTGCTAGAGCACTCGTCATGTTTTCAAAGACATTGCGGGTTTGTGCAGCGATGTTACCCACAGCGAGGACGCGACCGTTGGCATCAAGGGTCTGCTGGCCGCTTAAAAAAATTTGTTCGCCGATTTCGATGGTCTGTGCGAAGGGGGATGGGTGTGCCCAGTTCCAGGATTCTTTGTTCGCGAAATGGATCTTCCTCGACACAGCTGACTCCTCCCGGTGCGATTAATAGAAGCGGTCGTAATGCAGCCGATCCACAGACACATGCCGTTCGAGCACCAAATGTCGGCGTACGGCATCGACCATTGGTGGCGGGCCTGCAATGTAGAATTCGGTATCATCACCGTCTTCGGAGAGATCGTCCGCGATGAATTCGTGCACCATGCCGACGGGACCTGACCAGCGCCTGTCTGGATCGAGGTCGGTATCCGAGATCACCGGCCGGTATTGTCGCTTAGGATCAAAGCCGTCAATGTCTGCGAAGAGTTTCGAATCGACTACGTCGTCCGGTCCGCGGGCGCCGTAGTAAAGCACGGCATTCTTAGCACCGCCATCCAACATCCCAAGCCCTCTTAGGATCGAAACCATCGGTGCGAGCCCGGAGCCACCGGCGATGCATACCGTCGAGCAGGGAGGACCCTCCTTCAAGTGTGCAATACTATACGGTGCATCGATCACGATGCACTGGCTAGGTGTAAGCCGCTCGAACAGCACCGATGTCGCCTCACCTTCGACAACCCGTTTTATCTGGAAGTGCCATTGCCCTTCGGCATTCTTTATGTTGGACATTGAATAGCTGCGTGTACCGTGCACACCGGGTAGCTCAAGCTTTGCGTATTGCCCGGGTAGGAAGTCGGCCGCCTCTGTTGTTTCGAAGCGAAACTCCCAAAGATCATGGGTTAAGGGTATACATGTGACAAACTTCGCATCGTGGCGCACCGGCTCGATTTTGGGCTGGTAAATCGGATCGCAACGCACGCGAATCTGACAGTCGCTTCGCGGATTGGAGATACACGCCAAGCGCTTGCCTTTGCGACGATCGGCAGGCCTAAGACCTGGGGCTTCCCCGCGACTCTCCTCTACCTCGCCGTGAATGAGCTCGAACTTACAGCTGCCGCAACCGCCTGCGCCACATTCGTAAGGGACACCGAAACCGGCTCGCAGGGCGCCGCCAAGTAGAGTATCGCTACCGTGGCAAATGAAACCCTTGTCTTGGCCCTCAATAGTGATGTTGAAAGCGGGAGAACCCCAATCTGTCACGGGAACCCTCTCTCGAGCGTAGCTACGGTCCACACCGGTCCGTTTCAAACCGCTGGGCTAGCGCCGAGCGTTAATCGTCGAGCCCCAGACCGCGATGGAATGATTCTACGTTTTCAGTTGCGGTCGCGGCGGCGTCATCTTGTTCCGGCAATGCTTTGCAGTACGTCGCGATAGCGTTGTTAGCAAGCGGCATCCATTTCTCGATCCAATCCCGAATCACCGCCTTATTGGAGTCCTTCTCTAGAGTGAACTTGACCAACCCCGAGCTCCAGCGCCGCGAGCGGTCACTGTCACGCATTTGGTTGTCAATCAGCAGCGCCGTGAGTGGATCACTAAATCTACGACTCACGTGACCGAGTTGTCGCAAAGTCTCGTCGGCAGCCGGCTTGGCGACGAGATTGAGAGCGACAAAATTTTCACCCCAGTCGTACGCTACCAAGACCTTTTCCATTAGTTCGCGAAGCCCCTGCCACGCGGGATCCCGTTCCCAGTGATCGCGTTCCTTAGTGCCGAAACCTCGATCTGGGTGAGTGTTTTGCAATTCTCGAGTTCGATAGGCGACATGCTGCAGCCAGCGGAACTCGTCGCCTTCCTGAAATCCTGCGCACGTTGTTAAGGTACTGGCTGGAGCGACTTGCAAAAGGTAGGCGGCCCCCATCTGCAGCGAAGTTTGAAGATAACGTCGCGGGGTATAGAGGTGCTCAAGGGTATCCAGCCATTCAGGGGGTAGCGTTTCGTCGTGATCGATCTCGTCGTGTTCGTCTAGCAGGCCGTCGATGTAGTCTTCCTGGCCATCCTGGTTTCTTGTATAGACTCGATAGATTAGCTCGTCCGGGTCGCGGAACTCTTCCCAGTCGTCGTGCTGTAGCGGACTGTCGAAGACGTACCTTCGATACCATTCGTTCATCGCCAGGTCCGGCGCGGGCGATAGTTCATAGGCCTGATCGCGATGCCGGATGCGGGTGTGCAGGTTGGTTGTAACGATTTCGTATTCGCTGGGGCGGCGCTTGTTCTTCGCAAGCTTGCTCCAGGTTTTCATTCCACGTATGTCGACAGTCATATCGTATGTCTCAATGTGTATTTTGCTGGCGTCTGGGTATCTCGATGTCCGAGGATCTCATTCGGAAAGGAAACGCATTTGCTCCGAATCCACACGAATGAATCCCTCGAGGGCCGGCATGTTGGCTTCAATATCGCTGCGCGTCACGTCCCGACCAAGCATGTCACCGACAGTGGCGAAGCGGATCACACACTCGCCTTGAACCTTGATTCGCATGTACGACGCATGTTCTTCGACCTCGATCTTGCGTCCATCGTTATCTTCACGGATTGCCTCAAGAACGGCATCGCCAATCTCTCCGGTCTTAATAATTGGCCCCACGAATCGCTTCTGGCGCGTGTCATTTGTCACTGGCTTTTCCTCCAAGTTATTCGTTCAAGACCTAACTTTTGGTTCGCACTGCCACCCAAACGGCATCATTTTCAGTCTTCACCGGATAGGCGCTGAGAGAGACACCCTCTGGATTGACGCCTTTACCCGAAACGACATCGACTGCCAC
>JAOTYM010000119.1 GCA_029861845.1 Gammaproteobacteria bacterium | reverse complement strand
TACAGTATGCGCGCGATCGCGGAAATCTTTCACAGCCAGGGTTTCTATGTGCTAGTCCCACGGTTACCGGGGCACGGTACGACACCATCGGCGTTGCGCCATGCGACTTGGCAAGACTGGATGGCGGTGCTCAAGATGTCGGTGCGCCATGTGCGCGACGCCGTCGGCGACGATAGACCATTCTATCTTGGCGGTTACTCCAACGGCGGTGCGCTCGTGGTCAAATATACGTTGGAGTCGTTTGTCGATAGCGGCCTTGCCCGGCCCGATCGTTTATTTCTGTTTTCACCGGCAATTGGCATCACGCGCTTTGCTGCGCTGGCAAGCTGGCACAAATTATTTAGTCGTATACCCTACTTTCGTAAGTTCGAGTGGGCATCGATCCGACCGGAGTACGATCCCTTCAAATACAACTCGTTCCCCAAGATAGCCGGGCATCAGACTTTTACCCTTGGACGGGCGATACAAAAGCAGATGGACGGGCTGGCAGGGCAGCTGACGGAATGGCCACCTACGTTGACGTTCCAATCGCTGGTCGATTCGACCGTGCTCACGCGGTCGGTGGTCGAACAGTTTTACGACAAACTGCCGGCACCAAAGAACGAGCTTGTGCTCTACGATGTCAATCGGATAAACCGCATGCAGGGATTTTCCCCACAGACAAAGGCGGAAAAGGGCCTTGCTGAGATTCTGTCGCGTCGTGCGTCGCATAGCTCACCGTATACCCTGACTGTAATCACGAATCGGCGCAACGACACGCTGAAGGCGGTTGCGCGCACCTGGCGCGGTACCGTCAAAGAGCCAGTGGTAAAACCATTGAGAGGGCGCTGGCCGCGCGACGTCTATTCATTGTCGCATGTGGCGATCCCATTTCCGCCCGATGATCCCTATTACGGCGACGGTCGTCAGGCCTCTTCAACGGGAATTCCACCGCTAGGCTCGCTGCGCCCGCGTGGCGAGAGAAACACGCTGACTGTCCCCCTACAACAGTTGATGCGGTTACGACACAATCCCTTCTTCGATGATATGGCTAAACGGATCGTGGAGTTTTGAATTGCGTGCGACGCCAAGACAGGTACTAATCACATTCCTGTTCATCGCATCAGCGACTGGGACTGGATTGACGATAGCCGACGAGCAAGTCAAGCGACAGGAAATGCTTGGTCTGCACGAAAAATGGGTGCATAGGTCGTGGATGCTGCAATCGTTCTCGGTGGCCGATTCTATTGGTCATCCAGGTCCGGGACCGGACCGAAGCTGCCCTCTGCTAGCCGCCAATAACCCCGAACAAGATGAGATACGGATCATTAGTGCGGGCGCACGATAGGCGCTCTGAGCGCGGATTATGACCTCTTGAGAGTCGTGCCTTTTTTCGGTACGATCGTGCCTAATTTAGGTACGATGACCATGCCGGAAAACAAGACTCAGCTAGATGTCGGTGTCGCGCTGTTCGGGAAAGCGCGGCGCGGCGTGCTCGAGCTTTTGTTTGGACACCCCGACCGCGGGTTTTATCTACGCGAGATCATCAAACACGCCGGCGCAGGTACCAGCCAGGTTCAGAAGGAACTCACGCGTCTCGTCGCGGCGGGCCTGCTGCTGCGAGAACAGCGAGGCAACCTGGTGTATTTCCGTGCCAATCCCCAGGCTGGCGTCTTCGATGAGCTGCGCGGGATCGTCACCAAAACCTTCGGCATCGTGGACCAACTTCAGGCCGCCCTTGCGCCATTCGCCGATCGACTTGATCTCGGATTCATCTATGGGTCAGTAGCGCGCGGGACAGCGAGCGCTGCAAGTGACGTGGACCTATTTCTCGTCGGTGATGTCCGCTTGTCGGAAGTTGTAGAAGAAATCGCTGAGGTAGAGACAAAGCTCAAGCGAACCATATCTCCTACTATTTATTCGCCCGCAGAATTCTCTGAAAAGGTCCGCAAACGCGATCACTTTACGACCCGTGTGCTGGAGCAGCCCAAGCTCTTCTTGGTCGGTGACGATCATGTCCTCCGAAAACTTACGAAATCTAGAAAAGCGCGGATCGCTTAAGCAGGAACCGACATCCCGCAAGGAGATTGGCGGCTTTCTCAACGCTGCGCAGACGTATCTGAAGGACAGCAAGCAGCCAAGCCTCAGCGCCGCGAGCCGGTTTAAGCTCGCGTACGACGCAGCCCATGCTTTGGCTCTTACCGCATTGCGCGCTCACAATTACCGACCGAGCGGTCAGAGAGGTCATCGCGCGATTGTCTTTCAGACACTTCCGCATACCATCGGCGCTGATGTCGCCTTGTGGCGAACCCAGACAAATATCACACGAAGCGAAATGCTTCGGAGTACGCGGGAATTCTCAATGTTTCGGAGAACGAGACGGAAGACTTGGTTAACACCACCGAGACCCTACTCGAGCTCGTTGTCGGATGGTTGAAGATGAATCGGTCGGATTTGCAGTAGGTACTCATGTTAGAGTAACTCAATCCGGCGGGTTGGCATTACTCCCCGACAATATTCTTGCGGGCTTCAGACCAGGGAATCGACTGGACTTCTCCAGCGTCCAATTCCTTGGTGCGCCGAGCAATTTCAGCTTCCCATGCGGACCCTGAATCCTTGTCCAGGTTATCATCTAGGCTTTCCAGCAGTGACCCCGCGAGGGCTGCACGGGCCTCTGACGGCAGTTTAAGGGCGTTTTCTAAAAGCTTATCGATCTCGTGTTTCATATTTAGATTATATCAGAGCCGTAACAAACTTCGGATAATTTTACGCAATATGCAATATATAAGCACCAGAAGGGTGCGCCCGCGTGGCGAAAGAAACACGCTGACTGTCCCCCTACAACAGTTGATGCGGTTACGACATAACCCTTTTTTCGATGATATGGCTAAACGGATCGTGGAGTTCTGAATTGCGTGCGGTGCCAAGACAGTTACTAACCACATTGCTGTCCATTGCATCGGCGACTAGCGTCGGATTGGCGGCCGCCGATGAGCAGGTCCAACGACAGGAAATGCTTGGCTTGAACGAAAAATGGACGGGTGATTTCGATGGCATGGTCGAGCGCCGCAAGATTCGGGCGCTAGTGACGTTCAATAAGATGTTCTACTTCCTCGATGGCCCGACGCAACAGGGCGTCGCCTACGAGCTACTCAAGGAGTTCGAGGCATTCGTCAATAAAAGGCTCAAGACGCGGACGTTGAAGATCAACATGATTTTCATCCCCGTGGGGCGTGACGAGTTGCTACCGGCGCTCCGCGATGGGCGCGGCGATATCGCCGCCGCCAATCTCACCATCACCAAAGATAGGCAAAAGGTCGTCGCTTTTTCCGATCCATTGCTAAAAAACGTCAGTGAAGTCTTGGTCACCGGCCAGGCGGCGCCAAAAGTCTCAGCCGTCGATGATCTGGCCGGCAAAGAAATCCATGTGCGCTCATCGGCGAGTTATTTCGAGAGTCTTACGCGCCTCAATACGTCATTCCGGCAACGGCGAAGGCCGGAGGTGAAAATCATCCCCGCCGAGGAATACCTGGAAGATGGCGATCTTCTGGAGATGGTTAATGCCGGTTTAATACCGATGGTGATTGTCGACAGTCATAAAGCACAGTTTTGGCAAGACATCTTTGCCGATATCACTGTCCACCCGGAAATCGCCATCAATACGGGCGGTGACATTGCTTGGGCATTTCGCAAACAGAGCCCAAAGCTCGAAGCGATGGCAAATGAATTTGTAAAAGGTCACAAGAAAGGCACACTACTTGGAAATATCGTGTATAAACGATATCTGCGCAACAACAAATGGGTACGTAACTCGCTCACAGGCGTTAACCTTCAAAGATTCAAGGACACCGTGGCTTTCTTCAAGAAATACGCGGGGCAATACGATTTCGACTGGCTCATGCTCGCGGCACAGGCTTATCAGGAGTCAGGCCTCGATCAGAGCAAGAGGAGTCCCGCCGGCGCGATCGGAGTGATGCAGCTACTCCCCAGCACGGCGGCCGATCGGAATGTCAATATCCCGAACATCGAGCAGCTAGAAAACAATATCCACGCCGGCGCCAAATACATGCGTTTTCTGCATGAGCGCTATTTTGCTAAGGACGAGTTGGACGAGCTCAATCGGCATTTGTTCGCTTTTGCCGCCTACAATGCGGGACCCGCCAGGGTAGCAAGTTTACGCAGGGAGGCGACCGCGCTGGGTCTGAGTCCTAACGAGTGGTTCGACAATGTCGAGGTTGTCGCTGCCAAACGTGTTGGTCGTGAGACGGTGCAATACGTTAGTAATATATACAAATACTACGTCGCCTATCGCTTGATCACGGACCGGTTAAAATTGCGCGGCGACGCAGCTGCTAGCCAAAAGTAATATTTAACTTTGTCCGGCGGGCCAAATAACGGATAATAGGCGAAGACTTAATTGGCGCTGTTTTCCAGAAATTCAGGCCTGCCGATTTCAAACCAACGTAGGAATCAATCATGCATGTGATAAAGGAAGCTATCTTTGGTGTTGTCATCTTTGTTCTCGTGGTGTCGAGTAGTGCTTGGGCGGCTAACTGGCCCGAGTGCAGCGGGTTCTTGAGCGAGTGCAAGAGCTTTGCACCGGATCCTGATCGACCGGGCGCGTTCCGTTACTGGGCGCAGGGGTTTGACGCGAAGACCTACACCAAGATCATCTTCGATCCGGTCGAGATCTGGCTTCACCCGGATTCGCCGTATAAGGGCGTGAAACCGGAGAAGCTCAAAGCCTTGGCGGACGGTCTGCGCGAGATCCTCATGAAGGCAGCGGCGGGGAACTTCGAAGTCGTGAATGCGCCGGGGCCCCGCACGTTGCGTGTACGCGCGGCCATTACGAACGTGACCTCAAAGAAACCCAAACGCAAATGGTACAACTACACACCCGTAGGTGCGGTCAGCGTTGGTATCAAGAAGGCGGCCGGGCAGGATTATGCGTTAAACGAAGCCGTGTTCGAAGTCGAGCTGCTTAATTCAAAAACCGATGCCCGTCTCGGCGCCCTCGTCGATACGCAGGTCGCGGCCAAGAAGGGCGATAAGCCGGGTAAATGGAAGGACGTTGAAAAGAGTTTTGAGTTTTACGGTAATCGGTTCCGGGAGCGTATGGCAAAGGCCAAGGGACAATAATAGGCGAAGGAATCTGCATTGCCCAACGCCGCGGTCGCAGACGGATAGGGACAGCGTTTCGCTCAGATTGTACGACTCGAGAATCCGCAGAGCCCGGCCATCAGGTGGCGGCAGGCGTGCGCTATCAGTATTGCGTCCACACAAGGAGGTTGGAAGGATGTTAACGCCACAGAGGCCTTGGATCGTACTTCTCCTCGCCACGCTTAGTGGCTGTTCGACGATGCAAATCAGCTCGGACTACGATGCGTCGACGAACTTCGCCGGCCTGAAAACCTACAATTGGATACCTGGGCCACAGAAGGTCAGCGGTGATCCCAAAATCGACCCATTTATTGAGAAGCGGGTCCGAGATGCGGTTGATAACCAACTCGCCGCCCAAGGATATGACAAGCGATCCTCCGGCACCCCCGATTTTTTGGTTGGCTTTCATGTGGCGCTCGAAAAGAAGCTAGCAGTGTCGACGATGAATGAATACTACGGCGTCGTAGTGGGTCCGCGCTGGCACCACAGCACGCCGCGCTGGTATGGGTCGGAAACCTATGTCTATGACTATGACGAGGGCTCGCTGATTCTCGATATCATCGAAGCTGGCAGCCGCAAGCTCATCTGGCGGGGGTTCGCACTGGCGAGAGTAGACACGACCGCCAGCGCTGAAAGAAAGACGAAACGAATTAACGAAGCGGTAGAGAGAATTCTGGCGCAATTTCCACCAAAGCCCAAGTGATATCGTTCGCAGGGCCTACTAGGTAAAGTTTGGCGTAGTAAACTCTACTGACGTTAGGCATGGGATGCATACAGTGTTTTCCCGAACATGGTTGTTGGCTTCGGTCGTCGCCTTAGGTGGAGCTCTTTCTTACTGGATTTACCTCGAGCAAAGACCACCCGAAGCCGCTGGTCGCGACACGGCCACATCCATCGCCGGCGTCCTCGGTGAGAGTGACGCCACCGGGTTTGCCCGCGCGCTTGCGCCGAAGCAATTTACTTTTCCAAGTGATCACGGTCCCCATCCGCAATACAAACACGAGTGGTGGTACTTCACGGGAAATCTTGACACCGAAGAAGGTCAACACTTTGGCTTTCAGCTCACCTTCTTCCGGATCGGGCTAGCGCCCAGTTCACCACCGCGCTCTTCGGCCTGGGCGACCAATCAAGTGCTCATGGCCCACTTTACGGTGTCGGATGTTGCCGGCAAGCGTTTCTTTAACTTCGAACGTTTCAGTCGCGGTGCCGCTGGCCTTGCTGGCGCATCGGGCGCGCCATTTCGAGTCTGGCTCGAGGATTGGTCAGTTGAAGGGTTGGGGGCGCTGCGTCATTCGGTTCCCACAATGCATTTACATGCAGTTGAAGGTGACATCGCGATTGACCTAGATGTCAGTAACCTTAAACCGGTGGTGTTGCAAGGAGAGCAGGGTCTGAGCCGTAAGAGTGCTGAGTCAGGCAATGCTTCTTATTATTATTCAGCTACTAAGTTGCAGACGAAAGGCGTGATTAGTATCGAAGGAAAGCCTGTCAAGGTAAGCGGGTTCAGTTGGATGGATCGCGAATGGTCCACCTCTGCGCTCGCCAAGGATCAAGCAGGGTGGGACTGGTTTGGGTTGCAACTCAGTGACGGCCGTGAGTTGATGTTTTACCGATTACGCAAGCGCGACGGTAGTATCGATCCCTTGAGCCGCGGCACGGTCGTGAACATCGACGGGTCTACGCAAACGCTGACGCCCGAAGATATCAGCATTCAGGTGCGCGACCAATGGCGAAGCCCGCGCAGTCAAGCACGTTATCCGTCGCACTGGCGCATCCAAATTCCCCGCCAGCAACTTGATCTAGATGTTCAACCCTATATCGCTGACCAGGAACTGGATACCACCTTTCGCTATTGGGAAGGCGCGGTCAGTGTTACTGGTACAACGCACAAGGTGCCCGTCACGGGTAGTGGTTATGTTGAACTGGTAGGATATAGTGATGCAGCCGCGGGCGAATAACCACACTCCGATATTGCCCAAGCGCTGGTGTTGTTTTCACTACGCGAGTCTGGAAATTCACTTTTCGACTAACTGAAGTAACCAAGGTCATCCGAGGGTCCTACGCTGCATCGAGTCTTTTTACCTTCAATGCCTTTCGCTTTTTTCTTGTCTGCCACAAATCGTAATACATTTGCATGTTAAGCCAGCTCTCAGGGGTCGTCTTCGTCGCCGTGCCAATCCGAAGGGCCATTTCCGGACTCACGCCGGCGCGGGCATTCACGACCTCTGAAAGCGTCTTACGTGTGACACCCAATCTCTTCGCGGCCTCGGTGACAGTAAGCCCGAGAGGCTTCAGGTAAAGGTCACGTAGAACCTCTCCCGGATGGGGTGGGTTGTGCAGCTCGAATGGTCGTTCTCTAGTGATAGTCATCATAATCTACCTCCGAGGCGTGACCGCCCTGAAAACGGAAGATAATTCGCCAATTCCCACTCACCTTAACAGCGTAGTACCCTTTAAGTTTCCCTTTTAGCTGATGTAAGTCAGAACCGGGAAAGTTCATATCTTCGATCTTTTCTGCAAAATGTAAGCGGAATAATATCTGCCTCAAGCGCGTCACATGCTTTGGTTGGACACCCTTTTTGCTTCCAGCGATGAAAAGCCTTTCAAGTCCTTTGTGCCGGAAGTCCTTGATCATGGATACTAGTGTAACCTGATCCGTTACACGTGTCAAATGAACGGTGCAGCACCTTGGCGGGGCTGCAGGGCCTTCTAATTAGCTGAGGGATGTAAGAATCCTGGCGCCACAATACCCGGCTCGCTGGCGTTCATGCGTCTCTTGCTAGCGGCTAGACTTTGATACTGAGCCGCACCTTCCTGATCAGGAATTGGACACTAGCTTTCGTTATTGGGAGAGCCGATGTAGATTGCGCGGACTATCACTAGGAGCAATGTTGATGGTTATGCAGAATCCTGTGCATCCCGGGGCTATCATCCGGGAAGATTGTCTGGCCGCGTTAGGCTTGTCAGTGACCGAGGCGGCCAGAAGACTTGGCGTCGGAAGGCAGGCGCTTTCGAATCTTGTAAACGAAAAATCCAGTGTTTCGGTAGAGATGGCTTACAGGTTATCGAAAGCCTTTGGGTCGACGCCGGCTCAGTGGCTTCGGATACAGTTAGCGTATGATCTCGCGCAGTCGCGAGATCTGGAAAGAAAAATTAAAGTAGATCGAATCAAAGCAGCATAGCTATTCTTGTAGTATTAACCCAGTCAGCACCCGACCGCCGATACTGGCCATACCTATGATAGGGAGCGTTCCCGAAAACCGAGTCGCCACCAGACCGGGATAAGGCCCATACCTATTATAAGTAAGCCGGCGATCCAGGATACACGCCAGGGAAACCACGTCGGCGCCGGGCTGCCCGAAAGCCAGGACCCGAAGCCGGTCAGTAGACAAAAGATCGACAGCGCCGCAAGTAGGGTGGCACCGAGCCCACGATAGAGTCGACGAACACCTGCCTCGCCATCGTGACCCGCTAGCATCGCGATCGGTTTCCAAAAACCAGGCGGTCGCGCCCGCGTGTAAAAGTCCAGCAGCCGATCGTTGTGCTCGGGTCCCGCCAACAACGAAACCACGAGCCCCGTGGCAGTCGCGCCCACGGCCATGATGAGCAAACGTACGGCCTCGTCGAGTTCTGCGATTAGGAGAATCGGTGCCATCAGCAGCGACGCCAAGATGCAGGCAATCTCGCCCCATGCCGTGATGCGCCACCAGAGCCAACGCAAGACCAACACTACGCCCATCCCCGCGCCCAATAACAGACTCGTCTTCCACGCGGTATCGATACTGGTAAGCCGCGTCATGATCAAGAGCGCGAGCAGGATGATCAACACATTCGCGCCGCGAGCGACCCACACCAGCGAGCGGGCGGTAGGTTCGCGTTTGAGGACGTGGGGACAAAAGAATCGCTTATAGATGTCGTTCGTCCAGTAGGACGAACCCCAGTTAAGATGGGTATCGACGGTCGACGCAAGCGCGGCCAGCATGGCCGTGACCAACAGGCCCATGATACCGGGCGGTAGTAGCTCCGCCATCCCGCGGACATACGTCGATTCGCGTTCGGCCTTCAATATGTCACGCGGTAGATCCAGGTCGGGCGAAAACACCAACAACAACCCCAAGCCAAGTGGAATCCAAAGCAGACTGCGAACAATGATTTGCAAAACGGTGAAGATCACGGCCGCCTGCTTTGCATCTGCCTCTGTCCGGCACGCCATCGTCCGTTGTGCCAGGTAGCCAGTCCCGTCGGCGTAGAAGTGAACCAACCACTGGATAGCGAGTACGGCGAGCAGTGCCATCGTGACATCTTTTGCCTGTGACGGGTCGAACGCGAGCAGCTGCGAAGGCGTGATGCCGTCTGGACCACCGGCCTTAAATACTTTGGCTAGCTGGTCCGGCATTGCAGCGAGGCCGCCGGCCTCGTTCACCACGATTATTGCGAAGATGGCCGTTCCGACCATCATCAAGGTGAACTGAACGAGGTCGGTGCGAACCACACTACGAAGCCCGCCGGTGGTCGAATAAAAGACCGTAACCAACAAGATCGCGACAATGGAAATCAAGTTACGAGCCGAGAGTATCCAGATCTGATTACTAGCCGTTATCTCTGACTCGAGTTTCCAGTTCTCGGTGTTAAGAACATATCGCGTGTCACCAAATT
>JAOTYM010000248.1 GCA_029861845.1 Gammaproteobacteria bacterium | reverse complement strand
CCATCAAGGGTGATGTGTTTACTTGTGGCTGTGTCGTAGAGTCGCCGGTTGGCGTACTTCTTAATGAGATGTTGTTCGGCCATGTCGTCTGCCAACTGTTCCATGAAATTCTAGCGATGTTGCACGAAGTGCGCACGGCACAGGCACCCAGGGGGAGGGGCGCCTGTGCCGTGCAGCGAAAAGGCGGGTCAGGCTGCCTTCTGCGTAGCGGCCTTTGCTGCCTTCTTGGCGGGCTCCACGACATCCTTCTCGAACAATGAGGTGGACGTTTCGTTGAGCACCTTGCCGAGCTCGACGTATTCGTTGACGCGATCCGTCATGAGCTCGGCGAATTCACGCGTCGAAGCAACCTGGCGCTCGAAGAGCTCCTTGGGTTCGGCCACGTCGACCGGAAATTTTGCCTGGGCAACATAGAACTCGAGGATATCGCCGTAGAACGCGTAGTTCTTGCGGGCGATCTTCTCGAACGCATCGACAGCAAATTCCGTGAAGTTGCGGACGGGCTCAAGGCTCTGTTTGTGCAGTTCCGTGATTTTCTCGATATTTTCAGCAAACTTGGTCATCTTGTAACTCCATCGCAAAAAGGGAAATCAGGGGGGAGAGAGAAAGTCTTTTTGCATTGCAAAATAGATCATAAATCTTATTGCGATGCAACAATTCTTTTAATGTCTCTAAAATAAATATTAAAAACAATCGTTTATCATCGACTTTTTAAGGGATAGATTATTGCTATGCAATAGAGCTGCATGGTGATTTCCAAACTTATTGCTCTGCAAAATCGCGGCTTAAGGCGTTGTCGGGGCTTTTCCACTTTTCGACTTGACTGGGAATGAGGGGTTCGTCAGACCCCTTGCGGCGTTCATTACCTGGTGTCTCGCCGCGGAAAGCCTGCACCTGCGGCGAAACCCATCCTGACCGCTTCGACGCGCAACGCCTGATTTCGAGTTACCGCTGGCGTGCCTGTGTGCCCAGGCACGTGCCGAATTTTCGCCCGACTCAATTGTGCTCAGTCGTGATAGGTGGATTTGAATTGTCCGTGGATAACTTACGTCGATAACTGACAAACGACTGCTTAATCGCCCTCAAACATGTAACCGATTAACACCAACGGGAAATGGCGCGCCCGACAAGATGGGCCTTCGGCCTGTCCTCGCTACGCTCGTCGGTGCGAACTTGTGACGCCTGCCTTTTTTGAAGTACCGAACCCTTCCAGTTATCAGTAATGGATGGAATTGGATGGACAATTGGAGGCGCCTGTGCCATGCTGCTAAAGGGATGGAATTAGAGGTCATAATGGGCGGCAGCATTCCAACGGGCACGCTGGAGATCACCCCGGATATTCTCAAGCTGATTGCCGAGATTGACGAATTCAAAGGCGCGTGGGCCGCGATCGGCCGGATATCGCCGGATCGGCTAAACTCCCTTCGGCGGGTTGCTACGATCGAGAGCATCGGGTCATCGACCCGAATCGAGGGGGCGACGCTGAGTGACCGCGAGGTGGAACGCCTGCTGGCCGGACTGGACGCGAAGGCATTCACTTCCAGGGACGAAGAGGAAGTCGCTGGCTACGCGGACGCCATGGAAACCGTCTTTACCCACTGGGAAGAGATTCCGCTCACCGAAAACCACATCAGGCAGCTGCATCGCGACCTGCTGCAGTATTCGTCCAAGGACGAGCGGCACCGGGGCAGCTACAAGACCCTCGACAACCATGTGGAAGCGATCGGGCCGGATGGGGAAAGTCTGGGCGTCGTGTTTCGGACCGCCAGCCCGTTCGATACGCCGCGGTTGATGGCTCAACTGACTAATTGGTTACGGGATGAACAGCAAGCACAGAACCTGCACCCGCTGATCTTGATCGCTGTGTTCATCGCCGTGTTTCTGGAGATTCATCCTTTCCAGGATGGCAACGGGCGCTTGTCCCGAATCCTGACAACGCTTCTGCTGTTACGCTCGGGTTATGCCTATGTGCCCTACAGTTCCCTAGAGAGCATCGTCGAGCAAAACAAGGAGGCGTACTATCTCGCACTTCGGCAGACGCAGGAAACGATCCGATCTGATGCACCGGACTGGCAGCCCTGGCTGGTGTTCTTCCTCGAGTCACTGCAGGAACAGAAAGCGCGGCTTGAAACAAGGATCGAGAGGGAGCGACTGATCCTCGGCGCTCTGCCCGAGCTTTCGGTCCGGATTCTTGAACTGTGCCGCGAGCGTGGTCGCATCACCGTTGCCCAAGCAACGAAAGCTACCGGCGCCAACCGAAACACGATCAAGGATCACCTGAAAGCGCTCACCCGGGCCGGACACTTGCAACAACATGGCGCAGGCCGTGGTTCCTGGTACGGGCTTTCCTGAGCACGTGGCGCGTCAATCACCTCATTCGGCGATGTGACGCGAAACGGGGGCAGAAATCGTGCCCCCGTTTCGGCTAGTTTATCCTTCGGACACACGATAAAGTCCTCGCATCAACACCGTCGTCGTTGCGGTATACCAACGACACCCAAGCTCCTTTTACCGGAGCACCCGGCGCCTAAAGAGATCGTCACACAGGCGCAACGGCGACAGCCGTCGATCTCACTTCTGCTCAGCGCAACTCGATTGCAATTCAAGCATGAGGTTCGTTGACCCAACAGGCGGCGCTTCTGCGCCATACCCGT
>JAOTYM010000247.1 GCA_029861845.1 Gammaproteobacteria bacterium | reverse complement strand
ACGCTACGATGCCGACGTCAAATTCGGTGCTGCCGACTTCGATGACGTAGTCGCCCGCGTCGAGACGTTCATTGTCGATGAGTACAAGCGCGGTGGCGTGACCAGGCAGGCGAAAGAGCGCCTCGATAAAGCGCTCGACGCCTTGCAGCGCGGCAAGAATAGAACCCCGTAGGAGCGCCTCTCGAGCCGCGATTGGCGAACTGAGGCGCCTAACGCCTCTCGACGTCACGGCCGCTCAACAGGTCGTCGAGCTGTGGTGGCGGATGATCGGGCCCCATGCGGCCCGACTTGAGCCGGCCGACATAGTCCCTGTACGCGCGCATCGCCTGATAGCCGAACAGCCAGCAAATCGGAACGTTTGCAAAGACCATAACGCCGGTGCCGACGCCGAGGACATTATCGAGATCCGTGGCGTTCTTCACGAGGCCGAGCGTCGCGACAATGATTAGCGAGCAGTACACGAGTTTGTAGGTGAGCACCGCTTTTTGGCCAGCGAGGAATACGACGCCCTGCTCACCGTAATAACTCCATGAAATCATGGTTGACACGGCAAACAGCCAGGCCGCAATCGATACCAGCCACTTGCCGAGCCCCGGCTTGACGCTGTCGAACGCCTTTGCCGTAAGGGTGGCGCCGACATAAGTGCGGTAGAAGCCATCGGCGACGATTTCGGGCCGTACCGGGCTCGCGAATACGTCCCAGACAATCGTGGGACCCATCAGATTCGAGGACACGGTGCCGCTGATTTTGTGGCGATCGAAGCCATCCGCTCGCGTATGTGCAGTGACGATGAGCGTAACGCGTTCACCCTGGAAATAATCGTCGCCGGGGGCACCAAGCTCGGGGAACGGCCAGCCCGCGGCCGTTGCCACCGGTTCGAGCGGCAGACCGAGCTCAACGTCAGGCGCCCGGTTCCAGATACCCGTCGACAGGATGATCAGCGCGGTGAGTGTGCACACGACGATCGTATCGATAAAGGGTTCCAGCCCTGCGACGATGCCTTCGCGAACCGGCTCATCGGTCTTTGCCGCGGAGTGGGCGATGGGTGACGAGCCCTGCCCCGCTTCATTCGAAAAGACAGCACGCTTGAGACCGAACAGGAACGCTGAGGCAGCTGTACCACCGATGAATGCGCCGGCGGCCTCTGTTGGCGCGAAGGCTGACTTGACGATCAGGACGAACATCGACGGTATTTCGCCGACATTGACGGTCAGCACATAAGCGCAGGCCAACAGGTACAGGACCACCATGAACGGCACCAGCGTGGCCGTCACTTTGCCGATGCGCTTGATCCCGCCGATGATAACGGAGCCGACAATCACGGCCAGTACGATGCCCGTGATCCAGCTTGGCACCGCGAAATACTCCTGCGTCAGTTCGCCCACGTTCCATGCCTGGAACATGTTGCCGCCTGTCGCGGTGGAAACGAGCAGGCAAACGCAAAAAATGACGCCAATGGCGTGCCCGAGGCGCGGCAGGTTTTGCCGTGCGAGCGCTTTCGATGCGACCCACATCGGGCCGCCGTGCGGATTATCGGGGTCGTCGGTATTGCGATAGAGCATCGACAGCGTGACTTCGGTCAATTTGATGCTCATGCCGAAAAAGCCGGTGACCCACATCCAGAACACGGCGCCGGGACCGCCAAGAGCAATCGCCAATGCCACGCCACCGATGTTTCCCAGGCCGACTGTGGCGGAGAGCGCCGCCGACAGAGCCTGAAAGTGATTGATGGCGCCCGGATCCTCGGGATCATCGTAAACGCCGCGGACAACGGCCGGTCCGTGAGTCAGCGCGCGGTACTGCGAGAAGCCGCTCCATACGGTGAACAGGACGCCCGTGCCGACGATGCCGTAGAGCACATATTCGTGCCAGAGAATTCCGTTAAGCAGCGCCAGAATTGCACCAAACTCAGCCATGGCCTAATCCCGCGTTGCTGCGGCAGAGTTCAAGACCGTGCGGGTATCCGGCTTAATTCGGCCCGGCCTCCATAATTGCGGTAACGCCCATACCTCCCGCCGTGCAAACGGAGATAAGGCCACGACCCGAACCTTTCTCGCCAAGCAGTTTCGCCATGGTCGCGACGATGCGCGCGCCGGTTGCGGCGAATGGATGACCGATGGCTATGCTGCCGCC
The DNA here is from genome assembly GCA_029861845.1 of Gammaproteobacteria bacterium. Taxonomy (GTDB): domain Bacteria; phylum Pseudomonadota; class Gammaproteobacteria; order Acidiferrobacterales; family SPGG2; genus SPGG2. Next base: position 523 of record JAOTYM010000247.1, on the reverse strand, counting down.
TTTGACGTTGAGTTTTGCCATATCTATCGGACCCAGCGCGCGGCTGCGTCCAAGACGTTCGCGGCAAAATTTCTCTGACTGCCATGCCTTGAGCGTAGCGATCGTTTGTGCCGCGAAGGCCTCGTGTATCTCGTAGAAATCGAAGTCCTGCAAGTGAAGATTCGCGTCTTTTAGCATCTCGGAAACGGCGTATGCCGGCGCCATCAACAAGCCTTCCTCATCGATGAAGTTCACTGCTGCAACTTTAATGAACGTGAGATACGCCGATATCGGCACATTCTTCAGCCTTGCCCACTCCTCGGAGGCAAGCAATACTGCAGCGGCACCATCTGTGAGCGGCGTGCTGTTACCGGCGGTCATCGTGCCTTCAGGCCCTCTGTCGAACGCGGGTTTGAGTGCGGCAAGCTTTTCCAGCGTCGTGTCACGACGAATATTATTATCTTCAGCGCAATCCATAAAAGGAACAACCAGGTCCTTGTACCAGCCAGCATCGTAGGCGGCCGCTGCGTTGACATGGCTGGAC
>JAOTYM010000246.1 GCA_029861845.1 Gammaproteobacteria bacterium | reverse complement strand
GCTTTTTTACATTCATATAATCGTAAGCATAGTTGGTATTGGCGTGCGCGATAATCGACCAGCCCCGAAACAGTCAACAAGAGAGGTCTTATCTAAGGGGCCCAATACGTACAAGCAACGGGTTCAAAGGTAGGGTTTACCAGATTCGTACCAACCTGCGTTGGCGTAGCCTGGAAATACCGCCTATCTAGATAAGAATCGAGAATGGCAAGCGACGCATGATTAATTTATTTAACTCCCCTCTTCTACCGAGCCACTGTTAACTACAATGTTAGCGGTTCGAGTCCGTCCCGGGGAGCCAACGTTTCAAAGAGTTATGTCCCTTTGACTCTCCCCCTTACTTCAACTGTGCCAGTTCTGTGCTACTGGTAACTAAGACTCCCGGCTTAAGATCGTGTCAGCGAAAGTTCTTGATGCCGGCACGCTTAAGTGCTTTCTTCCATGCTTCACCGTTCACCTGTTTCACAGAACTGCCTTTGTATGGTCGAAGGGGAGAAATCTCATCTGAAATCTTGCAGGAGAGATAGGGTGAAACTTAAAACGTGCTGGCACTTGGATCCTATCGCGATCTTACCGAAGTTTCTGTGCGGTCGATTTACAGCCCGTTATTTCCGGCATGACAACAATAGAAATCCGTTGCCTCACGTCTCACACCGGGGCACGAATCCACATCTTCAAACTTCAAATACAAGCATGACCTCGCTATTTATTCTGTAGCCGCGCTTGGTTTGGCCGCGTGGGTCAGCCCGGCGGGTAGTGCGCAGTAGCCACCAGTTGGTTATCAACCTGTGTTACGCCCGGCACCGCCAGTACGACCTGCTCAACTTCATGTCTGAATTGATCTTTAGCGACCGCGCCGGTCAGCGTCACCTTTCTTGTGGTCGGATCGAGACTGATGCCGAACGAAGGCCCCGTGTTACGGGTGATAGGGTTACATCTCAAGGCCGAGCGGATTTTCGCCTCGACCTTTAGTGTGACCAGCTTGGCATGAGATTCAGCCGTCTCTTCAAATGTCGGTTGGCTAACCAAATATTTGATCAGATCTGCACTGTCTTTTATCGACACACGCGCGGTATTGAGTACTAAGTCATAGAGCAACGGATCTTCCCAATTGATATCAAAAAGGCGGTGCATTGTCCTCGCGTGGGCAGCATCGTTCTCCCTTATCGCGTTGAGGGCTCTCCTCACATCATCCCAACCGAGCCGCTCCATCAAAGTTTTCACGCGCACGTCGATCGGCGCACATACCCGGACGCCAACGATATGTGGGATCGCGCGTAACAGATGAGTCGCCCCCCATCCGCGGATCAAGACGTTTCCTTGGGCGGCGAGATCGAAGATTTCTGCAGCCGTGCAAAAAGATAGATCCGTCCTGTCTAAGCCGAGGCGCTCGAACATGCTTGGCTTACCTTCCAAATACCTATGCACCGCGCTCTCGCCGACATCTAGTCTTTTAGCTAACTGGTGTTCTACCAGCTCGCGATGGACAATCGCGAGTCCCAGCTCGTCCGCCAGAGCGAGCGCAACATCTTTTCCTCGAGAACCCAATTCTCGTGTCATGGTGATGACTGGCATAATACCCTCCTTAGCGGATAACTTGCTCAGCTGTCGACGCTGAAGGGTCCGTGCGACACCGTTTGAAAGTGAATGGTTTTTTCATGGTTTGACCCTCCATGGTATCCCGAAAACTTTATTAAAGTCGGTTCCTGTTGGAAGGGTACGATCAGTTTGTTCATTTTTTTGAAGAAGTCAAGTCCCCATCAGGTAATCGCTGACATCGGACTTCGAAATCCCTGCTAAAGGTTAGCGGCGCTGCAATAGAGCCTTGTAGCCCAGGGAATTGGTTGAAGCCGTCTCGTTTGGGCTGGGTAGAAGCAGGACATGGTGAACCTCCTGTCCGCCTAGTAGCCTTTGCCGGTCATGCTAGCAACCCCACTGAAAATAAAAAGACCCGCACGGGGCGGGCCCTAAATCCGGCTCTATGTTGTTTATGGTCTCAGTCCAGGTCCTACGCCTTACCCGTCAGTCCACATGCTAGCGTGGTTCAGGTCTAATTCACCACGATCTCACCGTGCATCCCGGCTTCAGCATGAGCGCGTATGGCGCACCCCATTTTGTAGTGTCCCGCTTTCGTGGGTACGAAGTACCACTCCACCGTTTCCCCGGCTGCGACATCGATTGTTCCCGGCTTGTAGGGAAACGCGGGGGCAGACGAGTGCGCGACGGTGGCGCTGAACTCCGGCAGCGCCAGCACATGCGCCACCTCACTCAGGTTTATGATGACCAGCTTGTGCGGCTTTCCCGCCTGTAGCGTCAGCGTGCCCGGGACGATCTCTAAATCACCCGCTTCTGTGTCAAGCCCAAGCAGCAAGGACAACACAACAGGCGCTTGCTGCCAGGCCCCGTGGTGTTCACGGGGGCCGGCAGAATCGGCCGCCACCGGCACGATGGCCAGAGATGCAATGAATGCAAGTGCAATTGTCCACAGTCTCATGGTATTCCTCCTCATATCAATGCCGTCGGTTTACGAGCCGTAATTACGGGAGACGGAGGGCAACACCCCTCATAAAGCCGAAAGGACTGGCGGGTGAATTAGCGATTGGTCGTTCGGGGTGGGCGGAGCAGGAGGCTTAATGCACGCCGGCTGGGCGTCCATCACCCGCCAAGCACAACAACAAAAACTGTATACACCAGA
>JAOTYM010000245.1 GCA_029861845.1 Gammaproteobacteria bacterium | reverse complement strand
ACACCCTCGACAGGAAATCAGAAGCAGACAGACCTCCATATTCAATCGCACCATACATACCAATCACGATTGTCGGCAGGATGACTGCCATGGCAAATACGCCAAGGGCCAGGGCCATAAAATGAGATGTGCGGACATCTTTCAATATGACCAGACGTGTCGCGAGTTGTGGTTGCGTAATCGGCAATAGGATCACAACAAGAAATGAAGCAATAAGAAACTGCGTGCTGAATAATCCGTGAGGGCCGGGCGTAGATAGCAATTCGGGTCGGACTTCCCGGACCGAATCGAACAAGCCGCTAACTCCACCGAAATGACGAACACAGGTATAGGCGATGATCCACGTTACGATCAGCAACAACACACCCTGAAGAGCATCACTATAGATAATCGCTTTCAGCCCGCCGATTTCGCTATAGACAAGCATGACGACGACGATTGAAGTTGCCCAACCCCACTCTGGAAATACATTAGGAAAGACTGCATCCAGGAAGATGCTAATGCCTCGAATCTGGACCGCCACATAGGGAGTAAGAAAGACAAATACACCGACGAAATAGAGTACGCCGGCCCATTTGGTTTGGTAACAATCTTGTAAGAAGCCCGCGATCCCCTTAAACCCTGAACTTGCTACGCGGCGTCTGAGGCGAGAGGCATACCAAAGTACTACGAAGGCTACAGCTGCATCCGATACGCCGAGAAAAATCCACGCACCGACCCCGTGCGTCCGAAAGAAATCCGGCATTCCCATTAGGGTGAATGTACTGAAAAGTGTCGCGCCGAACGTCAGGAAGCCGAGAATGGCCCCGACGTTTGAGCCGGCCATAATATAATCATTCGCAGTACTGGTCTTTCGGCGCGCATCCAGGGTTGCATAGATCAGCAGCGCCAAATACAAGCCACCGATGAGACCCAACCAGACGGTCATTGTTCGTCTTCAGATCGGGGAGCACCATCCGGATGGACGAGCACACCCGCTAACGTCAGAATCAAAATGGCAAATGCGATAAGGATTCCGGACCAGAGGGAGCGCGGCAAATTGCCGAACATCGGTTCAGTTATTCCTGGCGGAATCACCAGGGGCGTGAAACTGAGAGCCGACAACGCTACGAAGGCCAGGCAACAGAGCCTCCAGTACAGTCGCCTTGAGCTTCGCTTCATTGAACCCCCTGTGACAAGCGATACCTACCGCAATCCGTCTTCACCAATTACCTCGTCGGTAGTGAGTCCGCCAACGCGCGCCAGCGGACGGCCAGAATCAGTTACGGCGACAGCGACCACGATCTCGTTGCGCCGCGGCGCATCGGACACACGTACTTCCATCGCATCAAAATGGCTGCGTACGAACGCTGCATCCTTGTGACCCAAGGGCACATCAATTTGCGTACCCGGCCCTCCCATCTTTTTCGACGAGGGCACCAGCGCGGCCCCTTTCTGGACAGCTTTCCGCAGTGGCTTTCCAAGGCGCGGGTGCAGGATTGCGGCAGCATGCTCCAGCTCCCCGCTCTCCCCGACGATAGCCGCCTTACCATAGCTCTCCACCGCCGCGGCTTCGATACCGAGCGCTCTGACAGCACGCTCTCCAAGCAAACTGCCCAGCTCTTCCCCAATTCGCATCAAGTCTTCGAGGTCCACTTGATAGCGGTCGGCATACGGATTCTCAATTACGGCCAGTGCGGCACTTCGCCGCGTCGGTGGGTCGATATCCTTGCCAATTTCAATTCGAGTCTCTTCTACAATTGTGACCAATTTGCGAATTCTAGTAGTGTCCATTTCAATTCAAACGCCTCTTTTGTTTCTTATCAATTAGAAAGAACTCATACAGATCTAATGGCTTTCAGCACTCGATCGGGTGTTGCAGGAACCTTGCGTAGGCGAGCACCTGTCGCATGGTAAATAGCGTTCAAAATCGCCGGTGCCGTCGGAACCATCACGTGCTCACCCAGGCCTTTGGCGCCAAATGGTCCGTGTGGATCAGGCTCTTCAATAATAATCGTTTCGATATCGGGCACGTCGCCAATTGTAGGAATTAGATAATCGTGCAAGTTCTCCGATACGCCAGGGATAAACTCCTCCATCAACGCCATTCCAATACCCTGTGCGACGCCGCCTTCCACCTGGCCCTCGATGAGGACCGGATTGATGGCGCGGCCGACATCGTGCGCCGCGACTACGTTGCGAACTTTGACGGTTCCGATTCCTGTGTCGACTTCCACTTCGACCAAATGAGCGCCATAACCGAATTGTGCGTACGGGGCACCCTGCCCGTTTTCGTCCAGCGGTGAAATCGGAGGATCGTATGTCTCCTCTGCTGTGAATACGAAACCGTCATCGTCCGCGAGTAATTCGGATAGATGCAATTTGAAATCTGCGTCCGCATTTCTGATCGTGATCTGGCGTTTCTCGAGAATCAGTTCGGCGTTATCAGGAGCGCCCGCAGCCTGCAGGATCTGGCGCCGTAATTCTGTACCGGCGAGGTACGCCGCTTTGCCAGACACGAAAGTCTGACGCGACGCCGACGTCTTGCCCGCGTCGGGAGTGCGATAGGTGTCCCCCTGAACCAGTTCGAAAAGTGCGATGTCGATCCCGGCGGCGTCCGCGCAGATCTGCGTAATAACTGTATTGGAACCTTGACCGATGTCCGCAGCACCCTGAAACAGAACAACGCGCCCATCGCGCCTGAGCCCCACCCTGATCG
>JAOTYM010000038.1 GCA_029861845.1 Gammaproteobacteria bacterium | reverse complement strand
TCTAACATCAGGCCCAACGATTCGCGTAGTCCTATGATCAGAGAGATCGCCGACGTGAATGGCGTATCACCGTTTTCAAGCGCTTCGCGCGCTTTGAAACAGTCAAAGTAAAACCTGGGAAGGTCACCCACTTGTGCCCGTTGCCAACCTCTTTCGTTGACCGCGATAAAGGACAGGCCAGGAGGGATCATGGCACCTTTCTGCGAGCCAGCAACACAGACATCGATGCCCCAGTCATCCTTATAAAAAGGCATAACGCCTATTGCACTTATGCCGTCGACAATCACGATCGCATCGCTTTTACGGTGCACCGTTTCGGCAATGGCTCTGACATCGAATTCTGCCCCGGTGGAGGTTTCGCAGTGAGTAAGCAAAACTGCCGCCGCATCTTGGTGTTTTAGCAATAGCGCTTTAACCTGATCCGGTGATGCGGAATCGCCCCACGGTACCTCGAGCACAACGACATGTAACCCATAGGTCCGCGCCATGTCGCCCCAGAGCTGACCGAACTTACCGCCTTCGACAATGATGACCTTGTCACTCTGACGCAGAAGGTTGACAACGGCGGCCTCCATAGCACCGGTACCGGATGCGGTGAGGGTAAGTACGTCGTGCTCGGTCTTGAAGAATGCCTTGAGCTTCTGTGATACGTCCCGGAATATGTTCCTGAATTTGTCGCTCCGCAAATGTGGCATATCATTCGCCATCGCAGTGACGACTCGTGGCGGGATCTCAGTGGGTCCTGGCGTAAACAGTCGTGGTTTCATATAAGCAGCCGCAGGCTGGGCACAAACGCTCACTCAGTCATGCTATAAAGAGTAAACTTGATTGCCCCGCCCAGGATCAGTCAAGCCACGCCAACAAAGAGTCCTGGTTTATACCGTAGGATGGGCCGATCCTGGTGCAACCAGCCGTTCGGGGCCTCAGGCGTAACGAGCAACAATCCTGGTCTTTCGGAGACATTTTTGCAACCGTCGGGTATAGTTAGTCGCCTGTCCTCACAGGAGGGTGCCGGGTTATGCGAAAGAACACTAAGAATGCCCGGGTTTTAATCTACAGCCATGACACGTTCGGGTTGGGACACTTGCGCCGATGCCATGCTATTGCCCGATCACTGGTGGCACGCCGTAAGGGCCTTTCGGTACTGATTCTATCTGGATCGCCGGTCATCGGCAGCTATGACTTCAGGAGCCGGGTGGATTTTGTGCGGATTCCGGGCGTGATCAAGCGGCGCAACGGCGAGTACTCCTCCTTGAGTCTTCACATCGATATCAGTGAGCTACTAAAAATGCGGGCATCCATCATCCAGCACACCGCCAAGGTGTTTAACCCGGATGTGTTCTTGGTCGACAAGGAGCCCCTGGGTCTGCGCGGTGAGATCCACCAGACGCTTCGCATGCTGAAGCGGGCGGGCACGCAGTGCGTCCTCGGTCTGCGGGATGTTATGGACGACCCGACGCTGCTCGCACGCGAATGGCGACGCAAAAATCCGGTGCCGGCATTACGCCACCTGTACGATAACATATGGGTCTACGGGTTGCGGCAGATCTGTGACCCACTCGCAGGCATTGGCCTGCCGGAGGTCGTGCGCAGAAAAATGACTTATACGGGTTACCTTAGGCGCAATCTGCCGGAACGCGGCGACGATGCCGTGTCCACCCGCTACTTCGATGGACCTTATCTATTGGTGACGACCGGTGGCGGTGGCGATGGCGAGTTGCTCATCGATTGGGTGCTGCGAGCCTATGAGGCAGACCGCAACATACCGTATCCTGCCCTGCTTGTCTTCGGTCCGTTTATGGCGCCGCGCCGCCGCGAGTACTTTCAAAAACGGGTCTCGCGGCTGGCGCAAGTTAAAGCCATTACCTTCGATCCCGAGGTGGAATCACTGATGGCCGGCGCGGTGGGTGTGGTTGCGATGGGTGGTTATAACACCTTCTGCGAGATACTTACGCTCGACAAGCGCGCCATTATCGTGCCACGCAAGAAACCTAGAATGGAGCAGTATATTCGCGCCGCCCGGGCCCAGGAGCTAGGTCTGGTAAAGATGTTGACGGATGACGGAGAGCGAGAGCCGGCGCGCATGGCCAGGGCGCTGCACGGGCTGGCGGCACAGAACCAGCCTTCGGACATCGTTATCCCGGGGTTGCTCGATGGTCTGGACAATATTTATCGAATGGTCGACGCATGGCTGCCCCAGACTTTCGTGGCGCCCATCCGGGTTGCAACTTAAAGAGCGTAAACCTCGTCCGTGCCCCCGCGCCGTCGCCTTTGTTCTAAAAGGCTATCCGCGGCTCTCGGAGGCCTTCATCGCCCAGGAAATCCGTGCGCTTGAAGCGCGTGGTCTGGACATCCGGCTCTTTTCCTTGCGCCATCCTACTGGGCGCTACACTCATCCGGTTCACCAGGAGATTAAGGCGCCGGTGGTTTATTTGCCCGAATACCTATACCGCGAGCCGATTCGGTTGTGGCATGCGTGGCGCGCGGCGCGGCGCCGGCCCGGCTATGGTGCGGCGTGGCGAGTGTGGGTGCACGACCTCTTTCGCGATCCGACGCCAAACCGCGTGCGCCGGTTCGGTCAGGCCTTGGTTCTGGTCCGGGAACTGCCGTCGGAAGTGGGCCACCTGCACGCACACTTTCTGCATACACCCGCCTCGGTTACACGCTACGCTGCCCGGTTGACGGGCCTGCCCTGGAGTTGTTCGGCGCATGCCAAGGATATCTGGACCATTCCCGACTGGGAGAAGCGCGAAAAGCTTACCGATTGTCAGTGGGCTGTCACCTGCACCGCCTTCAATTTTGACCACCTGCGGCAACTGCTAACCACTCCGAAACGCGTCGAGCTGCTCTACCATGGCCTCGATTTCGCACGCTTTCCCGCGCCGACGAGCAAGCGGCCGAGGCGGGATGGAAGTGCGTCGGGACCGCCGGTGGTCATCCTTTCTGTGGGTCGCGCGGTGGAGAAGAAGGGGTACGATGACTTGCTCGATGCACTGGCCGCGTTGCCGCCTGCGTTCAACTGGCGATTTGTGCACATCGGCGATGGCCCGTTGCTGGCTCGTCTAAAGGCACGGGCGCAGACGCACGGCATAGCGCAAAGGCTATCGTGGTTGGGCGCCCAGCCGCACGACGAAGTGCTACGGCAATATGCAAGCGCCGACGTGTTCGTGCTTGCCTGCCGTGTCGCACGGGACGGGGACCGCGACGGATTGCCCAACGTATTAATGGAAGCACAGAGTCAGGGCTTGGCTTGTCTGTCCACCGATGTCTCCGCTATCCCGGAGCTGATCGAAGACGGTGTCACCGGTTTATTGACGACACCAAGAGATACGACGGCGCTTAGTGTCGCACTTGCGCGCTTGATGGCCGATCCCGAAATGCGCGAGCGCCTTGGCGAGGCCGGCAAGCGGCGGGTGAAGGAGCGTTTCTCGTTCGACACCGGGATCGATCGTTTAGCGACAAGTTTTCGACTGGCGTTGCAGGAGACGCACGCGTGAGGGTCGCTTTCTACGCACCCATGAAGGCGCCCACCGATCCCGTACCCTCTGGCGATCGTAAGATTGCGCGTTTATTCTTCCGTGTGCTCAATGATGCGGGTCATGAGGTGCAGCTGGTTTCACGTTTCCGCAGCTGGGAGGGGGCGGGCGACGGCGCCCGCCAGCAGCGCTTGCGAGATATCGGCGGCCGGCTCGCAGAGCGCCTGCTGCGCCGCTATCGCACACGACCAGCCAAGCATTGGCCAGAAGCGTGGTTTACCTACCACCTCTACCATAAGGCGCCCGACTGGTTGGGGCCGCGCGTGAGCCGCAGTCTCGGCATACCCTATGTAATCGCAGAAGCCTCCTACGCCCCCAAGCAGGCCGGTGGGTCATGGGTGATCGGCCACCAAGCGGCCGGCGCCGCAATCTCCCAGGCGGCCGCGATTGTCGCGCTCAACTCTAGCGACATTCCCGGTGTTTTGCCGCTGCTGAACTGCCCGCGTCGGTTGGTGCCCTTGAAGCCTTTCTTAGATACCAGCGAGTATCCGCCACCAGACCACCTTGGAAGGGAGCGCGTCGCACTCCGGCGGCGGTTTGGTCTGGACACCAAGCGCCCCTTGCTGCTAACGGTAGCGATGATGCGCTACGGAAACAAACTGTCTTGCTACCAGATGCTCGGCCGCGCCCTCAAGCTCATGACTGATCACCGTGTCACCTTGCTGATAGTCGGTGACGGGCCCGCCCGTGCCCAGGTGGAAGCGGCGTTCGCGGGAATAAGCCATCATCAGATCGTATTCGCGGGCCTACAGTCGCACGACATGTTGAAGAATTTCTACGCCGCCGCGGACCTGTTCGTGTGGCCGGCGGTCGACGAACCGATGGGTATGGCCTTACTGGAAGCGCAGGCGGCGGGTCTGGCTGTGGTGGCCGGGGACAGCCGAGGCGTACCCGACATCGTCCGCCATCGGGTCAGCGGCTTGCTGGTGTCGCCGGGCGATGCACAGGCGTTTGCCCACGCCGTGGTGTCACTGCTTGAAAATCCCTTGCGGCTGCGCGAAATGCGGGCAGCCGCGAGAGCGCTTGCCATGTGTGAGCACGACATCGCTACCGCGGTGGCGAAACTCAACGGGGTTCTCGAGCACGTGCGACAAGGAGCGCTGCCGTGACCCCAATCGTGTTGATCCGCCATGGACCGACAGCATGGAACGCAAAGCGGCGGATTCAGGGTCACACCGACGTGTCCCTGAGCGAGGTCGGTCGCGCCGATGTAGCGCGTTGGTTCGTGCCGGAGGAGTTTCAAAGTTATGATTGGGTGGCGAGCCCGCTCGCACGCGCCATGGAGACAGCCCGCCTCCTGAACCGGGGCAACGCGCGGCCGGAGCCACGTCTGATGGAAATGAACTGGGGTCAATGGGAGGGCTACACCGAGACCGAACGGCACGCGGCAGATGGGTTAGGCATGGCCGATAGTGAGGGGCGCGGTCTCGATTTTCACCCACCCGGCGGCGAGAGTATGAGAATGGTACGGGCGCGTTTTGAGGACTGGATCGGCGAGGTGACCGCGATCGGACGACCCACGGTGGCGGTTACCCATAAAGGGATCATCCGGATCGCTTTGTCGATGGCCACGGGATGGGACATGATCAGCAAATCGCCCCATCGCCTGAACTGGGCGAGCGCCCATGTTTTCCAAGTCGACGGCGACGGAAGCTTAGGGATTGAACGGCTTAACATCGCGCTGGTAACCCCATGAACCCAAAAATCATGTGTTACGTCCAACACCTGGTGGGGACCGGGCATCAGTGGCGTGTCGCTGCCATCAGTCAAGCGATGTGCCAACGCAGGATGGAGGTCACCTATGTCTCCGGCGGATTTCCGGTACCGGACCTCGACATTGGTTCTGCAAGATTTGTGCAGTTACCACCGGCCCGATCGGCCGATCTGCGCTATGAAACGCTGGTCGACGAGCGCGGCCGGCCGGTCGACGAAAATTGGATGGCGGCACGCCGGTCCGCATTGCTGGAAACATTTCGCCGCTGCCAGCCTGACGTCTTGCTCATCGAAACGTTTCCGTTCGGGAGGCGTTTGCTGCGCTTCGAATTACTCCCCCTACTTGACGCTGCCCTTGGGTCGTGCCATCGGCCGCATATCGTTTGCTCGGTTCGTGACATCCTGGAGAATCGCCCCAAGCGCGGCAGGAACGAAGAAATTGTCGAACTGGTGAATCGCTACTTCGATCTAGTACTGGTCCACAGCGATGCGGCTATCGTGCCGTTTCATGCAACATTTCCGCTCACCGATTGCATTAGCCCAAAGCTTTGCTATACCGGTTACGTCATGCGACCAAGGGGCAATAGTGAACCGACAGCGGCTGCCACCGGGGAAGTGATCGTGTCGGCCGGGGGCGGCATCGTCGGTGAACATTTGCTACGCGTCGCTATGAAGGCACGTGCTCTATCCACTTTGGCGCGCGTGCCTTGGCGCATCCTAGCTGGGCACAATCTTCCGGCAACGAAGTTTGCGTCCTTAAGAGCACAGGCGCCTGACGGTATAACCATCGAACGCAACCGAGCCGATTTCGCTGCGCTTGTCAGATGCTGTGCACTCTCTATCTCGCAGGCGGGATACAATACGGTTCTGGAGGTACTCGACGCCGGTGTCTGCGCCGTGGTGGTTCCCTACGCCGACGAGCACGAAAGCGAACAGACACTGCGCGCGCGCCTGTTGGCTGATCGCGGTTTAATCGAGTTGGTGGACAGCCACACGCTTACGCCGTCGCGGCTCGCGCGGGCGGTAAACGTAGCCGTCAATCGTCCACGCCCGACGCGGCCGGCGATCGACCTGAATGGCGCATCGACGACAGCACGCTTAATCGCCGAACATGTCGTGCAGCGGCGCAATGCGGTTTCGGTTTGAGGATGATTCGGCATGTCACCGAACGTGAACTGGGCGCCGCTGGACCGTGAATTAGAGCACTGGGCCGAGCTTCGCACCGTCGCGACCTTTTGGTGGCGCGATGATGATGCGGTTCGTTATACACCTGCGCTTAACCGCCTATTAACTATCAGCGCAGAATTCGAGTTGCCAATGGCATTGGCGGTAATTCCATCGCGTGCCCGCGCCGAGCTCGCAGCTTGTCTTGGCAGCTACCACCAGGTGAGCGTATTGCAACATGGCTACGCTCATCGCAACCACGCACCGGCAGGCGTAAAGGCGACCGAGTTCGACATGCATCGTCCCCGCCACCGTATTATCGACGAACTTGTCTGTGGCCGTGAGCGAATAGGCCGTTTGTTCCCGCAACAGGTTTTGCCGATCTTGGTTCCGCCCTGGAACCGCATCGATCACAGTTGGCTTGCTGAGTTACCTCGGGTCGGTCTAACTGGCCTGTCGACGTTTCGCGCTCGGGAACGGGCGGAGGCGGTGCCGGGGCTGCGCCAAGTGAACTGTCACGTGGATCTAATCGACTGGCGCGGGGCGCGGGGTTTCGTAGGGTGGGCAAAGGCATTGGCTGAGATAGTGGCGCACCTACAAGGCCGGCGCAGTGCGCGACTAGATGCGAATGAACCGACCGGCCTTCTTACCCATCACCTCCGGCATGATGTTGATTGCTGGCGGTTCCTGGAGGCATTTCTTGGCCGTATACGCGAACATCCCGCCGTACGTTGGGTCGATGCGCGCGAGGCGATGTGGGCGGCATGACCTATAGCTACCCGCTCAAACGTCTCGCTGGCGACTATATCCGGGCCGCGGCCGGGTTGCTGCTTACCGGTATGCCGTTGCTGCTGTTGTCGCTGTCGCCGCTGCCGTTTGCAATCCTGCTATTGTTGGCGGCGCTGTTCATCGGTTACGGCGTGCATACTGCCCTCTGTCACCGTCGGCGCGTAAACGTTAACGAAGATCAGATTTCCACCGAGCCTGACGGGGCTTGTTTGTATTGGCGAGATCTCAGGGAAGTGAAGCTGGAGTATTACTCCACGAGCAAGGAATCAACCACCGGTTGGATGCAAATGACACTTAGGAGTGGAAGCAAGCGACTGCGAATCGACTCCCGACTCGACGGGTTCCAGGAGATTGCACGCTATGCCGTGACCAGCGCCCATGCCAATGACTTGTTCCTAAGCCAGACAACGGCGGCTAATCTCGCGGCCCTCGGCATCGACGTAGATGGCACGACCAAGGCACCGACGGAGCATTCTGATGGCTGATCCTCTGCTCGCAGTGCGTGATCTCAAGGTCGAGTTTGCATTACACAAACAGGGGATCGTGCGCGCGGTGGATGGTGTTTCTTTTACTATTCGTCAAGGATCCACCACTGCATTGGTCGGCGAGTCGGGTTCGGGAAAGTCGGTGATAGCCCAAGCAATCATGGGCATACTGCCAAAGGTAGGGCATATCAACGGGGGTGAAATTCTGTTCTACGACCCCGAGCCGCAAGCAACTAGCGACCACACTCCGTTGGACATCGCAAAATTAGATCCTGATGACTCGCGCATGCGGGCCATTCGCGGTGGGCGCATCTCCATCATCTTTCAGGAACCGATGACTTCACTTTCACCATTGCACACGGTCGGCGATCAGGTGGTGGAGACGGTTCGGTTGCATCGTGACGTGAGCAAGGTAAAGGCGCGGGAGCTCGCGCAGGAAATGCTCGACATGGTCGGATTCCCAGATCCACGTCGGGCGTTAGACACCTATCCTTTCGAGTTGTCAGGAGGTTTGCGGCAACGGGCGATGATTTCAATGGCGCTCGTATGTCGCCCGGCGTTGCTGATTGCCGATGAACCTACCACCGCATTGGATGTCACGATACAGGCGCAGATATTGAAGCTCGTCAAGGATCTGCAAGGTCAACTCGGCATGACGGTATTGCTTATCACCCATGATCTTGGTGTGGTCGCGAACATGGCCGAAGACGTTATCGTTATCTACCATGGCAAGGTCATGGAACGCGGGAGTTTGAACGACATTTTCTCCGACCCACAACATCCTTATTTGAAAGCGCTCATGCTTGCCGTGCCTCGGATGGGGATGACAGACGGTGAGCGCCTGACCCCGATTCGGGATTCCGATCACGCTACCGGTGGTTACCTCGCCAAGCGTGCTGCATGGCCGGCGGACGCCGACGGCAATGGGCCGCTGTTGCGGGTGCAACACGTAAGCAAGCGTTTCGGGATCCGTAAGGGCTCATTTCTTGGGGTTAAAGATGCGTCTGTGGTGCAGGCACTCGACGACGTCAGCTTCGACATCGAACGCGGCGAGTGCCTTGGCCTGGTTGGTGAAAGCGGTTGTGGCAAGACCACCCTGAGTAAGATCATCATGCGCGCGATAGATCCGGACGCGGGCGAGGTGCATTACAATGACCGCGGAGTTCAGCGATCGCTACTGGCGCTTAATGATAAGGATTTGATCGCGTTTCGTCGCCGAGTTCAGTTCATATTTCAAGATCCGTTCGGCTCATTGAACCCACGCATGACGATTTATCACATCATCAGCGAGCCTCTGGTCATTCACGGGATCGGCGATCGAGATCAGCGCGCGGAGATCGTCAAGGAACTGATGCAACACGTTGGTCTGGATCCGCGTTTCTTGTCTAGATATCCCCACAGTTTCTCGGGTGGACAGCGTCAGCGCATTGGCATCGCTCGCGCGCTGGCGCTCAACCCTGATCTGCTGATCTGCGATGAACCGGTATCGGCGCTCGATGTCTCCGTACAAGCGCAGATTCTCAACCTGCTGAAGGATCTGCAGTCGGAGCTCGGGCTAACCTATCTGTTCATATCACACAACCTGGCGGTAGTGGATTATATGGCGGAGCGTATCGCAGTAATGTGTGCCGGCCAGCTGGTGGAAATCGCACCTCGTGAGACGCTGTTCGACAATCCGATACACCCGTACACCAAGGCACTGCTTGCGGCCGTGCCCCGCACCGACCCCAACCAGAGGCTTGATTTCAGTGCTTTGATGGAGGGTAGGGTATCTGACCCGGCGGCATGGCCCGATCCCTTTGGTGCTAACGGGGCCGAACGACCAGACTTTTTGGACTTGGGTAGGGGCCATTTTGTGCGCGCGCACAGATCGTTGGTGGCACAGGCGCACGCTTGATATTCACGAATTGACAGGTTGGCCCCCGACAGTGTTAGACACCAACTTCGGAGATCGCGAATGCCTCATTTAACAACCAGCCGTCAGGCGTCGGCGAAATCAGGCCGGTGAAACACAATGTTTAGTTTTCTTGTTCGTCGATTGCTTGTGGTGATTCCCACCCTGTTGGTGATCAGCATTTTGGTTTTTGGGATTATCCAGCTACCGGAGGGCGATTATCTCACTAGCTATATCGCCGAACTCGAAAGCCAGGGAGAGAAAGTCAGCAAAGAGAAAATCGACTTTCTACGTCAACAGTACAGCCTCGATAAGCCCTTTATCGTGCAATATTTCTCATGGCTTACCGGCATGCTGCAGGGTGACTTCGGCTATTCCTTCGAATACCGCATCCCCGTTTCCGCGGTGGTAGGCGATCGGTTGTTTTTATCGTTTCTGCTCTCTTTTTCCACGATTCTGTTTACCTGGATTGTCGCGTTTCCCATCGGCGTCTACTCGGCGACGCATCAATACAGCTGGGGCGATCACGGGCTCACATTCCTGGGTTTTCTGGGTCTTGCCACTCCCAACTTTCTGCTGGCGCTGGTATTGCTTTATGTCGCCAATGTGGTCTTCGGCACATCAGTCGGTGGCCTGATGGACCCGGTCTACGTTGACCAGCCGATGAGTTGGGGCAAGTTCTTGTCCGTGCTTGAACACCTGTGGATACCGGTGGTGGTCATCGGGACCTCAGGTACCGCCGGTATGATCCGGCGCTTGCGCGCGAACCTGCTCGATGAATTGCACAAGCAGTACGTGATAACAGGGCGTGCCAAAGGGCTCCCGCCATTCAGACTGCTGATGAAATATCCGTTGCGCATGGCGCTTAATCCCTTCATCGCCGACATCGGCAGCTTGCTGCCCGAGGTCGTGTCGGGGGCGGCTATCGTGTCTATTGTCCTGTCGCTTCCTACCACAGGACCGATGCTGCTGGCTGCTCTGCAAAGTCAGGATATGTATCTCGCCGGTTCGTTTCTCATGTTCCTCTCCGTGTTAACCGTCGCCGGCATGTTCTTATCCGACCTGGCATTGGCGGCACTCGATCCACGGATCCGCCTGCACGGGGGGTTACGTCGGTGAGCAAGCATCTGCGCGACGGCGCTGTGACGGAACATTTTGTGTCGACGGCACCTTTCGATCCGTACACCATCGAGGAGCTAACCACCGAACAGGAGCGTTATCACATGGCATCGCAGAGGCGCATGATGTGGTGGCGCCTCAAGCGGCATCGGCTCGCGGTGGTAGCCGGCGCTATCTTATTAGTGCTGTATCTATCCATTTTGGTCAGCGAGATCCTCGCTCCTTATAACCTACACACGCGCCACACCGATTTCATCTATGCCCCGCCACAGAAGATCCACTTGTTTCATGAGGGGCGATTCGTTGGTCCTTTTGTTTACGGGTTCAATTACCGACTCAATATTGAGAATCTGAAGCGCGAGTACACCGAGGATACAAAGTCCGTACAGCGTCTGCGATTCTTCTGTCATGGCGATGAGTACAAGTTTTGGGGTCTGATGCAAGCAAACTTCCATTTAGTCTGTTCGGCGCCGAAGGGAACGCTGTTTCTCCTGGGCACTGACCGATTGGGTCGGGATACACTCTCGAGGATTATCTATGGCGCGCGCATATCGCTGACGGTGGGCCTGGTCGGGGTTGCCATCAGCTTCCTGCTTGGCATCACCCTTGGCGGCTTGGCGGGTTATTACGGGGGTTGGGTGGATAACGTTGTACAGCGAGTGATCGAGATCATCCGTTCTTTCCCGGCGCTGCCGCTGTGGATGGCGTTGTCGGCGGCGTTGCCCGTGACCTGGAGCCCGGTCGCGGTATTTCTCGGAATCACCGTGATCCTTGGTTTGATTGACTGGACCGGGCTTGCGCGGGCGGTACGGTCTAAGCTGCTAGCCCTGCGTGAGGAAGACTTCTGCACCGCTGCGGTGTTAATGGGTGCGCGTCCATCTCGGGTCATCGGTCGTCATCTGTTGCCGAATTTCCTGAGTCACCTCATTGCCTCGGCGACGTTATCTATCCCGGCCATGATTCTGGGGGAAACGGCACTCAGTTTTCTGGGGCTGGGACTGCGTCCGCCGATTACCAGCTGGGGCGTGTTGCTGACCGAGGCACAAAACATCAACGCAGTCGCGCTTTATCCGTGGCTTATGTTGCCCGTCATCCCTGTGATTGTGGTGGTTCTCGCCTTTAATTTTTTGGGCGACGGCCTCAGGGACGCGGCGGATCCGTATAAGGTGGGATGAAGCCCTTGCCAGCGCAGAGGTGATAGCAATGCTAAACATCGAATCGGTAAATCACGTCGGCGTCCGAGTCAGTGACAAAACGCGCTCGGTGTCCTACTAGGAGAATCTTGGCTTTCAGTTACTCGAAGATGCGGGTTTCGATAAAGGCCATCCCGTAATCATGAGGCACCCTAGCGGTGTGGTTTTGAATCTTCTCGGTCCGGCGAAAGATTTGAATGGAAGGAACATCTTGATGGATGTCGACGAAAAGTATCCTGGTTATACGCACATCGCGCTAGCGGTAGGTTCTTTGGCGGTTGCTAAAGAGTTCATGAAGACAAACGCTATAGCGATCACTGGGTCGTTCATGAAATCGGAGATGTTATCTGCTGAAAGTGCCCTGGAGTGAGTGCACGATTGGCGCTCTTACCAGGTGGTGGTTTTAACCGGCGCGGTACATAAAGTACCGTCCAGGTTCCACGTCATCCGGTAAGGGCATGCGCGTTGAATGCTCAAACATTACATTCTGGTCGGCGACGACGAGGCCGCAGGGCTGCATCAGGTTTGGCAACTGTGAAGCGATAAAGGCGGCAAGTCGGGTGTTAGGCCCCTTTTGGCCCGAACCCATGTCAGAGTGGACGAGGATGACGCGATGACCGAAGCGTCTGACCGCGGCCGGGAGAGTGTCGCGGATGTCGCCCAGAATAAGGTGCTTGCGATCGAGTACGCCGCTGGGTAAAGGTCTCAGGCGCTGGTCGAAGACGAAAAACTCGCGCCCGGGAAACAGACCCCGCAAGTGATCATAGGTACGGGCGTTGCCTAGACCTAGCTCTAATATTGGACCGTCAAGGCTATCGACGAACTCGGCCGCGAGGTTCAGACAACTGCGTTGTGCTTCCATGCGACGTATAAAGCTGTCAACACGACTGGTTTCTGGCACTACCGCTGTGTCGGCTGGTGTCTCGATCTGCATGGCTTGCGGTAATTGCCACAAGAAGTAACGACCTGATTCCACATCCGGCGGCAAAGGAAGGCGCTCGGCCTCGGCGAAGGGGATATCTTGATCCGAGGCGACAATTGCCCCAGGCGCTAGCAGACCTGGCAGTGCCCGCGCTAGCAAGCAACTACTAGCGGCATCCGCCTTCTTATCGACTGAGCCAAAATCGGCATGCGCCAGCACCGCGATAGGACCGAGACGCACGCGTGCGACATCTAGCGTCTCGTCGAATCCACCTAGAAACAGATGATCGTTATCGGGAATGCAATCCGGATGCGCCGCGACCTCGCGCTCGAAAACAAAGATCTCCCGCTCCAGCGAGTGACTCGTCAGCAGCTTACGCAGATGGTCGTAAGTACGTCCATTACCCAAGCCCAACTCCAAGATGGGGCCAGACATTGAACGGGTCAAAGCAACTGCATGGTTAATGCAAGAGCGCTGCGCTTTAACGCGGCGAATCTTAGTGTCGAGCAGGCTCATGGTAGTTTCTCCATCAACGAATTCAGCTGGCGACAACGCCGCCGGCATGTATAATCGCTTTGTTTGCCTTGCCAGTCATGAAATACCCCGTCAGGGGTACTTGCATGTTGCAGTACCATCGGTTTTCAGCCAACATTCTTGGTACGTACCAATACTCGTTAAAGTATCGTGTTACCGATTTCCATCCACCGTTTGCTTTATCGTCTGTCGCCAGCATCCGCTCGTAGCCATCTCAAGAACCAGCTTCCATTCGGTGTGAATCGTTTTCCCTTAGTATTGCCGGATGGCCAGACCCTTATATTTGACCATTTGGAATGTTGCAAGATTATAAGGCGATTTGCGTGGAAGGGAATTCATGGGCATGAACCCGACACGATACGGTTATTTCATGCATTGGCTAAACATGCGCTCGGCGTATTGGACATAGGCGCTTATTTCGGCCTCTATGCCCTGATTGCGGCTAAGACCAATCCTAAGGCTGTCGTACATGCTTTCGAACCGGTACCGGAAAATCTTCAACTTCTGCGACATTTGCTAGAGCTTAACCACAGCGCTCATATATTCGTCCATCCTATCGCCATTGCCCGTAAACCGGGTAACGCAACTTTATACATTCCTGCGCGGCGGCGAAGCGCCTTGCCGCCGAGCGGATCGCTTAAGAATTGTTTTCTACCCGGCGAAAGGTTTGGCGACGGTGCTGTGCAGACGATGCAGGTGAGAACCAAACCACTGGATTCACTAATAGCGGATATAGGACACATCGATCTTGTGAAGATCGATACCGAAGAGACCGAGCACGACGTCATCTTAAGCGGAGCAAGAATGTTTCAGCGTGATCGACCGGATATCGTCATGGAAGTGATATTCCGCAACCCGCAGGTGGCCGATGCGCTTGCCTTCTTGCGTGAGCTTGGCTATCGATTCTTTCATATCGATCCATGTGGACTATCTCCGTTTAACCAACGTCATCCTCAAAGCAGCAAGCGGGCGACGACGGAAGATCTCATAGGTTGCGAGATATTCTGTACTTGCCTTGATTCGAACCTGCCGCGATATTGACTATGAGCCTATAAGCACCGAGGAATTTCGCGATTGACAAGGGAAATTGCCACCCGTGGACCCTGGCCTATGCCCCCGCGTACAATATCTGCTGGGCCGGGGTGATTCATTTATGACTCGTAATAAGCTGTACCTGTGGCTTTGGCTGTTAGCGGTCGTTCCGGCGACGGCTTCACAGTCGGTAACATGGATCGAGCCGCCAATGCTCGCGGACCGCGTAGCAAAGGGTGAGCTACCGCCGGTAGCACAGCGGTTGCCGGCACGTCCCAGCGTAGTATCGTTCAACCCGGCGAGTAGGTCGGCCGGACAGTACGGCGGCGATCTTCGTCTTCTCATGGGCCGTTCCAAGGATGTACGCATGATGGTGGTTTACGGTTATGCGCGGCTGGTGGGATATGACCAGAACTACCGACTGGTCCCCGATATCCTCGAGGCTGTAGATGTCAAGGAAGACCGATCATTCACGCTGCACCTGCGTAGCGGTCATCACTGGTCGGACGGCCACCCGTTTACCTCGGAGGATTTCCGCTACTACTGGGAAGACATTGTAGGTAACCAGGAGCTGTCACCATTTGGACCGCCGAGCGTACTGCTGGTTGACGGCGTACGCCCGAAGTTCGAGCTCATCGACGAGACCACGGTCCGCTATACGTGGCCGAGGTCTAACCCGTTCTTCCTGCCGGCGCTGGCCGGCGCTCGACCTGAGACGATATACGCGCCGGCCCATTATTTAAAGCAGTTCCATTCGCGTTACAGCGATATCAAAACGCTCGAAGCCATGGCTAAAGCTGAGGGTCAGCGGAACTGGGTGTCGGTGCACACATCGCGCTTCCGGCCGTACAAGAACCTCAACCCGGATCTCCCGACGCTTCAACCGTGGGTGAACACCACGCCGCAACCCTCTCAACGCTTCGTGTTCTTGCGCAATCCGTATTACCACCGCGTCGACGAGAAGGGCAAGCAGCTGCCTTACATCGACCGCGTGATCATAAACATTGCCGACGGCAAGCTGATACCAGCCAAGACCGGGGCGGGAGAAAGCGACCTGCAGGCCCGTCACCTCAACTTTAGTGACTACACGTTTCTCAAGAAAAGCGAGGGCCGCACCGGGAACAAGGTTCACCTGTGGGAGACGACCAAGGGCGCGCACATGGCGTTGTTGCCCAACCTGAATGTGGAGGATCCGGTCTGGCGGAACCTAGTACGTGATGTGCGATTTCGGCGGGCGCTGTCTCTTGCTATTGACCGTCACGAAATCAACCAGGTGCTTTATCTTGGGTACGCCAAAGAA
The DNA here is from genome assembly GCA_029861845.1 of Gammaproteobacteria bacterium. Lineage (GTDB taxonomy): Bacteria > Pseudomonadota > Gammaproteobacteria > Acidiferrobacterales > SPGG2 > SPGG2. Next base: position 20,699 of record JAOTYM010000038.1, on the reverse strand, counting down.
GGGAACGATACTGTGTTTGCGTCCAGCCCTCTGTACAAACCGGAATACCAGACTATGTGGGCGCAGTTTGACCTTAAGAAGGCCAACGCATTGCTCGACGAGCTGGGATTGACCGAGCGAAACGGTCAGGGCATTCGCCTGCTTCCGGATAGTCGGCCGATGACGATCATCGTCGAGACGGCAGGCGAAGATGCGCAACAAATCGATATACTAGAACTCATCGCCGACACATGGCGGAAGGTTGGTATCAAACTACTCAACAAACCACTGCAGCGTGAGCTGTTCCGCAAGCGCATCTATTCGGGCAAGACTCTGGTTTCAGTATGGGGCGGGTTGGAAAACGGCCTGCCGATTCCCGACATGAGTCCACGTGAGCTCGCTCCCACTGCGCGGGATCAATTGCAATGGTCCAAGTGGGGTGAATTCTACGAGACTAGTGGCGAAGCAGGAGAGCCGGTGGATCTGCTGGAGGCCAAGGAATTGTTACGTCTAAACGAGGAGTGGGTGGCAGCGGCCGATAGCAAAAAGCGGGAGGCGATCTGGCACCGTATGCTTGAGATACGTGCCAACCAAACTTTTACCATTGGTATTGTGTCTGGAGTGCCGCAACCGATCGTAACAAATCGAAGGTTACTAAACTGCCCCACGAAGGGTGTCTATAACTGGGACCCAGGGGCACACTTTGGCATCTACCGGCCGGATACATTCTGGTTTGCCAAAAACTGAGCTGGGTGACCCGGTCAGCCTAGAGATGTTCCGGTATTATCCGCCAACCGCGCGCGCCAATGCGATGATGATAGCGGGCCGGGGGCGCGTCTAAGGTCAATTGGGCACGCGCTCGAGCGGGTCAATAGTCAAAGCGTGACTATAACCGCGTCCTCGGGTTTGTTGGGCCGGTCAGATCTCGACTCATCTGCATACTGCCCGTCAAAATCCTGATGGACGCCGCAGTAGTAGAGGCATGATTTGGGTGCCGTCGATGCCCTTGCCCACAATTTCTCGAGCTCACGCCATTTCGGCGACGCAAAGATCTCATGAATGGAATGCATTCCCAGATCGAAGTGCTCACGGTTTTTGTAAAACCAGGATGCGGTGTCAGATGACTCGCAGGAGGTGCAAGGGTAGAAACGCCCGAAGGCCGTAATCGCCAAATCTTTACCGAAGAGACATTTCTGTCTTATTGACACCTGTCTATCAAAATCATCAGTCGAAATGTTGCTATCCATGAGTCCCTGTATTCTTCTACGGTTTTTGGTGACAACCCCGATATAGTCGTCATTCCGAGGGGCAAGCGGGTCCTTTTGCCTAAAACGACCACTCCTTTTGAACGTTAAGTCACGTACCCCGATCTCTTTGGCCAAGGCTTGCGCCTCCTCTACTTGGTGTTCATTATGACTGAAAAGGATGAACTTCCAAGTTACTGGTACTTTTGAGGCACACAGTTTCATTGCTGTGATGATATCTTGCCACCTGGCGTTTATGCGGTAAATATGGTTTGTATCTTCCAATCCATCGACCGAAAAATTGATGACATCATTGTCGTCCAATATTTCGCACGTTTTTTCCCACCAGGCCGGCTTTCTATGACTGCCGTTGGTTTCTACGCATAGCGTAAGACCCGCTGTTTTCAGGTAACGTATGACGTTATGAAAGTCACGGTGATAAATACAGTCGCCGTAGGCGCCACACAGGTTTATCCGCAATCCCTTGAATTGGTCCCTGTCAACTAGGGGGAAGACATTTTCCAAGACCGAAAGCGGGAGGTCTGTAAGATTTGCCTTAATCCAGGGGTTGTTTGTCCGAAAGCACTCTGGACAAGCCAGCGTGCAGTTGTTCGTGATTTCGACATTGAATGACTGAACCGGAACGTGAAAGAACTTCATCATGTGCTCTAGACGGGAAAAGTGGCGCAGTGAAGTGGGCTAGTCTACCTAATGTATAGCGCCGCGTCGACGGCGCTAGAGGCTTGCAGCATCCGGTGTTGTGAAAGTCAACTCTGAGAGGTTGTCACATGGACTGCGTCGATAAGACAGACGACTTTACGATATTATCCCTGAGATTGTGACACAATCGCGGCCAATGCCGCCGAGGCAAGGCGCGCCTCGGGCGGGTCGGCGCGTGAAGTCAAAATGACTGGTACGCGTGTGCCGACCACAATCCCCGCCGCGGTGGCGCTCATCAAAAAGACCATGGACTTATACAGGGTGTTGCCGGTTTCGATGTTTGGAACCAACAACATATCGGCTTGCCCAGCAACCGGGCTATCAATCCCTTTTATGGCGGCCGCCTCTGGCGACATTGCATTGTCAAAAGCGAGTGGCCCGTCGATGAGCGCGCCGCTAATTTGGTCTCGCGCGAGTTGACAGACTTCCGCCGCCGCAACACTCGATGGCACGGATTCGTTTGCTTGTTCCGTCGCCGAGAGGATTGCAACCTTAGGCTTGGTATTGCCCAGCGCGTGTAGCACATCGACCGCGTTTCGAATGATATCAAGCTTGGTTGCCACGTCAGGACTAACATTCACGGCCGCGTCGGTGATCAGCAGTGAACCGCTGCGCTCGGGGATCGTCATGTGGAATACATGGCTAATACGTCGATCCATACGCAATCCAGTGTCCCGATTAAACACAGCCCGCATGAGCACGTCGGTGTGTACTTGTCCTTTCATGACCGCCGCCGCCTCGCCACTACGCGCCAGCGCTACCGCCGTCTCTGCCGCATGTGTTTCAGATTCGCTAGCGACAATGCGCAGGCTCGACACATCCCAATTCATTTCCTCGGCGATTGCCTCAATTAATTTTTGCTTGCCTACAAGGATGGGCTCAATCAATCCAGCCTCAGCCGAGCGTCGCGCGCTTTCCATTGGCAGTGGGCTGGCAGCGCCGGCGACGGCGGTCGCCACGGGACGTAAAGTCTGTGCCTTTTTCAACAGCTCCGGCGGACAAACAAACGGTTTGTCACTTAGCATGCTTGTTGTTGCCAAAGGAATCGAAGAAGATAGCGAGATGCAGAGTTCATAGTGGTTGAAGCATATAGAAGCGGCTACCGCTAGGCAAACTCGCCCGGACGCCTTCTATAATCGACACATCACCTTGCACGTTTGGGTTTTCATGACCGCAACCGATTTCGATTACATCATTGTTGGTGCCGGGTCCGCCGGTTGTGTGCTTGCTAATCGTCTGAGTGCGAACGGTAAACACCGGGTGTTGTTGCTTGAGGCAGGCCCCGTCGACAGGTATCCGTGGATTCACATTCCCATTGGCTATGCCAAGACCATGTTCAATCCTAAATACAACTGGTGTTTCTACACCGAGCCGGATCCAGGTATGAATAATCGCAAGGTCTACTGGCCGCGCGGCAAAGTTCTCGGCGGCTCAAGTGCAATCAATGGCCTGATCTTTATCCGTGGTCAGCCGCAAGACTATGAGCGATGACGACAGCTTGGAAATCTCGGTTGGGGTTGGCAGGATGTATTGCCGTACTTCATTAAGAGTGAACGCAATCAGCGCGGCGCGGATGAGTTTCATGGTGCCAACGGTGAACTCGGTGTGTCAGACGTTGGCGAACCGCATGAGCTTGCTGAGGCGTTTATTACTGCGGCCGAACAGGCCGGCATACCGCGCAACTACGACTTCAACGGCCAAACCCAAGAAGGCGCTGGTTACTATCAATTGACGACATGGCGTGGACGGCGTTCGAGCACGGCGGTTGGTTACCTGAGGCCAGCATATAAACGGCCGAATCTGCGAGTTGAGACAAATGCCTTGGCGACGGGAATCCTTTTCGATGGAAAGCGGGCGACTGGCATCACCTACCACCAATATGGCCGCGAACAGGAGGTCCATGCGCATGGCGAAGTCGTACTCTGTGCTGGCGCAATCCAGAGCCCGCAGCTTCTGCAACTTTCAGGCATCGGTGAGGCGCAGTTCCTAAAGGGTCACGACATTTCAGTGCTGCACCATCTGCCTGGTGTGGGTCAGAACTTGCAGGACCATCTGCAAATCCGCGTCATTCACCGGTGCACCAGGCCGATTACTACCAATGACGATATGCGTAGCATATTTCGCAAGTGCAACATGGGTCTTAAATGTGCGCTGTTCCGTAGTGGCCCATTATCTATCGGCATTAATCAGGCAGGCGCATTCGTGCACACACACCCTGATGTTGCTACCCGTGATATCCAATTTCATTTTGCGGCGCTTTCTGCCGACATGCCAGGGGCGCCGTTGCATGATTTTTCAGGATTCACATCATCCGTGTGTCAACTGCGACCAGAGAGTCGTGGCACGGTGATGATTAAATCGCGCGATCCGTTTGATGCGCCGGCGATGCAGCCAAATTATTTGTCGGCGGAGATCGATCGCGAAACCGTGGTGGCGGGGCTCAAGGTCGGGCGCAAAATCGCTGCCTCGCCAGCACTGCAGTCCTATGTTATCGATGAATATATGCCAGGCAATGACACACAATCCGATGATGCCCTGCTTGAGTTTTCGCGCAACACCGGGGTCACCATTTTTCACCCAAGCGGCACCTGCAAAATGGGATCTGACCCCGCTGCCGTTGTCGACGATAGGTTGCGGGTCAACGGATTGTGTTCTCTGCGGGTGGTCGACTGTTCGATTATGCCGATATTGGTTTCGGGCAACACACATGCGCCGGCAGTAATGATTGCGGAAAAAGCAGCTGACATGATTTTGCAGGATGTTCGTGCTCATTAGTAGGGCCATGAGCCTGCAACAAGGCGCTAACCCGACCGCAGCCAAGGCGGCTGCGGTCGGGTATAAGCGGCAGCGGAACTTAGTTGACCGTGTAGGTCTTGTACTTATCGAGTAAACGTACGGGTTTTTTCAACGCATCGCGCCGGAACGGATCACCGAGTTCGCGGGTGCACATTACTTCGACGATCGTGGTCTTGCCGGCCTTCTGGTCTTCGCAAGCCTTCTGTAACGCTGGCCCAACCTCTCCGAGCTTGTCCACCGTTACCCCCTGAGCCCCCATGGAAACGGCGATGTCGGCGAAGCTTGGGTTCTCGAGATTTACACCCTCGAAGCGTGTGGCGTAGAAGTCCACCTGGTTCTTCTTTTCTGCGCCCCACTGACGATTGTTAAACACGATTGGCGTCACTGGGATTTCTTCGCGCACACAAGTGAGAATTTCGCCCATGCTCATGGCCCAGGCACCGTCACCGATATAGGCGATGGCCGGCCGATCTGGCGCTGCCGCCTTGGCACCGACAATTGTCGGAAACGCGTAGCCACAGTTGCCAAAACTCATTGCGGCGAAAAAGCTATTCGGCTTATTGAACCGCAGGTAACTGTTAGATACCGAACAGATATTGCCGATATCGGTAGACACCATAGCATCATCGGGCATGGCCTTTTCTAGCTCCCTTAGCACTTGTCGCGGATGAAGTAGGCCGGCATCTTCCTTCGCCACGCGCTGGCTCCACTCATCGACCTCTTCCGTCCAACCGTCGAGTTCGGCCTCCCAAGTGTCCTTTTGCCGCTTGATTTCAGCCAGTCGCTCTTGCTTGTTGTCTTCGCTGGCAAGCTTCTTGGTCTGTAAACGATCGAGGATTGCCGCCGCGGCCGCCTTCGCGTCACCACAGACCCCAACCGAAATCTGCTTCACCAGGCCCAGCACTTTATGATCAGAATCGACCTGAACGATCTTGGCGTTCTTTGGCCAATAATCGAGGCCGTGCTGGGGCAGAGTGCCGAAGGGCCCTAAGCGTGTGCCCAACGCCAACACCACATCGGCCTGTTGAATTAGCTTCATGCCCGCTTTCGAACCCTGATATCCGAGCGGCCCACACCAAAGCGGATGATCGGCCGGAAAAGAATCGTTATGCAGATAACTGTTGACCACGGGCGCAGCTAGATAGTCGGCCAGCGCCACGCATTGGTCTACGCCATCGGCCATGATGACACCACCACCAGAAACGATAACCGGAAACTTGGCGCTTGCCAGCAGTTGTGTCGCTTCGTCTAGGCTCTGCGCGCCACCGGCGCCTAGTTCAAGCCGCTGAGGTTGCGGGATGTCTACGTCGATATCGCCGTAAAAGAAATCGCGCGGAATGTTTAACTGCGTCGGCCCCCGTTCGGCCATCGCCCGATCGAAACAGCGCGCCGTAAACTCGGCCAAGCGGCCGGGCCCAGTGACGTGTCCTTGATACTTGGTGATAGGCGCAAAAATAGGAAGTTGATTGGTCTCCTGGAATCCGCCTAGCCCTATAGTGGTGGAGCCCGTTTCCGGCGTAATCGCTACCACCGGTGTGTGGGCCCAATACGCGGCGGCGATGGCGGTGACAAAGTTGGTGATGCCTGGTCCGTTCTGACCTATGCATACGCCGTGTCGACCGCTAACGCGGGCATAACCGTCCGCCATGTGGGCCGCGCCCTGCTCATGCACGGTGGGGATAAAGCGGATGCCGGCGGCCGGGAAAATATCAAGCGCGTCCATATAGGCCGAACCGACGATACCGAACATATCAGTAACGCCGTAAGCCACTAGCGTTTCAACAAACGCTTCGCTTGGTGTCATTCGTGCCATAATTTTTTCCTCAACAAAAATCCAATTGCTGGTTATTTGCGTACGAGATAGCTGCCTTGTTAGGCAGCTAACGCGTCTAACGGATCACGATAGGGATAGCCCAGCGCATTTGCTACTTGTTCGTAGGTAACGTCACCCTTGTGTACATTGAGCCCGGCTCGGAGATGTGGATCATCCTGCAACGCCTTCTTATATCCTCTGTCCGCCAAAGCAAGTACGTGCGGTAGCGTGACGTTATTTAGGGCGAAGGTGGATGTGCGTGGTACACCACCCGGCATATTGGCAACACAATAGTGAATCACATCGTCGACGGCGTAAGTCGGTTCGGCATGGGTGGTGGGACGAGACGTCTCGAAGCAACCGCCCTGGTCAATGGCGACGTCAACAACGACTGACCCGGGTTTCATGTGCTTGACCATTTCTGCCGTCACCAACTTCGGTGTTTCTGCGCCTGGTATGAGGACACCACCGATTACGAGGTCCGCCCTGAGTACGTGACGCTCGACTGCTTCGCGGGTGGAGTACACAGTATTTAGCGGTCGGCCGAATTGGCGCCACAATGCCCGTAAGGCATCCATCGAACGGTCGAGCGCCCAAACATCCGCACCCATACCCAGCGCAATATGAATGGCGTGGGTGCCGACAACGCCGCCACCTAGAACTACCACCTTGGCGGGATCCACCCCTGGCACACCGCCAAGCAGCATACCCAAGCCACCGTGGGTTTTCTCAAGGCAGTAGGCACCCGCCTGGATAGACATGCGGCCAGCAACTTCGGACATCGGCGCCAGCAACGGCAGTCCACCGTGCGGCGAGGTTACCGTCTCGTAGGCAATACAAGTGGCGCCGCATTTTACAAGATCCTCCGTTTGGTCTGGGTCCGGCGCCAGGTGCAGATAGGTGAACAGCACTTGCCCATGTCGCAGGCGCGCCCGTTCTTCCGCCAGTGGCTCTTTGACCTTAACGATCATCTCCGCTTTTTGGAAAACTTCCTCGGCGGTCGCTGCGATGGTAGCGCCGACCGCCTCGTAGTCGGCATCGGTAACGCCGATTCCGGCACCGGCCGCACTCTCGACGATGACGCTATGGCCATGGGCAACGACCTCGCGCACGCTGCCCGGCACCAGGCCCACGCGATACTCGTGTACTTTTATCTCTTTCGGTACGCCGATTAACATCTGGACTCTCCTAGGGGCATGTCTGATTCTTAAGCGACTAATCTAGGATTCGCTTGGCGGAGCGTATAGTACCAGTCGCGATATTTCGTCTATGCCAGGCTAGGGTGGCGCCCAGACGCCCATGCTGGTTCCGTTCGATGATTGCTTGCGCTTATATCAGCTGGTGGATCAAGTCCGAGAGCTTGCGGATACCGGGCTCGATGCGATCGGCGGGTATCGAAGAATAACCAAGGCGAAAGTAGTTGACGGGCGGGTTGTCCGACATGAAATGGACCTGTCCGGGTTCGATCAGGATGCCCTGGGCCAGCGCTTGTTGTTGTAGATGATCCGCGTTCAATCCAGCTGGGCCTCTGACCCAGTACGAGGTGCCGCCAAATGTTGGGACTCGGGCGGAATCCGGCAAATAGCGGGCCAGCGCCCCTCCCATGACTTGCCATCGGTCTCTGTACGCATGACTCAGGCGGCGTACGAGCGAATCGTGATGTCCTCGCGCCAAGAATAGCGCCACCGCACGCTGATTGTTGGCCGGTGGGTGGCGCAGCATCAGTCGACGAAGCGCGCGCGCCTCTCGTATAAGTTCAGTCGGGGCGACCATATAACCGAGACGTAGCCCAGGTGCCAGGGTCTTGGAGACGCTGCCGACATAGATGACACGGTTATTTTCATCAAGACTCTTCAACGCCGGCGTCGGATCACCAACAAAGTTGGTTTCACACTCGTAGTCATCTTCGATAACGACAAAATCTCGGTCTACCGCGTGACGGAGAAGTGATTGGCGACGTTGTAGCGACTGCGTCACGGTGGTGGGCGACTGATGGCTTGGGGTTACGTAGATGTAGTCACATTGGTCGAGATTCTTGTCTACGATCAGGCCGGCCTCATCTACCGGTAGTCCTACCATTCGCGATGTCTTGACAGCGAAGATATTGCGCGCATCCGGGTAACCGGGGTCTTCGATGCCGACCGTACTCCCACTCGCGACTAATAGCGTGGCCAATAGATAAAGCGCATGTTGAGCGCCCACCGTGATGAGGATTTCATCGGGCGACGCCCACACCCCGCGTCGCGGCAAAAGGCGCGTATGTATCTGTTCGATCAAAAGTGAATCATCACTGTCGACGCGATCACGTGCCCAGTCGCGGATCGCCACCACACTCAACGCCTCGCGTGCACATTCACGCCAGTCGGCAATCGGGAACAACGCCGGGTCCAGTTGGCCGTAGATGAATGGATAGGTGTATCGCTGCCAGTCGTGGGGTTTGACGATGTTTCGCTGACTCGAGGGCCTCATCGTTAACCGCGTTGCCCAATCGGGTGCAGTAGCGGTATGCATCTGTGCACGTGGGGTCTGCGCCACTCGCCCCACGAGAATGTCCTTGTTGACGTAATAACCACTACGCTCGCGTGAGATCAAATAACCCTCATCGACAAGCTGTTGATAGGCAAGAACAACCGTATTTCGTGCAACCCCCAATTGCAGGGCCAGTTTGCGACACGAGGGCAGCGCGTTACCGCTAGGGATGTGGCCATCTAGGATGGCTGCGACCAACAACTCGCGAATCTGGGCTTGTAGGCTGGCGCTACTGTCGGGCGGCAAATGCAGCAGTTGGTCACGCATAGGGCTGGTCTAATCAGAGCCTCGGAACTGGCTCTACTCGGCCATGGGCGAACGAGTCTATTGTAATCCCGGCCTGGGTCAAGAATAGATATCTGAGGAAGACTGAAATGAACATTTCTAGCGAGAAACTTGAACATCACTGGATGCCCTTTACCGCCAATCGCGACTTTAAGGCGAATCCACGGATTTTCGTCAGCGGCGAGGGTATGTACTACAAGAGCCACGAAGGCAAGCGCATTCTGGACGGTTCGTCGGGACTCTTTTGTGTGGCAGCTGGACACGGTCGCCGCGAAATTGCCGATGCCGTCGGCAAGCAGCTGATGGAGTTGGATTATTGTGCTCCCTTCCAGGGTGCCCATCCTTTATCTTTCGAGTTGGCGCAAAGGCTGGCCGCCCTCACCCCTGGTGATTTGGACTACGTCTTTTTTGCCAATTCTGGTTCCGAGGCCGTCGATACCGCGCTAAAGATCGCACTCGCCTACCACCGGGCTCGGGGTCAGGGACAGCGCATGCGCTTCGTATCGCGCGAGCGCGCCTATCACGGCGTGAACATTGGTGGTACGTCCTTGAGTGGGTTGGTCAAGAATCGCGAAGCCTTTGGGGTAGGACTCACCGGTGTCGCGCACTTACGCCATACATGGCTAGCGGAAAACCGCTTCACGAAAGGACAGCCAGAGAGTGGTGCCGAGCTAGCTGAAGACCTGCAACGGATGGTGGGGCTCTATGGGGCGGATACCATTGCCGCCTGCTTTGTAGAGCCGATTGCGGGCTCGACCGGGATTCTCGTGCCACCAAAGGGTTATCTCGAACGCCTGCGAGAGATCTGCGACGCCCATGGGATTCTGTTGGTGTTCGACGAGGTCATCTGCGGTTTTGGGCGCACCGGCAAGGCATTCGGCGCACAAAGCTTTGGCGTAACCCCGGATATGATGACCATGGCCAAGGCATTGACCAACGGTGCCCAGCCTATGGGCGCCGTCGCCGTCAGCAAGAATATCTACGACACCATATGTGGTCCGGCGCCGGCGGCGGCCATCGAGTTATTCCATGGCTATACATACTCGGCGCATCCGGCCGCTTGTGCGGCCGGCCTCGCCGTGCTCGACATTTACGAGAAGGAGGGGTTATTCGAGCGTGCCGCCGACATGTCTGAGTATTTCCTCGAGGCGGCGTTTGCCCTGAGCGACTTGCCAGTAATGACCGACATTCGCGGCTATGGACTGATTGCAGGCTTCGACGTTGCACCCGCGGCTACACCCGGCGTGCGTGGTTACGAAGTGCAAAAACGTCTGTTCGAGGCTGGCATGCATATCAAGATGACCGGCGACGCCGGCATTCTGGCCCCACCGTTGATTGCGGAACAAGCGCATATCGATGAAATGTGCACCATTCTGAGGGATGTATTGAAGACTTACCCGGCGCAGACGGCAGACATAAGAAAAGCGCGCTCGTCGTAACTGATAAGGCGTCGCGACTGAGTTTGTAGGCGATAAGAAGTAAGGCGGTACTGGCGATAAGGAGTTTGGGGGCTAGGTAGGTCAGCATTCGTCGGGCATCATCTGGTATCGGTGGCTCGGATCGAGCAAACTGTTGGTTTGCTCGATCCGTTCACGCGCTGTATGTTGTCATGTGAGAACAACGTACAACGCGTGCGCAGGCAGCGGCAACAGGGCCGCGCGGAGGTGAGGTTATGGACGTCAAGGTAACAAATACGCTGCACCATTATATCGGTGGGCAGAAGGTAGAGGGTACCAGCGGTCGCTTCGGTGATATCTATAATCCGGCGACCGGTGAGATTACAGCCAAGGTGCCATTCGCCAGCGCCGACGAGGTTTGTCAGGCGATTGCAACCGCGACAAAGGCGTTTCCGGCATGGGCAGCAACGCCGCCAGCGCAGCGTGTGCAAGTACTGTTTCGATTTCGTGACTTGGTGCGACAACGCATAGACGAGCTTGCCGAACTGTTGTCATCTGAGCATGGCAAGACGTTGGCGGACGCTAAGGGTTCTTTGACGCGTGGCGTCGAAGTTGTCGAGTTTGCTTGCGGTATTCCGCAGATGTTGAAAGGCGAGTTCAATGAAGGCGTGTCACGGGGCGTGGACAGCTACTCCGTTCGTCAACCGCTGGGCGTATGTGGCGGCATTACACCATTCAATTTCCCCGCCATGGTACCGATGTGGATGTTTCCGATTGCGCTCGCTTGCGGTAACACCTTTCTATTAAAGCCATCGGAGAAAGACCCGTCGGTTACGCTAAGGCTGGCCGAGCTAATGACAGAAGCGGGGCTTCCTGAGGGCGTGTTAAATGTTGTCAATGGTGACAAGGAAGCGGTGGATACGTTACTGACCGATCCAGGCATTGCCTCTATAAGCTTCGTCGGTTCGGTTAGTATCGGTGAATACGTTTATACTACCGGTTGTGCGCATGGGAAACGAGTGCAGGCATTGTGTGGCGCCAAGAACCATATGGTGGTTATGCCAGATGCGGATATGGAGCAGGCGGTCGATGCCATCATGGGTGCCGCCTATGGCTCCGCCGGCGAACGTTGCATGGCAATCTCAGTGGTGGTGCCCGTCGGCGAACGTACGGCCGACGAACTCGTAGAACGACTCAAACCACGTGTCGAGAACCTCAAGCTCGGACCGTATACCGACCCCAAAGCCGAGATGGGACCGCTTGTGACGCCGCAACATTGCGCAAAGGTTAAGAATTATGTCGAAGTTGGTGTCGCCGAGGGCGCCGAACTTGTTGTCGATGGACGCGATGTGAAACTCAAGGGTTACGAGAACGGTTCGTTCCTAGGTGGTTGCTTGTTCGACAAGGTTCGTGGCGACATGCGCATCTACAATGAGGAAATCTTCGGTCCTGTGCTCAGCGTTGTGCGCGCCGAAAACTATGACGAGGCCTTAGGGCTGGTCAACACCCATGAACTTGGTAATGGTGCTGCTGTGTTTACACGCGATGGTGATTGTGCCCGTGATTTCTCGAGTGCAGTGCAAAGCGGTATGGTGGGCATCAATGTGCCGATCCCAGTGCCGGTCGCTTATCATAGTTTTGGCGGTTGGAAGCGCTCGTTGTTTGGTGATCTTTACGTGCACGGCCCCGAGGGCGTGAAGTTCTTTACTAAACTGAAGACTATTACGGCGCGTTGGCCATCAGGCATTCGATCTGGCGCCCAGTTTAATTTCAAAGCGGGCGGTGAGCATTGAACTAAGCGTCTCGATCCAAGCGCAAGTTATCAATTAAACGCGCCTTGCCGATTCTCGCTGCGATCAGCGCCTGTGCACGTACGAGGAGTCCTGCTGGCGCTTCGGGTCGCCAATCGTGCGGGTCTCTTAGCTCGGCGTATTCCACGTGTATGCCGTCAACGTCGAGCTCACGCAGCATCACGTCGCGTAATTTCCCAACCTCGCGCTCGCCTTGATGCCAGGCGTGACGTGCCATGAACAGCGCACGAGATATACAAGCCGCACGTTTACACTCACTGTCTGTGAGCAACACGTTACGCGAGGAGTATGCCAACCCCGAGGGTTCGCGAGCGGTCGGGCATACCACGATCTCTGGGTAGCCGAGCTGCCGCGCGATATCTTTTACCACCAGGGTTTGCTGAAAGTCTTTCTCGCCGAAATAAGCGCGTCCCGGACCTACCGTCTTGAACAAACGCTCACAGATGGTTGCGACGCCGGCAAAGTGTCCCGGGCGACTGGCGCCTTCCAGTCCTTCCGCGGTTGGCCCTGGGTCACGTTTAGTAATTTCCGCCACCACGCTTGCCTCGGGGAAAAATTGCTCGAGAGTGCCGCTGAACACCATATCGCAGCCCGCGCCTTCCAATTGTTGGGCGTCATCGTCGAAGTTCCTTGGATAACGCGCAAGGTCATCGGGATCGTTGAACTGTAATGGGTTCACAAAGATACTGACACATGCGATATTGTTTTCGACCACGGCGCGACCTACCAACGACAAATGTCCCTCGTGCAGCGCACCCATGGTCGGTACAAAGCCGATGCTACGGCCGGCGGCGCGCTGCGCATGGCACCAAGTTTGTGCGCTCACAGGATCAGGAAGGCGCAAGATCATAGCGGTCACGAATAGGGTCTGGTTACAATTAATGGGGTCAAGAACCGTTCCTACCATAGCTTTTGTAGGTGGACGTGTGCAATAGCTTTGATGGACTGTACGCTGATGCAATAAACGCGGACAATGTACGGGTGACGATTGGGGAAATGACTTTGGGTTGCTGCCACTATTATGAATTCACAGAAGGCCGCGAATCGGTGTTTGCGGTTGATCCTAGTGCCATACGGTTTGGCCCCGGCGTATTGCAAGAGGTTGGCCATGATGCACGAAGTCTTGGTCTCAAACGCATTGCGCTATATACCGACCGAGTCGTGGCGCAACTCGATATTGTGGCCGATGCCATCAAGGCACTGCGTGACGCAGGAATCGATGCGGTGGTCTACGGTGACGTGCACGTGGAACCGACAGACCAGTCGATTTCGACCGCTGTCCGGTTCGCGCAAGAAACCGAATTCGACGGGTTTGTGTCAATCGGCGGCGGCTCGGTCATGGATACTTGTAAGGCCGCCAACCTTTACTCGACCTATCCGGCCGATCTGCTGGCTTACGTCAACGCGCCCATCGGTGAGGCGCGATCTGTCCCGGGTCCGCTCAAGCCGCATATCGCCTGTCCCACCACATCGGGTACGGGTAGTGAATGTACCGGCATCGCAGTGTTCGACTTGTTGGAGATGAAGGTAAAGACGGGCATCGCCCACCGCGCACTTAGACCGACGCTGAGCCTCATCGATCCGAGTGTTACGCGTACGCTGCCGGCGAACGTAGTGGCGTCCAGTGGCTTCGATGTGTTGAGTCACGCACTGGAATCGTATACTGCGGTACCATTTACCCAGCGTGTTCAGCCCGAACGCCCGGATCTAAGGCCCATGAGTCAGGGCGCCAATCCCTACAGCGATATCGGTTGCCTGGAGGCATTACGACGTACGGGTCGTTATCTCCTGCGCGCGGTCGCCGATGCCGACGATAGCGAAGCCCGAGAGGGCATGATGTTGGCCGCTACCTTGGCTGGTATGGCCTTCGGCAATGCCGGTGTTCATATCCCGCACGGGATGTCTTACTCGGTCGCCGGCCTCATCCGAGATTTCCGCCCACAGGGTTATCCCCGAGCGGAGCCCATCTGTCCTCATGGCATATCGGTGATCGTCGATGCGCCCGCGGTCTTTCGTTACACGGCGCCGGCTTGCCCTGAGCGCCATCTCGAAGCGGCAGCCTGTCTTGGGGCTGATGTCCGCGATGCCACTGCCGACGATGCTGGCGAAGTGCTCGCCGAGCATCTAATCACGATGATGCGCAATACCGATATCCCCAATGGTATCTCGGGTGTGGGATACGCTGAGGCCGACATACCGGCGCTGGCAAAAGGTGCATTCGCGCAACAGCGCCTACTCAAGAATGCGCCGGTCGAGGTGAGGGATGAGACATTGCGATCACTTTACCGTAGCGCACTTACTTGCTGGTAATGGCGAGTAGGGGCTACTACTCGAATTTGTTTACTGATGGCGCTACCTTAGCAACGAGAACACATTCGGTTTGGAGGATACAAACATGAAACTCAGTAACCCGTCCTTGTTCCGTGAAAGCTGTTATGTCGATGGTGCTTGGATACAGGCCAGCCGGGTCATCGAGGTAACCAATCCGGCGGATGGGAGTAAGCTCGGCACCGTGCCTGCCTTAGGCGCCGAAGAAACTGCCGGCGCTATTGCTGCCGCCGATGCAGCATGGCCGGCGTGGCGCGCCATGACCGCAAAGCAACGAGCGGTGATTCTACGCGAGTGGTTCGAGCTCATCATGCAGAACCAGGAAGACCTGGCGATACTGATGACGAGCGAACAAGGTAAGCCGCTCACCGAGTCGCGCGGTGAGATCGCTTATGCCGCTTCCTTTATCGAATGGTTTGCCGAAGAAGGTAAACGCATCTACGGCGATACCATGCAGCATCCGTTGCCGGGACGCCGAATCGTAGTGTTGAAACAACCGATCGGTGTCGTCGCCACCATTACGCCGTGGAACTTTCCCGCCGCCATGATCACTCGCAAATGTGGTCCCGCGTTAGCCGCTGGCTGCACCGTCGTATGTAAGCCGGCGTCGCAGACACCGTATACCGCGCTGGCGTTAGCGGAACTGGCGGCAGCAGTCGGCATTCCCCGAGGCGTGCTCAATGTGATCACGGGGCCGTCGTCGGAGATCGGTGGTGAACTGACTCGCAACCCCACGGTTAGAAAACTAAGCTTCACCGGCTCAACCGAGGTCGGCAAAAAGTTAATCGAGCAGTGCGCAAGCACGGTAAAGAAGGTGGGGATGGAACTTGGTGGTAACGCACCTTTTATCGTGTTCGACGATGCGGATATCGAAGCCGCTGTGGCCGGCGCCATGGCGTCGAAGTATCGTAATACCGGGCAGACATGCGTCTGTGCCAACCGTTTTCTCGTGCAAGACGGGATCTATGATGATTTCGCCGATCGCCTGGCCAAGGCCGCGGGTGAGTTGAAAGTCGGTAATGGGCTTGAAGGCGGTGTGCAGCAAGGGCCGCTTATCGACATGCGTGCAGTGGAAAAGGTTGAATTCCATATTGCCGATGCCACCCAGAAGGGTGCACAAGTCGTTGCCGGTGGTTCACGTCATGCCCTTGGCGGCACATTCTTTGAGCCTACCGTGTTGGCGAATGTCACAACCGATATGGCGGTGAGCAATGAAGAAACATTTGGGCCGGTAGCGCCTTTGTTTCGTTTTCGCGATGAACAAGAGGCGATTGATATCGCCAACAATACCGAGTATGGCCTCGCCGCCTATTTTTACAGCCGTGACATCGGCCGTGTCTGGCGTGTGTCGGAAGCACTCGAATATGGCATCGTTGGTATCAATGAGGGAATCATCTCCAACGAGGTGGCGCCGTTTGGCGGGATGAAAGAGTCCGGCATTGGGCGTGAAGGCTCAAAGTACGGAATCGATGATTTTCTCGAGATTAAATACCTGTGCTTGGGGGGCATCGATAAATAAATTCAATGGCGGCTAGCGGCTAGCTAGTAGCGAGGAGAATCTAGAAGGGGTTATTAGCTATTCACTGGACTTGATCACGGTACCCTCAATCAGCCTAAGCACCTCACCATTGCGGACGCGCGAGAACCGTAAATGCAATCCGCCATCCGTGAGCGTGCGGTCATAGACCTGCATCTCGTAGCCGCCGCCGTCGCTGATCAACAAGGCGTAAACCGTCAAGGTAGCTCCGATAATCCTGGCCCAGACATAAGGATCGCCTTTCAGTGGGTCCAGCGCCTGGCGGTGGCCAAACATGTTGGTCTGCATTGCGGAGGAAAAGATGTTCTTGCGTTTGGTAGGGCGGAAGTCGATCGAATAGTGTTTACGTTTGATCTTGCCCGAAGCCTTTTGCGTGATCGCCGTCCAGTCGATGGTAAAGGCAGTATCATTGGGTTTGATAGAGACGCTGAGATCGCGCTTCTTCATCTCGCCTCCAACGACGGAGATGGTGTGCCCAACATAGTCGCCGAAGAAAGTCTCGATCGGTGTGTCGCCAGCTCGCGCCTGAACACGATCAGCTAATGAGACGAAGGCGGTTAGGATAAGCAAAATGCGCAAGATTTTCATACTCATTCCTCCGAGATAGGTCCACCGGCTGTGACAGCTCAGGCTCTACATTCAGTCGCTAACACGTTACGACTGCCTTCCGTCGTCGATGATACGCGCAAAAAGCGCTATTGTCCTAGCAGCCAGTTGCGTATGGTGTCGATCTGATCTTTTGCCATGAGGGCGGGGGCATGGCCGATGTCACGGAATTGCACGACCTCTGTGGGCGGACCTCGTGTTTGCATCTCTGCCGCAGTCTCTTCGAGTAATACATCGGACTCGATGCCCCGCAGCACCAGCACAGGACAGCGGATACGTTCCCATGTGTCCCACATGTTTATGTCCTGCATCGGTTCAGTTTTGAAAGGCAGGGCGATGGCCGGGTCATACATGAGTGAGTACTGGCCACCTGTCGCATGGTGAACACTATGGCGCGCGAGATGTACCCACTGATCGTCGGTCAGCGGCCCGAACCCCGCGTGCACGTGTCGCAAATAGGACGCGGCATCGGTCAAGCTATCAAAATGGGGACCAGCGCCGAGATACTGGCCGATGCGTTCTAGGGCTGTCCGGGGGATAAACGGCCCGATATCATTGATCACCAACCGGCGCACTGGTGCGTTGGGCTGGGCTGCCAGCAGCATACCGATGATGCCACCCATCGATGTGCCCACCCAATCCACCTGCTCAGTGTGTAGCCTCGCGATGAGCGCCGCTATGTCGGCGCAGTAGGTTGGATAATTGTAATCCTCTTTGACGTCGAGCCACTCACTGCGGCCGCGTCCAGCGACGTCAGGACAGATCACGCGGTAGTGGGTCTCGAGGTTGGTCGCCAGGCAATCGAAATCGCGGCCGTTGCGGGTAAGGCCGTGGACGCAAAGCAGCACCTGCTCATGGTCTGGTTTCCCCCACTCGGTAAAGGCAATGCGGTGAAATGCGTGGGGACTGAGACTCAAGAAGCTGCCGGTTCGCATGATCTTGAAAACGACAAATACAAGGTACAAGGGGCAATCTACAAGGCAACCAGATTCAAGATGCACGTGTCATGATACAAGTTAAACACCAACAGCTGTAGTAGTTACTTGGATCTTGTATCTTCACATATCTTGTATCTTGTGACTTGTACTTGCTCTTAACAAAAAACCCGGCAACCTTATGCCGGTTGCCGGGCGGTTTTCGATTGCTCACAAATACGGCTTACCTGTAATCGTAAGTACCGTCCTTCCACTCGTACCAGACATAGCCCGGGGCGGTGACGTCACCCTTCTTATCGAACCCGATGTTGCCTAACACGGTGTCGAATTTATTCTTACGCAAAGCTGCTATGACCTTGGTGGTATCCGTGCTGCCGGCCTTCTCGACGGCCTGCTTCCAGGCTTGAATGGCACCGTAGGTATAAAGCGTGTAGCCCTCTGGCTCGTAGCCGGTGTCACGGAATTTCTTCACCACCGACGTCGCTACCGGGTCCTTGCGTGGGTCAGGGCTGAAGGTCATCAAAGTGCCTTGGCCGGTCTTGCCCGTGATCTTCCAGAACTCGTCGGTGACCAAGGCGTCACCTGAAACCAGCTGGACGTTGTAACGCTGATCATCCGCCTGGCGGATCATGAGCCCGGCCTCAGTGTGATAGCCGCCAACGTAAAACACGTCGATGCCGGCGCCCTTCATTTTCGAAACAAGCGCCGAGTAGTCCTTCTCACCCGCGGTGTAGGCTTCGTACATGGCCTCCTTGTAGCCACGCTTGTTCAACTGCTTCTTGGTCTCGTCGGCCAAGCCCTTGCCGTAGGCGGTCTTGTCGTGAAGTATGGCGATCTTTTTCTTGCCGTACTTGTCAGCAAGAAGATTACCGGCGACGATGCCCTGCTGATCGTCACGGCCACACACGCGGAACGTATTCGGGCCACCTTCCTCCGTCAGCTTCGGATTGGTCGAGGCCGGGGAGATCTGCAGGATGTTCTCCTCCTCATAGACCTTGGAGGCCGGGATTGACGAGCCTGAGCAGAAATGGCCGGCCACGAGCTTGACACCTTGGCTGGCAAACTGGTTGGCGACTGCCACCGCCTGCTTCGGATCGCAGGCATCGTCACCGACGGCAAGTTTTAGCTTTTGGCCAAGCACACCACCGGTTGCGTTGATGTCGGCAACCGCCATTTCGGCACCACGTCGCATCTGCTCGCCGAACGAGGCGTATTGTCCGGTCATGGGACCGGCGGTAGAGATCAGTAGGTCTGCCATGGCCACGCCGGATACAGCCAGCCCGGCCATAACGAGCAATATAGTTTTGAACGCTTTCATTAGCCAATCCTCCATTAAGTTACGTGTTACCCACCAAAACGGTTTTGTGACCTTAACGCGGGAAAGGATTTCCTGCGAGTGAGCGTGTAATTTAGCACAGCGAACGGAAAACGCTACCCTCAGCGGTTACATGTCTGTCGAACCCCCCCTGGGCCCTTTCCGACGCCAGCCGAATAGTCCCTCCCGTTCATACAGCCAGGGGTATTGGCCGACCATTTTGTGGGCCTGGTTCAAACGATACGCAAACAGTGACACTGCGACCAGTACCGCCGTGTCGATGAGGTACCCGCTCAATGACAGCAGCTTGCCGTCAAACAAGGCGAAAGTCAGAAAGCGGTCGGCGAAGCCGAGCAACCCACAGTATACAACCGCGTGCCATAGCGGTTTCCAAGTACTGGCCAACGCATGTCCCGTCATATAGGCGGCGAAACCCATTATCACGACGGTCATGCCGATGAAAACGCCCCACGATGTGCCAATTAGTGACTCCATAGGTCTAATGTTCCAGGATGCAAGTTACAAACACAGGGGGACACTCACGGCCTGCTCTACTTTTACCTCTCGTACTTTGACTCCGAACCCTCAATGTCCTCCCTCCAGATAGGCGGCGCGTATCTGTTTGTTCGCCAGGAGCTCGCGTCCCGTGCCAGACATCAAGATGCGACCGTTGGCCATCACATAGCCACGGTTAGCGAGTCGCAGGGCGTGGTACGCGTTCTGCTCGACGAGAAACACCGTCACCGCTTGCTGGGTATTGATTTCGCGGATCACCGCGAAGATCTGCTTGACGAGCAAGGGCGCGAGGCCGAGCGAGGGCTCGTCGAGCAATAGCAGTCGCGGCCGGCTCATCAACGCCCGCCCGATCGCCAACATTTGTTGCTCACCGCCTGAGAGCGTGCCACCTCGTTGATTACGTCGTTCCCTGAGAATTGGGTAGAGCGTGAACACGCGTTCCAGGTCTTCACCGAAGCGCGCCGGATCGGAAATCGCGGCGCCGATCTGCAGGTTCTCCAGCACCGTCATGACGGGAAAAATTCGCCGCCCTTCTGGTGCCTGCGCGATGCCACGGCGCACGATCTCGTGGGTCCGCAGCCGACTGATGTCCTCGCCGTCGAACTCGATGGTCCCCTTGGCCGCCTGCGGGTCTCCGCAAATCGTCATCAGCAATGTCGACTTGCCGGCACCGTTGGCGCCGATCAACGTGACGATCTCGCCTTTGCGTACCTCGATGTCGACCCCGCGCAAAGCCTCGATACGTCCGTAAAACGTGTGTACCCCCGAGACTTTAAGCATCTGTGTCAGACCCTCGCTAGTTCGGTTTCAGGTCTTGGGCGATTTCGGGCGGAAGCTCCTCTTCCTCCTCTTCGCCGAGGTAAGCGCGGATGACGGCGACGTCATTGC
>JAOTYM010000244.1 GCA_029861845.1 Gammaproteobacteria bacterium | reverse complement strand
CGTCGTTTGTGGTCGCTGCTGTTTCCAGTCTTGGCGGGGGTAGCGCGCTTGCAGACCCGAGTGTTTCCTACGAGGTCGAAAACCTGAGCATTGCACAGTCGTTGACCGGCAAGCCGGGCGATGCCGCGAAAGGAAGGCAAGTGGCCATCAACCGTAAGAAGGGTAACTGCCTCGCCTGCCACGTCATGCCGATCCCGGAACAGCAATTTCATGGGGAGGTCGGGCCGCCCCTGAACGGGGTCGCAGCTCGATACAGCGCCGGCCAGGTACGCTTGCGAATCGTCGATCCGAAGGCCTTTAACCCCAACACCATTATGCCGTCCTTTTACAAGACAGAAGGCCTTCATCGGCTTACGAAAAAGTTTCAGGGCAAGACGGTTTTGAGCGCGCAAGAGGTGGAAGACGTGGTGGCTTACCTGATGACACTCAAATGACCATCGTGCGATGGCATAGCATGCGCGTCCAAATTAGACGTATTCAATGACTGTTAATTACTCGCAGGGGGTATCGATGAGCAAACAGGGCTCAACTCAAACATTCACGCGTCGCCAAGTACTTATCGCGGCCAGTGGCTTGGCGCTGGCCGGTTTCGTCTCTCGCGTCCGTCCGGCCATAGCCGATGCAGCCAGTACGCAGGAGGCGATTAAGAAGGTTATTGGCGGCAAGGATCCCAAGCCTGGGCGCATTAAATTGAAACTGCCAGAGATCGCTGAGAACGGCAACACGGTCCCCGTATCATTCTCCGTCGACAGTCCGATGACGAAGAAAGATTACGTTAAAGCCGTGCATCTATTCGCCGAGGCGAATCCGCGACCGAATGTGGGTTCATTCTATTTCTCACCGACCAGCGGCAAAGCAACGGCATCGACACGGATGCGGCTGCTCAAGACACAGAATATTGTGGCATTGGCCGAGATGAACGACGGCTCGGTCTATATGACCAAGACCAAAGTCAAGGTCACAATCGGCGGCTGCGGCGGCTGATTACAGATAATGGAGGTGCGTAATGGCGACTAAACCACGCGTGAAGGTCCCGCAGCAAGTCAAGAAAGGGGAAGTATTCGAGGTCAAGACGTTGATCTCCCACAAGATGGAAACTGGCCTGCGCAAGGACAAAAAGACGGGAGCACTCATTCCACGGAAAATTATTAATAAGCTCATCGTCAAGTATGACGGCAGAGAGGTCTTTAAGGCCGATTTCCATCCGGCGATTTCCGCCAACCCGTACATGTCATTTTTCACCAAGGCTACTAAAAGCGCTGATATGGAGTTCACCTGGGTTGATGATGATGGCACGGAGTACAAACATACCGCTAAGATTAATGTTAACTAGGGGATGGCACAATGCGCTATAAATCGTTGACGATTACATCGATCTTTGTGCTGATGGCGGGTGTGGCCGGCACCGCCTTCACCGGCGAGAACTGGGGTAAATACGCGGCCGGCGAAAAGCGTAGCGGCTACACATTTATGACACCCGAGACGCGCGCCATGCAGGATGATGACTTTGCGAACCCGGCGTTTCTTTGGGTGGAGCAGGGCCAAGAGCTTTGGTCCAAGGTAGAGGGAGAGGCCGGTAAATCCTGCGCCTCGTGTCACGGCGATGCCGACAAGAGCATGAAAGGGGTGGGCGCGACCTATCCGGTATATGCGAAGGAGTTGGGGAAGCTCATCAACGTCGAGCAGCGGATCAATCAGTGTCGTACCGAGCGTATGAAAGCGAAGCCGTGGAAGTATGAGTCCTCGCAACTCCTGGGGATGACCGCCTATGTTAAGAATCAATCCCGCGGTATGCCCGTGAATCCGAAGATCGACGGCGCTGCTGCCTCGTTCTTCGAGAGGGGCAAGGCGTTTTATAATCAGCGTCGCGGCCAACTCGACATGGCCTGTATGAACTGTCATGTGCAGCACCCAGGCAAAATGATCCGTGCCAATCGTCTGAGCCAGGGGCAGCCGAACGCGTTTCCGTTGTACCGGCTAAAGTGGCAGAAACTTGGTTCGCTGCACCGCCGGTTTCGGGGTTGCAACAAGCAGGTGCGTGCCGAGCCTTATCCCTTTGGTTCCGACGAGTATGTGAACCTGGAGCTCTACGTGATGTGGCGCGCCCGGGGACTGCCGGTCGAAGCGCCTGGCGTACGTATGTAGGCGCTGCATGAATCCTCGAGAGGGAATGCGCGTGTATGTGCATTCCCTCTTTTTTTACGAGAAGCAAGTATGCTAACGCGCCGTGATTTCCTGCAGGTGGCGCTCGCCACGGCGGCGTTGTCTGGTTTGCCGGGCCACCTTTCGCGCGCCGCCGCCCGCCAGACTATCGGTCAAAAGGATCTCCTGCGGTTCGAATCGATTGGCCAGGTCACTCTGTTGCACATCTGCGATATCCATGCTCAGCTGATGCCGCTTTACTTTCGCGAGCCGTCGCTGAATACGGGTGTGGGCGAGGCGCATGGGCTACCGCCGCATGTGACGGGTAATGCATTTCTGCAGCGCTTCGGACTGAGCCCCGGGTCGGCGGATGCGTACGCGTTGACGAGTGAAGATTTCACAAGCCTGGCCCGCGCCTACGGCCGGGTCGGGGGCATTGACCGACTGGCGACGCTGATCAAGGCGATCCGGGCGCAGCGGCCGGGGAGCACGCTGTTCCTGGATGGTGGCGATACCTGGCAGGGGTCCTACACGTCGCTCAAGACGCAGGGGGCGGACATGGTCGAGGTCATGAACGCGCTTGGCTGCGATGC
>JAOTYM010000243.1 GCA_029861845.1 Gammaproteobacteria bacterium | reverse complement strand
CTGATCAGAGAGCGTTTTGAGCCAAACTGGCCCGTCCGCTAGCCCCATCACCCGCCAAGCGCAACCGCAGAAGACCGCCTCAAGAAGCAGTAGGCGTGGTAGACCGCTTTCCTTAATCCGCACCGTGGTCAGACGATATTGCTGCTGACATCACGACCCCGACGGCTCGGCCAATTGTCCCTTGCTCCCTAGCATCGTTGATAAAGGCGAATACCGGCTGATTAAGCGCGGTTATGTTTAGACCCGGCCACCTGACGACCCTGCGCCTCAGCGTGGTTAACTTCCCGCATTATTTTGCCGACGACCAAGGCTACGAAGAATCCGATTGCACACCAAGCAACGACAAAAAGAGCGATCTGCGCCATGTCCATTCGTATCCTCCCTACACGCCTGGTCTTGTATCGGGATCTAGGTGGTATACAGGTGTGTCAATACAGCATGATGCAGGCCCAGCGGCCTTGATATAGATCAAGCGAGGCGGTGCGTAGGCCCAAGGACAAAAAAAATTCCCGCACAAATTAGGGTTCGCTTACGGCGAGCACTTCAAGGTAACTCGTCTTAAACCAACCTACCTTGATTTATACGTCAGAACAACCCAACTACTGTGATTACTACGCCGGCGATGGTTCCCATCGTTTGCTGACGCCCGAAACCGGGGTCATCACCGATGCCGATTACATCGGCTGACAGGGATGCAGCCAAGAGTCCGAAGATAAGTACGATGATGCTTGCTGTCTTGTTACTGAGCATCGCTATCTCCTTATCTTCTTCTCACGTCGCCCCAGTCAACATCGTCCTGTGCTGGGAACAACCTCGATAGCACGACTTTCATCGTATCCACTTGCCCCGCAAAAGGCGACGTCCCAAATGAAACCAGCTTTTTGCCGGTTTCTCTTTTTCCTTCGCCCACCCATCCGAGACTTAGTGAGCCAGGGCCGCCTCGGCCTCCCCCGCAAGAATAGCGTGCACCACCTTAGTCGGATGAATACCGTCCCAGAAGGCGAATTCATCGGGTTTACGGCATGCAAACGGGGGTCGGTTAGGCATCACACAGGCCGTCGTCGTATTCGTCAGGCCAAAGGCACTTGGATTTGCGGCAACATCCGTAATCGTTCCAAAGATATCGAGAACGACGATTCCATCACCCAAGCCGGCCAACTCACGCACTAGCAAATCGTTGAAAGCCACAGATAAGAACGCGGCGGCGGCGGCGGCGCCGGGGAAGATTGCATCTGCCCTCATGATCGCTGGTGTCAGCGCGATGTTGGGCACATTCCCAACGAGGACCTTCCGAACGCCGGACACCTTCAGCGCCTTGATGCTATCGACAATAGCCGTGACAGCTCCGGCTACGATGCCGAGCGCAGCTGAAGGGTCGGCAGGATTGAAGGCAGTAACCGCATCGCGAACATCGTTTCCACCAATCACGATGACGGCCAGTGCATCGTCCAACGGCTCGCTGAGGATACGGCCACCGAGGAAGAAGGCGATCTGCCCGGGTAAGTCCGTGGGCGAAGTTCCGCCAGCTCTGGCACCGCCGACGGCGAAGTTACAGAAGACCCCCGGTAATCGCCACGCCGGACCCGCACTCCTGTTTAGCTTCAGGGTTTTGGCCAACTGCTCGACCCATGTCTTACCGTTGCTGAAGTGCTTTCCGCCCCGCGCATAAGGCGCGTCTGGGACCAGGAATTGACTCAGGTTGTCGTACGGCGGTACGGAGGCTTGGCCTGTTAGCGCGAACGCATTGCCGGGATCAGACAAGCTATCGCCGAAGATAATGAGCTTACTGTAGGAGTTGCCGGCCAACACAACCGTCGGCAGCGCCATCCAAGCCAAAAGACCAATCAGCGTAAATGTGATTGCGCGTGCTCTTATCATCGCTCTTTCCCTCCTAAACACAGTGGTGAAAAGATGAAGGCGTTGTAAAGGTCGGTGCTTCCTGTCTCTAAGCAACTGCTAGCCTACGCTTACCATCGCGACCCAACAAGGCTCACACGAGCATCGGTCGTGGCTTACCGAGGACTGCGTGTTACAGAAGACCGTAAATCAATAGATTACGATGTGAAGTTCAGAATCTGGTGGAACATGACTGATACGAACGAAGTGCACCTACTTGTACAACCGCCGAAACTCCCAAGGCGGATTAGGATTGTTCTCTCACCACTAAACAAAAAAAATCCCCGCCCAAGGCGGGGTGGATGCTCAAAACAAAACAGATCTAGTCAGTACGTTGTTCTTATAACTTGCCCCATCCTAGAACAATCTCGACAGCGCCGCTTTCATTGCCTCCCAGTTGTCTTCTTGGCGACGGCCGGTGCTATAGCGCCGCTCTCCCCCGTTGGGATCCCAACGGAGTGTGCCGCGACGATCCGGCTGACACCGCCGCTGCATCAAGCGCTGTTCTGGCCTTTGGTGCGCCGATGTCGCTGACTGTGTACGCATAAGCGGCTTCCTCTTCGTGCCTTGCTATTGAGATTGGATGGGCCAGCTACAGGCAACGCGGGCAGCCGATACGCGTTCGAGTAGTGCGAGATACGTGGCCGCTTCATCCTCCGTCGCAAACGGTCCCTCGACTCTACTGAGCGTTCTCACGTACCAGCCTTTACTGTCAACGTGAAACAACCATTGTTCAGTATTCATGCGTTTGTTTCTGCGCCAATTTCTACCAAGAGTTTTCGTGCATTATTTATTCCACGTTTGTATATTGCTGATTTATAAACACAAACGTCTCTGGGCGGCTCATATTATTGA
>JAOTYM010000242.1 GCA_029861845.1 Gammaproteobacteria bacterium | reverse complement strand
ACACTCCTCGGGTTTTCTCCGCGTACGCTGGCGCGGCGTGAGGCGGCAAAGAAGCCGTTAACTCCGGCACAATCGGACCGTGTATATCGACTTGCTCGGGTGGGTGCACATGCTGAGGAGGTGTTCGCCGACGCGGATACCGCCCGCGACTGGCTTGCTGCTCCAAACCGTGCGTTGAGCGGTGCAAGCCCCTTGGACCTACTTGACACGGATGCCGGCACTGAGCAAGTCGAAGAGGTGCTGCTTCGCATTGAGCACGGCGTCTTCGGGTAAACCGCATGCAGGTGTGGCGTATCTGCCACCGGCGACACGCCAGCGGCGCCTTCACCGGGGAGGGTACCAGGCTGGTAGCGGGCCGGTGGACGCCAAAAGGCGTTCGGGCAGTGTACACGGCTGGGACGCTTTCGCTTGCGGCACTCGAGATGTTCGTGCACATGGACGTGAGACACAGCCACGATATCCTGGCAGCTATTTCAGCAGGAATTCCGGGCGACGTAGAAGTCAGTCGGGTGGACACGGAAACGCTTCCGAAGGACTGGCGCCATAGCTCTCCTCCCCCGGCGCTTGCGTTGATCGGCAAGGGCTGGCTGACTCGAGGCGATACCGCTGTGCTGGCGGTACCTTCAGCAATTATCCCTGTAGAGTGGAACTACCTTTTGAACCCGGCCCACCCCCACTTTTCGCGAGTAACGATTGGTCGGCCCTTCAAGTTCGAATTTGACGAACGGATGTGGAAGGCCTAGCAATCACGGCTGTTAAAGCGGTCAAACGGTGCAGTTCCGCATCGAGGACCTGTCGACTTCGTGGAGCGCGCTACGCCTGTACCGCGACAGTCAGGCCGACTTCAGCGGACTGTCTCCTCGGCGAGATTAATCGACGTACGCTTGGATGAGAGGTCACCGTTAGGTTTGACAAGAAGGCGGGCCAGTTGGATAGCTTCAAGCTGTTGACATAGACTTTTGATGCAGAAGGCTTGCACCCTGCCCTGCTACTTTCATACCTTCCTACTTGAGTATTCGCAGTTTGTGCCTACTTCGTACCTTGTATGCGCCTTCTTCACCAGTTGCTGATTTTGTTCCTTTATCTTGCTACTCGCTACTCGCAGTTTGCACCTATTTGCACCTTATTGCTGTTCCCCTTCCCGCTTCGTCGGGGAGGCCGGGGGACACGGCTCACCGCTCACGCGATGTGCAGGGAAGCACAAGTGCCGCAGGCGGATGCGATCTACAGGGAGGTAGGAAGTTAGAGTAACGCATGAGCGGCGTTTACGGATCGCGCAGGTGCACGTCTTACGTGCGCTTGTACTTGTCTTCAAACCGCACAATGTCGTCTTCGCCGAGATAGTCCCCGGACTGAACTTCGATTACCTCGAGCGGAGCAGTACTGGGATTTTCGAGGCGATGCTTGGTTTCCACACGGATGTAGGTCGATTGATTCTCAGTCAAGGTAAAGACTTCGTCGCCCCGCGTTACCTTAGCCGTGCCCTTTACAACCACCCAATGCTCAGCCCGGTGATGATGTAACTGCAATGACAGTGATGCGCCGGGGTACACCGTAAGGCGTTTGACTTGGAAACGGGCTCCTGCATCGACGCCTTCATAGTGGCCCCACGGGCGATATACACGCCGATGGGTCTTATGTTCGTCACGTTCTTGTGACTTGAGCCAGTCAACGATCGCCTTGACGTCTTGCGCTTTATCCTTATGCGCAACTAATACCGCATCAGGCGTCTCGACGACGACCATATCGTTAAGCCCAACTGTTGCGACAAGGCGATGCTTAGAGATGACTAAGGTATTCTTCGTATCGTGGACATGGACATCGCCGAGGATAACGTTATTCTGGTTGTCCCGAGGTGAGGCGTCCCAAAACGATGACCAAGACCCTACATCGGACCAGCCGGCATCGAGCGGCATGACGACAGCCTTACTGGTTTTCTCCATCACTGCATAGTCGATGGAGTTATTTGGGCAGCTTAGAAACGATTCCTTGTGGACTCGGCAAAAATCACCGTCTTTCTCCCCTTTCGCGTACGCTTTTTTGCAGGCCTCGATAATCTCGGGTTGAAATCGATTTAACTCTTCCAACCAAACATCGGGCCGCATCATGAACATGCCGCTATTCCAGAGATAATCGCCGGCGTGGAGATAGCGCCGCGCGGTGTCGGTATCTGGTTTCTCAATGAAAGCGGCAATTTCGTGAGGCGTAAGCGGTGAGCCGTGAGGTGTTTTCGTGCTCTCAGTTCCGATCGGCTTTCCGCATTTGATGTAGCCGTATCCGGTCTCGGGCGTAGTCGGTGTAATGCCAAAGGTCACCAGCCTGCCCTCCCCCGCTAACGGAATCGCTAGCTCAACGCTTGCCCGAAACGCATCCGCGGCTGGGATGTGGTGATCAGCTGGCATAACAAGCAGAACCGCGTCGTCGTCTTGATCCGTAACCGTGAGCGCCGCAAGCGTGAGCGCTGGCGCAGTGTTCCTTCCAGACGGTTCGAGAACGATGCCGAGCGGTACCTTATCCACTTCTCGAGCCTGTTCCGCAACAAGAAATCGGTGTTCTTCGTTGCAGACGAACAGCGGTGCAGCTAAGTCCGCTATCCCATCGGCACGCGTAGTTGCTTCCTGCAATAGCGTCTTGTCGCTCAGGAGAGGGAGCAACTGTTTAGGGTAGTGCTCGCGTGACAGTGGCCACAGGCGCGTGCCCGACCCACCAGACAGAATGATCGGGTAGATCATACTTTAGCTTCTTTTATGAACGACATCGGCATGTGAATAGACTCA
>JAOTYM010000241.1 GCA_029861845.1 Gammaproteobacteria bacterium | reverse complement strand
GCAGTGAGATGGTAGTCGATCGGTCTACGTCGGAACCATTGATATCCGAGACGGCGCCCGCAAATGGGCCCCCGCAAACGACATCTGGCGCGCCCATCTTGACTGAATCTGAGCGGCCTGAGTCTGATCCTCACCAGCTCGAGCAAGATACGCAACCCTGTATACCCGGGAAGGCACGGGCCGCTCGGTCAAACGAGACCTCACCGATGCCAGGCGAGGGTGGCAGCTCGATTAACCCGGTGGTCAGCAACGAGGTTGAGGCGCCATCAGCGCCGTCTGGCGCGGAGCCCGCACCGGGCGAAGATGGAAAGCCGGTTGAATCTTCTACCGCCCCCGATGAGCCAATCCCGGTTGCGCCCGCCACGCATGAGTCTGGCGAGGCTGCCGACCCGACCGCCACTCGGCCGCCACGCTGGTTATCCGATTGGCGAGCGCGCGTCGGCAGATCGTAATGCCCGCCACCAGCAAGACCTCGGCGCAGTTTATCGCGCTCGCTTCCGGCAAGGGCGGCGTGGGCAAAACTCTGATCAGCTTGGGAATAGGTTGGTCCCTGACTCGGCTTGGGCATCGCGTGGTGATCGTCGATCTCGATTTCGGTGTCGGCAACCTGCAGATCTCGGCCGGGTTAGGCAAGGTGGCACATTCGTTGGACGAGTTTGTGCGCGGTACTACACAGGATCTAAATACGTTACTTAGCCCTGTTCCGAATAACGACAAGCTATGGATTGTTTCCAGCGCCGGTCGGCGCTCGTCGGCGACTCACCTTGCGCCCGAACGAAGAGGCGACCTTATTGAGCAGTTGCGGCGGCTAAACGCGAACCTGGTTGTGCTCGATCTGGGCGCAGGCTGTTCGCGAGAGACGATCGATTATTTTCAGGCGGCGGAGCATCGAGTAGTCGTCGCCACCGCTGATTTGGCGTCGATGACGGCGTTAACCGCGTTCCTTAAGAAGGCACTGATACGGGGGCTGATCGACGATTTGATATCTGCCGATCCTGGGCTCGCATTTCTGGCGGAACGCGAGTTCACGCATGTTGGGGAGATCTATGGCAAGGTCGAACGTGAGAAAGGTGGGGCCTGGTGTGACGCACATGTGCGGGCAGCGATAAGACGATTTCGGCCAGCGGTGTTGCTCAATCGGGCTGGTGATGCGGATCAGGCACCGGCGCAACGAATACGCAGGAACCTGGAACGACAGTTCAACGTCGAGACCAAGATCATCGGCCGGATTCCCGAGGATGAAGCAGTTACGCGATGTCGCCGTTCGGGCAGGAATGTTTTCTACGCCGAACCGGGATCTGCCTTTGCCAAGGCGACAGCCGCGTGCGCGAACTACTGGCACGAAAACTATTATCTCAAAAGCGCACTGACCGCAGCTGAACCGGAAGACGCGAAGGCAGCGAGCATGGGCGAGCTAAAGTATGCCTGAAGGAGATCGCGGCACGACACGAAAACAGCAGCCTCAGATTGAAAGTCGGCAAGACTTTTCAGCGGCACCAATCGATGGGCGTGCTATCTATTATCGTTCCAATGGGGGAGTGTTCCGGCAAGCCGGCGGAGCCGATGGTGGCCGAGATTTGTCCACCGCAGTTCTCCTGTAGGCGAGCCACAGTGAAGTAGCTATAAGTCGATAATGTTGTTTTACTTTGAGTAAAGGAGAAGTAGTTATGTTTAGTCGTTTTTGTACATTCGTTTTGTTATTGGCGTTTACGATCCCGGCGGGCGCGGCACAGATAGAGATTCCACGTCATGAGCTGGAAAATATTCTTAGTGTGAAAATTAAGGCGGTCAAGCGCCTCGCGAAGAAGCGAGCCGTTATTAGCGCCGTGAAAACTCAAAACAGCGAGAACATGTCGCTTACGGAAATCAAGCGACGTGATGACGAGTGGCGTTCCACTAAGACGCTGACGCCTTTCAAGAAGTCGCTGCAGAGCAATTCTGCGGGACGACGTCTAAAATGGTTCGTGCAACGGAATGCGAGCTATGGTGAGGCCTTCCTGACTGACAAGAAAGGGGCCAATGTCGCGGCCTATCCGGCCACTAGCGACTACTGGCAGGGCGATGAGGAGAAATTCACCGCGTCGTTTAACGATGGCCGGGGCAAGATCTTCATCGGGGCAGTCGAGTATGACGAGAGCTCCAACACTCATGCAGCCCAGGTATCGGTGCCGGTGGTTGACAAGGGCAAGGCAATCGGCGTGCTCATTGTGGGCGTAACGGTCGACTATATCGCCTGGAAGCAGAAGCACGCCAGCGCGAACTGATTAAGTATTCCTTTATTACTTAGCCGTGTGCCCCCGGGGGCACACGGCGACTATCTTTCGGGAACTGGTTTTACGCTTTTCGCGAGCTTTTGCTTGTGCTCAGACCGTCAGCGGTTCGGGTATCAGTTCACCTGTCACAAAGCGCCTTGGATGCAAAGGCGCGACGGCGGGATGATCGGAATGTCCGTTGAGTACGATCTCCGCCATGATGCGGCCTACCGCCGGAGCCGTCATAAAGCCTTTGTACGCAGATACGGCGACAAATACGTTGGCGATATCTGTTTCGCCCAACACCGCTTGCATATCGGGTGTCTGACTGACCATGCCGGCCCAGGTTCGAAGTACATTGAGGTGTGACAGGCTTGGCAGGAGATCAACAAACTTGCGCGTGCAGTAGGGCAAGTAGTCTGGAGTCGAGCTAAAGTCTTCATGCTGTAGCCGATCTCGCGAAGAGTATGCCAGGATCGAACCGCGACCTATTTGATTAACTGCGAGATTGTGTTTGTAAGAGGTAA
>JAOTYM010000037.1 GCA_029861845.1 Gammaproteobacteria bacterium | reverse complement strand
CAATGCTTCGCCCAACTGCACACCGACCAGCGAACGAAAGAGCCCCAACCCCATGGATTCATAGTCCGATACAGCTTGTCGCAATAACGATGTCCCTTCCTCAACCCGACCGGAAAGCGCGTACACATGGCCCAGGAACCCCATGATGAACGGGGATAGATAAGTGAGTCGCCATTCTTGGATCAAGGCAAAAGCCTGTTCAAGCGCGTCAATCGCGGCGTCAAGCTCCCCTTTTAGGCCGTACAAGTACCCAAGATCGTAATAGATGTGCGCCAGGTTGAATGGATGCCCGACTTCCTTGGCGATCCGCAGTGCTTCTCGGCCGTGGTCCAGCCCTGCCGCGAACTCTCCCCGTTCAGCCAAGGCCCACACCAACCAGGAACGGGCGACCACGGCAGGCACAAAGGGTAGACCACAACGTTTATGACTTAGATCGTCGGTGAGCAAATCCGCGATCTTTCGAAAGAAAGTTTCGGCCCGGCGACAATCGCCGGAAGTGACGTAGGCACATCCGAGATAGAAATTCGCCCCGATCTTGAGTGGAAGACCTCCCGATTTTTCGTTGATTGCCAGCGCACTGCGGGCAGAATCACGCGCCTCCATCGAACGGCCAAGCTGCCAAAGACTCGCGCTCGTGAACACTGATACCCAGCCCACCCGTCTTGCATTATCGAGCTTCTTGGCTAGACGTTCGGCGCCACGCAGAAGCGTAAGGATTTCTTCAAATCCACCGATGGACCAGAGCGCGTTCCGTAGGTCGAAGTGCAGATCGATGGCCTGTTCCAAGGACTCACGTGTCTCCGGTAGGTGGGATCCAGCCGACAGTGCATGCTCGAATTGTGCGACCGCCTCACGCACGGCGGCACGATCCATCGCCCTGATCCCCGCCTGTTGCAGATAGGTGAACGCCTTATCCCAGACCTCACCTTGGTAGGCATGATGCGCCAGCAAATCGATCCTCTCGTTTAGCTGGTCACCGACTTGGGCCTCCAGAACTTCTAAGATGAGCGCATGCAAACGCCGGCGTCGGCTAATCAGTACGGTTGTGTAAGCGGCATCCTGCACTAACGAGTGTTTGAACGTATAGGTGATATTGGGTGATACGCCACGACGAAACACCATCCCTGACTGAACGAGTCGATCGAGGGCGACATCGATCTCGACGTCGGTCTTGTCCACGACTGCGGCAAGTAGGTCATAAGAAAACTCCCGGCCAATGGTCGCGCCAACCTGGGCAATTTCTTTTGCCGCGTCCAGTCGGTCGAGGCGCGCCACCAAGGAAGACTGAAGCGTAGCCGGTATCAGGTGGCCGGCCATATCACCCGTTGATACGCCGCTTTCAAGGACCGATTTTGTCAGCTCTTCGACGTACAACGGCACGCCGTCGGCGCGCGCAACAATCCATTCGATCATTGGGTCGGCGAGATCTTGGCCGCCTACCCAGCGCGCGATTTCTGCCGCTTGCCTACGGCCAAGCCGATTTAAAGTGACCGAGGTCAGGTGCGCGTGACCGGACCAAGGCGGCTCATATTCCGGCCGATAGGTGATCAGCATGAACACTGCCTGATCGGCGATCCGCGACATGATTTCCCCTAGGAAATCGCCGGTCGACGGATCAAGCCAATGCGTATCTTCGACCACGAACAAAACAGGCCGTTGCCGGCCCAACGCCAACACCTGCTCGATCAGTGCCTCGATGGTTCGGTGTCGTAGCTGTTGAGGCGTCAAATCGAGCGGACCAAAGCGCTCTTCTCCCGAAAGCGACAGCAAAGCCGCGAAAAGCGGTGCAATCGCTTCGATGTCTGCCGCCGTCGGCGCCAGTAACCTCTCCAACTTGTGCAATTTCGCCTTACCGTCGTCCTCACTAGAAAAGCCCGCGGCGCGTTGCAATCGTTGGATGACGGGATGAAACGCACTGTTGGCGTGATAGGGAGAGCACTGGTAGTGCAGGTTGAAACGTGGCTCATCGCCGAATTCATTCCTGAAATTTTGCACCATTCGGGACTTGCCAATACCGGCCTCGCCCGACAGCAGTACGACTTGGCCCTCGCCGCCCTTCGCCAGTTCCCAGCGCTCCCATAACAAGCCTAATTCGTGCTCCCGTCCAACCAGGCGGGTAAGCGTGCCCCGATGTGCTGCTTCGAACCGACTCTCCGCCGCGCGCTCGCCGATCACGCCCCAGGCGGGGACACTCTCGGAGAACCCCTTCAAGTGGTGCGAGCCGAGATCATCCAGCTCGAACACGGTGCCAAGCAGACGGCGAGTAGTCGCACCGATTACGACTTGACCGGCTGTCGCGATGCCTTGAAGACGGGCAGCTAGGTTCGGCGTTTCGCCGGTTACTGCTTCCGCATCCGAAGTGACATCACCGCCCAGATCGCCCACGACGACCTGTCCCGTGGCAATGCCGGCACGGGCGCAAAGGGGGGCGCCACCCTCGAGTCTGATATCTCCAACCATCCTGAGCGCATCGAGGCCAGCACGAACGGCTCGCTCCGCTTGATCCTCGTGGGCTCGCGGCCAACCGAAGTAAGCGAGGACGCCGTCGCCTCGAAACTGGGCCACGTAGCCCTCGTAACGCAATACGGCAGCCGCGACCACGGCCTGATATCGCTGCAGCACGTCGCGTAGGTCTTCTGCATCGATTCGGCGTGAGAGCTGGGTGGAACCAACGAGATCACAGAACATCACGGTAAGCTGACGTCGTTCCGCTGCGGACCGCCGAGCATCCGGTGCCTGCTCCCGGTCGTCGGCCTGAAGCCCGGCGATGGCCTTGAGCAGTTTCTTGCGGTGGCCGAGCTTTACGTCTAGCTTCTCGAGATCCGACTCTGTTAGGTCGGGCAGGACATCCCTGTCGATACCATTTTCGAGAAAGACAGCGGTATATAGCCCAAGCCCGAGCCCTTCCAGCCATCCTGCAATATCACGCATGGTCACAGGTATCCCGGCTTTGCTGGGACACTTAGTATAATCGCGCAGCGACGTTCACATCCAGGCGATGCCTGGGAGCACGCATAACGCGTGCCTGACCGAGGCCTAAGAATGGCTATTATCACAGTTATGTAAGTGTCGCCCGCCCGGCCGTACTCGATAGAAACATAAATCTCTGGGTGACGGTACCGAAGAAGATGAAACTGCCGAAAAGCCAACAGCATGGTTGACCTGAAAAAGGGCTATCGGCAATTCTGATGTCCTCGACTGCCGGCGTTGGCGCACCGGGCGCGGTCGAACTCTTGACCCCCAGTTACGAACCAACACGCGTCTTACGCGGCTAGCCTTAGGACACCCCCGGCACTGGAAACTTTTTGCAGAAGGTCTTCACATCCTCATGCAGTGCCTCCAGGGCTGCCCTATCGTTGCGCTTGGACACGGCTGACAGCATGAAATCCACTAACTGGTCCATCTCCTGCTCGTTCATAGCGCGGGTGGTAACGGCCGGGGTGCCCAATCTAACACCGGATGGATCCAAGGGCTTGCGCGGGTCATCGGCGATCACGTTCTTGTTTAGAGTAATGCCGACACTATCGAAGAGTTCTTCCGCCTGCTGGCCGGCGATGTCCCATGACTTAACGCAATCGATCACGAGCAAGTGATTATCGGTACCATTGGTGATGAGTTTGGCGCCACTGTCCATGAACTTCGCAGCCATGCGCTTGGCGTTAGTGATGATCTGCCGCGCATAGTCTTTGAACTCGGGTTTGAGCGCTTCTTTGAAGGCAACGGCTTTGGCCGCCACCATTTGCATAATCGGCCCGCCCTGAAAACCGGGGAACACAGACTTATCGATCTTCTTACCGAGCCCAACCTCGCGCGACAAGATCATGCCGCCCCGCGGTCCGCGTAGGGTCTTGTGTGTCGTGGTAAGAATGACATCGAATCCATCATCGAACGGGTTACGCAGAGCCTGCCCGGCGATTAGGCCAGCGATGTGCGCCATATCGGCGACCGCATAGGCACCAACTTCCTCGGCAATGGCCTTCATCTTGGCGTAGTCGAGCTCACGTGGATAAGCTGAGAATCCGGCTAGAATGATCTTGGGTTTCTCGCGAAGGGCGACTGCTCGCATCTCGTCGTAGTCGATCTCGCCGGTTTCGATGTCCTTCATCTTGTAACGGACGAAATTAAAGATCTTGGTGATGTAAGTAACGGGGTGACCGTGCGTGAGATGCCCACCGTGGCTGAGGTCCATACCCAGCACGGTGTCACCCGGTTCCAGCAACGCGAAATAGGTGGCGACGTTGGCCGGCGCCCCGGCATGTGGCTGCACGTTGGCATGGCCGGCCTTGAACAACCGTTTCGCGCGATCGATGGCAATAGACTCTACGATGTCGGTGTAAGTTTGGCCGCCATAGTAACGTCTGCCTGGATATCCTTCCGAGTATTTGTTATTGAATACCGACGCCATGGTTTCCATCACCGCGGCCGAGATATAGTTCTCAGACGGGATGAGCTCCACACCCTCTATCTGGCGCTGCATTTCCCCGACAAGCGCGTTATAGATGTCGGAATCCTGTTGTTTTAGTGCTTCATAGGTCGGCATGATTGTTATCTTCGTCGGTTAGAGTGGGTTTAAAAAGCTTAGGGATATTGTTCTTGTCATTTATACCAGTGAATTTCACGGAGTCAATGCGGCGAACAGCGTTGTCAGCGCTCGCTCACAGATTTTGGGCATTATTCACACATACGCGTGCCCCCACGGGGCCGCGGGCTGCGCCCACAGCGTAGTGATTTGGAAAGGCGATGCCATCGCGAATCAAACCATCAACAATGCCGGGTTTTGACGCAAGCGTGGCCAGGCGTGGATAGACACTCACCACGCCATTGGTCGGTAGATGAGTCGTACATTCGTTTTCGAGGGGTCACGTTATCGGCGGCTCCACTTGCGCCCGACGCCAATCCGGTCGGAACGCGAGTACTTGCACACCGCTCGGCATTACCGGATTGAACAGACTGTTGTGCCAATAGGTGGCCTGGTAAGCCGCACTTCGTTCGCGCAACGTCCTCACTTTGCAAGGAACACGGTAGGTTTGATTGTATTGCTCAAATGCAAGTGTACAGACACCAGCCTTGAGTAACGTTTTCACGAATTCGGAATCCGGCTCGAACAGGGCCGTCATTTCATCGGAAAACTCTAGCGGTTTTTGATAGTAAGCGGCCGCCAACGTTTTCAAGGCAGCATCATAGCGATCGGCCGGATCGTGAGTGCGTTTGACCATATGCCTGAACTGCGTGGTGATATCCTTGGGGTCACGCCTGATGATCAGTACGGTAACCTGTCCCAACTCTTTCCCGTCAACGAGGACACTTGGACGCATACCTGGCGTCGGCCGTCCGCCTGCGTGACGAATGGCATACTGGCGCAGTCGGCACTGCCAGCCGAGGAAGCGTTCGCACAACTGCGGTACGGTGTTCGCACTGGTACGTTTTGTACTGACTGTCCCCGTCATTTAGACTAACCCACGGAATAGCGCCAGCACCAGTTTAATTCGGGTCGTGCGACAAGCACAAACGGCCAGCTTCAAAGGGAGGTTAGCGTGAGCAAATCGGCAGACGAGCAGCATCGTTTGAATGGGCGCTGTCTGTGTGGTGGTGTGAGATACGAGGTGCGAGGGCCCTTGCGTTCAGTCGTGAATTGCCACTGCGGCCAGTGCCGACGTACGCACGGACATTATTCGGCCTATACAGCTGCCGCACGCGACGATCTCGTGTTGCATGATGATCGTACCTTAAGTTGGTATGAATCCTCGGCCATAGCGCATCGTGGTTTTTGTGCGCGATGCGGTGCAAGCCTTTTTTGGGACACCCACGATCGGCCAACCATTAGTATCGCGGCTGGCACGCTCGACCAGCCTACTGGGCTTAAGACAAGTGCCCATATCTTTGTTGAAGATCTGCCAGACTACTACACGCTTGACGACAACCTAGAAAAATGGCCACGCGGTCACGCGGGTTGACACCACTAGCATTGACTTGCCAGCTCTAGTGAGGATAGACGACGGATGAACCCAGGCCTGTGGGGTCTGCTGACCGCATTCGGCTGGGGCGGTGCCGATTTCATTGCCCGCTTCACCAGCAGGGGGTTGGGTTATCAGATCGCGCTTTTCGGCATGCTCAGTGTCGGTGCGGTAGTTCTTACCTTGGTGGTCTGGCTAGCCGATACGCCATTAGTCTGGGACCCATCCGGGTGGTGGCTTGTAGTTGCCACTGGTGTCGGTGTCATGGTGGCCACGCTGTTGCTCTACGCAGGGCTAGCGCGGGGGCCAGTTACTATTGTCGCCCCCATCGTCGGCAGCTATCCTGCATTCAATGTGATGCTTGCGTTAACGCTCGGCATACGACCTAGCCTCATCCAGTGGGGAGCGATGCTAGTGGTGATGGCAGGCGTGCTTATTGTCGCCATCAGTGCTGAAAGCTTTGAAGGACAGGAAGATTATTCACGTCTCTATTTGCGTCGCAGCATCTTCATTGCACTTGCGTCTTCGTTTGCGTTTGCCGTAACAATAGCGGCAGCCCAATACGCTACCCCGATTTACGGCGAATTACAGACGGTGTGGATGGCGCGCTGGATCAGCTTGCTAGCAAGCGCGATAGTCCTCGCCTGCATACGCAAGACACCGCGTCTGCCGATAAGCTGGTGGCCACTGCTCATATTGCAGGGCTTATTGGATGGCGCTGCTTATGTGGCTTTGCTTGCCGGCAGCCACGGTGAATATGCCGTTATCACTGCCGTCGTCGCGTCTAGCTTCAGTGCCGTCACCGTCGTGTTGGCGCGGATTATCCTTCGGGAACCCATGACCTGGAAGCAATGGGGCGGCATCGTATCGATTATCGGTGGTGTCGCGGTCTTGTCAGCCCAGTAGCCACGGCCCTATATGATCAGATGATAAAGCAACCCAAGCCCAGCGCTCGCCGCCAAAGTTGAAATGATCCCAACTTTGAAGCGAAATATCGCAACCAAGGCCGCAACCGCTAGGGTGAGCGACGCGGGATCGATCGTGGACCAAACCGGTAGCGGAATACTCGCGCCAAGCGCATGTATCTCGTCC
Organism: Gammaproteobacteria bacterium; assembly: GCA_029861845.1. Taxonomy (GTDB): domain Bacteria; phylum Pseudomonadota; class Gammaproteobacteria; order Acidiferrobacterales; family SPGG2; genus SPGG2. Next base: position 30,562 of record JAOTYM010000037.1, on the reverse strand, counting down.
AAATTGGCGAACACCACGTGCAAGACAAACCACGCAGCGAGGCTTGCTATCACACCCACCACTGCCGCCGAAATACCGGACATCGCAGAGTTTAGAGCTGCGTTGCCGCGCAACCTTTCGATATAGGGCGCGCCGAGAAAGATCCATAGAAAACACGGGACGAATGTGACCCACGTTGTAAGCACTGCCGCCAGCGTTCCAGCTAGCATGGGTTCCAACCCCCCTGATTCACGGAAAGCGGCCATAAAACCGACGAACTGTAAAACCATAATCAACGGCCCTGGTGTGGTTTCGGCCATACCTAGGCCATCTAGCATTTCACCGGGTTGTAACCAGCCATATGAATCCACCGCCTGCTGTGCGACATAGGCAAGCACCGCGTAGGCACCACCGAAAGTAACCACTGCCACTTTGCTGAAAAACAATCCCATCTGCGTGTACAGGTGGGATGGACCCAGCGTCATCGCAAGTACCAGGATGGGACCTAACCAGAGGACAATGCAAAACGCTGTGATGCGTATTGCACGCGTGAATGAAGGCCGAGTGTGTTCCGGTACACCGTCGGATAGGATTGCATCGACCGTACCGTTGGAATCCTTTTCATCTCTACTGATCGGCGCAAATAGATCGGGTTTAAGTCGATTACCAACATAACCGATGATAGCCGCCGCCACGATAATCAAAGGGAACGGAACATCGAAAAAGAACAGCGCTATAAACGCGCCAACAGCGATAGCAATCGCTAGTTGATTATTAAGGACTCGGCCGCCGATGCGGTGCCCTGCATGGACAACCACCGCTAATACAGCTGGCTTCAGTCCAAAGAACAATGCTTGTACAAACGAGACATCGTAGTAGCCGGCGTAAAGAATGCTCAAGCCCAAAATTACGATGAATCCAGGTAAAACAAACAGTGTGCCGGCCACCAAACCGCCCAGCGTGCGATGTAGTAGCCAACCAATGTAGGTAACCAGTTGCTGCGCCTCGGGACCTGGGAGTAGCATGCAATAATTCAGTGCGTGCAGAAATCGCCGTTCACTAATCCAACGTTTCTCGTCTACCAAGATGCGATGCATGATCGCGATTTGTCCAGCCGGACCGCCAAAACTTAGTAGCGCAATCTTGAGCCACACGCGAACCGCGTCGGCAAATAAGATTCCGTGCTCCGGCATACTTGCCGAGGCGTCGATCGGTTTAGAAGAAAGGTTATCCATGCGTCAGTCGCTTTTACCACAGAACCATTCATAAGGAGAAAACCATGAACCGCAACATCAACCCGGCTGAACTCCGCCAATGGCTAGAACAGGCCGGCGATACCCAGATCCTTGATGTGCGTAAGAAGGCCGATTTTGATCTAGATCCCAAGATGTTACCGGGGGCACGTTGGCTGGATCCGGCCGAGGTCGCTGAATGGAGCGCCGACCTATCAGGCGACGCCACGATTGTGGTGTACTGCGTGCACGGCCATGCCGTCAGCAACGCAGTTGTCGACCACTTGCGTGGACGAGGACTCAACGCCTGTCTAATAGATGGCGGTATCGAGGCCTGGAAAGAGGCCGGCGGTAAGACCGTTTGAAACGATGCGCGCCAACTCTATGGCAGCTTCCGCAATCTTCTGCACCACCAGTAACGGCGTGCAGACATAAGCTAGAACAAACCCACTACGTTGCCATTCTCATCGATATCGATCTGATCGGCCGCCGGTTTCTTCGGTAGGCCCGGCATGGTCATGATATCGCCGCATATCAGCACCAGGAACTCTGCGCCGGCCGCCAAGTAGACGTCGTTAATCGGCACAACGTGTCCAGACGGCGCGCCACGTAGTAGGGGATCAGTCGAGAACGAGTATTGAGTCTTGGCAAAGCACACCGGCAGATGACCGTAGCCATTGTCCTGGTAGTTCTTAATACGGGCCCGTACCTTGGTATCGGCCACGACCTCACTGGCACCGTAGATCTTGCTTGCAACCTTCTTGATCTTATCCCATAGGGGCTCATCGTCTTCATAGAGAAATTTCAGGTTGGGTGGAATGGTCTCGATCTTTTCGACCACTTCCTTTGCCAGTTCGACCGCCCCTGCCCCGCCATCGGCCCAATGGCTCGCAAGTACAACCTTAACACCGTGGTGGGCAAGCTTTCGTTTCAATAACTCTACCTCCGCATCGGTGTCGGCCGTGAAGTGGTTAATGGCGACAATACAAGGCAAGCCAAAATGGTTGCGGATATTGTTGATATGGCGCTCTAGATTGGGCAGTCCCTTTTCCAAGGCAGTGAGATTTTCTGTGTTTAGTGCTTTTGCATCAGCCCCGCCATGAAACTTGAGCGCCCGTATGGTTGCTACCACAACCACCACCGACGGGCGCAACCCGGCCTTGCGGCATTTTATGTTAAGAAACTTTTCGGCACCTAGATCAGCCCCGAACCCTGCCTCGGTCACCACGTAGTCGGCCAACTTCAATCCGGCCTTGGTTGCGATGACCGAATTACAACCGTGGGCAATGTTACCAAACGGCCCGCCGTGGATAAGCACCGGATTGTTCTCTAAGGTCTGTACTAGGTTAGGCTTGATCGCATCTTTCAATAATACGGCCAGAGGGCCTTGTGCCTTGATCTGGCCAGCCCGAACCAGTTCCTTGTTTAGGTCATAACCAATAATGATGTTACCGAGTCGTTTCTTAAGATCCTGCAACGAACTCGACAAACACAAGATAGCCATTATTTCAGACGCGGTGACGATGGCGAAGCTCGCTTCGCGTGGACGGCCATTGGCTACCCCACCGAGACCGGTAATAATATTTCGCAGCCCTCGATCATTGAGATCTACCACGCGGTTCCAGGTGATTCGACGATTATCCAATCCAAGCGCGTTGCCATGGTGTATATGATTGTCGATCAACGCTGCCAACAAATTGTGAGCCAGCGAGATTGCATGGAAATCGCCGGTGAAATGTAGATTGATGTCCTCCATGGGCACGACTTGCGCGTATCCGCCACCAGCGGCGCCCCCCTTTCGCCCAAAACAAGGGCCCAACGACGGTTCGCGTAGACACATGATTGTTTTCTTACCGATCTTATTGAGCGCATCGCCAAGCCCGATCGTCGTTGTGGTTTTGCCTTCGCCCGCCGGCGTGGGGCTAATGGCGGTCACCAATATGAGCTTACCGTCTTCTCCATCCTCGAGGCTGTGGACGTAATCCATATCGAGCTTCGCTTTGTAGTGTCCGATCGGTTCGATATTGTCCTCATCGATACCCAGCCGTTCTTTTGCCAGCTCTGTTATTTTTCGCAACGTCGCTTTGCGAGCGATATCAATATCGGCCATTGTTGGCATCCCTCATTGAGTTGTAACTAGGCGTGCGATTAGCTATCGCAGGCTCCGACAAAAACGAGAAAGTGTTGGCAGCAAGTAGCGTAAATTCTAATAATAAATCCAAAATAGGAACCCTTGCGGCAGGTGCGAGACTAAGGGAAATTGAATCCGGGCGCAATGCAGCCACGGCCCCTAGAGACAACCGTGTGTCGCGCAACTGGCTGCACTGTCTGGGCAATAATTGGTACAGTACCGGGGCGGATCGGTTTGCTCGGGTAAGTATCATTACGTATGGTGACGCCGGCGGGCCGGTATTCATAATCGCCAGCATCCTTGCCGCAGCCCGGCTATCTGCGTTGATACAGGCCTGTGGATGCCGACAACACAAACTAACCGCCATTTGCAGAGGAGGGAACCGTGAAAGCTGCTGAACTTTTTGTACGGTGTCTAGAGAACGAGGGCGTCGACCGGATCTTTGGCATACCCGGAGAGGAAAATATCGACGTCATGGATGCGCTCTTGGACAGCAGCATCCAGTTCATTACGACGCGACATGAGCAAGGCGGCGCCTTCATGGCGGACTTGCAGGGACGCCTCACGGGCAAGGCCGGTGTTTGTCTCGCCACGTTAGGCCCAGGCGCTACCAATCTCGTAACCGCTGTGGCCGATGCCAATATGGATCTAGCACCGATCGTGGCAATCGCTGGCCAGGGAGCGACGACGCGCTTACACAAAGAAAGCCACCAGATATTGGATCTGGTCAACCTATTTAAGCCCATCTCCAAGTACAGCACGCAGATCCGTGAACCCGAGATCGTCCCAGAGATTATCCGCAAAGCGTTTAAGGTGGCGCAGGCTGAGAAACCTGGGGCGAGTTTTATAGATTTGCCCGAGAACATCGCGAAGATGAATGTTATTGATGAGGTGCCCCTAAAGGTACAGAGTCCATCACCACCGGTTCCACCTGAAGAAAAGATCACCCAAGCGGCGAAGATCATCTCGAGTGCGAGATATCCGCTGGTAATGGTCGGCAATGGTGTCATTCGGGCCGGTGCATCGGACCAGCTCGTAAAGTTCGCCGAGAAACTAAATCTGCCAGTGGCAACAACCTTCATGGCTAAGGGCGTGATCCCGTTCTCTCATCAGCTATCACTCGGCACCGTCGGCCTGCAGGCAAACGACTATGTGTCCTGCGGCTTCAATCGCGCCGACGCTATTATTTGCGTGGGCTATGACATCGTCGAGTATCATCCGTATCTCTGGCACAAAGACAAAGATCGAAAGATCATTCACATCGATGCCTGTGCAGCCGAGGTCGACGAACATTACATCGTCGAGGCCGGGGTCATCGGCGACATTGGCGCTGCCTTGGATGGCATTGCGTCTAAAGCGCAGCCCCGTGATGAACAACTGTCATCCAATCTGCGCCAAACTATCGTCGACGAGATGGCGGCACATGCCGAGGATAATGACTTCCCGATCAAACCGCAGAAGATCATGTGGGACCTTCGGCGCGTCTTACAACCCGAAGACATCGTAATTTCCGATGTTGGCGCACATAAGATGTGGATGGCGCGCATGTATCAGGCGGAACGCCCCAACACCTGTATTATCTCCAATGGATTCGCGTCGATGGGGATCGCCGTACCCGGGGCCATCGGCGCCAAGCTGGAGCATCCAGATCGCACCATTGTCGCGGTCACCGGTGATGCCGGCTTCATGATGAACTCGCAAGAAATCGAAACAGCACTGAGAATCGGTACGCCTATCGTTATTTTGATCTGGACCGACTCCCAATACGGTCTTATCAAATGGCATCAGTTGCGACATTTTGGACGACCGAGCCATATCGACTTCAATAATCCCGATTTTGTCAAATACGCAGAAAGTTTTGGCGCCAAGGGTTATCGCGTCGAGCACACGCAAGACCTTGTGCCAACGCTCAAACAGGCTATTGTCGACAATACGGTGGTCCTCATCGATTGCCCGGTGGATTACGAGGAAAACATGAAGCTCACGGAAAAGCTGGGCGAGCTCGTATGCCCGATCTGATGTCGCAAGGGTAGCCACCTATGACGCAACACTTTCCGCTCATGGTACCTGGTGCCACCAGTAACGCCGGCACACTCGAGGTGCGTGCGCCCTACGACGACTCGCTCATCGCCACCGTAGATACCGCCGATAAAGATGCAGTAGAGCACGCGCTCCGTACCGCCTATGAGCTCTTTCGCAACCGCGATAGCTGGTTGACGACAGCACAGCGCATCGACGTGCTAGAAAAAACTGCCGCGTTGATGAGCCAACGTGCCGAGGAATTGGCGATCGAAGCAGCTAGAGAGGGCGGCAAGCCATTAATCGACTCGCGCGTAGAAGCGGCACGTGCAATCGACAGCGTAAAGATATGCATAGAGACGCTGCGTACCGAGGGCGGTACCGAGGTACCGATGAATCTCAATCGGGCCTCGCTTGCACGCATGGCGTTTACGCAAACAGAGCCGGTCGGGGTGGTGGTCGCGGTCAGCGCCTTCAACCATCCGCTAAACCTTATCGCTCATCAGGTGGGGCCGGCGGTAGCGGTCGGTTGCCCGGTAATCGTAAAGCCAGCCGAAGACACGCCGCTTTCCTGTTTCCGATTTGTGCAGATTCTGCGCGAGGCTGGGCTACCCGAGGAATGGTGCCAGGCCCTGACCGTCAATGATCTCGACGTCGCCAGCCAACTTGTTACCGACCCACGGGTAGGCTTTTTCAGCTTCATCGGCAGCGCCAAAGTGGGTTGGATGCTGCGCTCCAAACTCGCACCTGGCACCCGTTGCGCCCTGGAGCACGGTGGCGCGGCACCGGTGATTATGGTGGCCGATGCCGATCTCGACAGTGCGCTGCCGTTACTAGCGAAAGGCGGTTTCTATCACGCCGGCCAGGTCTGCGTATCCGTGCAGCGGGTTTTTGCAGATTCATCCATCGCCAGGAGAGTTGCCGACGGCCTGGCCGAACTCGCGAACAAGGTTAAGGTCGGTGACCCTACGTTGCCCGACGTCGAGGCCGGCCCGCTAATCCGACATGCCGAGATTGAACGCGTTGGTGCTTGGGTCGATGAGGCGGTAGAGAGCGGTGCACAGTTGTTGTGTGGCGGAGAGAAACTCTCGGCGTCATGTTATGCACCTACCGTACTTTATGAGCCACCCATGGATAGCAAGGTCAGTACGCTTGAGATATTTGGACCCGTCGTGTGCGTCTACTCATACGAACACATCGATGAAGCGATTGTACGCGCGAATGCCTTGCCGTATGCATTTCACGCGGCTGTGTTTACACGCACGCTCGATACCGCCTTGCGTGCCTACCGACGACTCGATGCGAGCGCAATCATGATTAATGATCACACCGCCTTCCGGGTTGACTGGATGCCGTTTGCCGGCTTGCACCAATCAGGGCTGGGGGTCGGCGGCATACCGCACACAATGAAAGACATGCAAATCGAGAAGATGCTGCTGATTCGTTCACAAGAGCTCTAACTACGAGCGCCCAGGGAGCGACCACCTGAGGAGGTCATGGCCATGATGTCAGAACAGACGACGAGCTTTTTAATACGCGCGGTCGAACTCATGGCAGTTCTATTTATCTTTGCCATAGGCCTGCTGGTGGCAACGATCATCGTCATTTACATCCTCGACCGCACGCAGACAACGCATGCGGTTCGCCGCAATTATCCAGTAGTCGGTCACTTCCGCTACCTATTCGAACACCTCGGCGAATTCTTCCGCCAGTATTTCTTTGCCATGGACAGAGAGGAGTTGCCGTTTAACCGAGCACAACGCTCATGGGCTTATCGTGCCGCCAAAGATCTTAGTAACACTATGGCGTTTGGTTCAACGCGTGACCTACGACCCAATGGAACTATCTTGTTTGTTAATTGCCCCTTTCCCACGCTAGATGAAGATGCGGTGCCGCCAAAGGCGGTAACCATTGGCCCGCACTGCGAAAAGCCCTATACCACCAACTCCTTGATCAATATCTCAGGCATGAGCTACGGGGCGATCTCGACGCCCGCCGTACGTGCTTTGTCAAAAGGCGCACACATGGCCGGCTGCTGGCTCAATACCGGTGAAGGCGGCCTATCGCCTTATCACCTGGAGGGTGGTGCCGACGTGGTGTTTCAGATTGGCACCGCCAAATACGGCGTACGTGACGTGGACGGAAACCTCGATGAGGAAAAGTTACGGCAGGTCGCGAGCCACGATCAGGTCAAGATGTTCGAGCTCAAGCTGAGCCAGGGCGCCAAACCAGGCAAGGGCGGTATTCTGCCGGCCGCCAAGGTCACACCGGAGATCGCTCGGATTCGAGGTATCCCGCCGGGGCAAGATTCCATCAGTCCGAACCGACATCCCGAAGTGGACAATGTCGCTGAGCTGCTCGATTTGATCGACCGGATTCGCCGGGTGGCGAGAAAGCCTGTCGGCTTCAAGGCGGTGATGGGTGCCAGGGGTTGGCTGGACGACCTCTGTGAGGAAATCAAAAAACGTGGGATCGAAAGTGCCCCGGACTTCATCACCGTCGACAGCGCCGACGGCGGCAGCGGGGCAGCGCCTATGCCGCTGATGGACGATATGGGGCTGCCGCTACGCGAGAGTTTGGCGATGGTCGTTGACAAATTAAAAGAGCATGATTTACGCGAGCGTGTCAAAGTCATTGCCTCGGGCAAACTCACGACCCCGACGCAGGTGGCGTGGGCCTTATGTATGGGCGCGGACTTCGCCGCCTCTGCACGCGGTTTTATGTTTGCCCTCGGCTGTATTCAGGCACTGCAGTGTAATAAGAATACGTGCCCCACCGGGGTTACCACTCATAATAAGAAACTACAACGAGGGCTGGTCCCCGCAGATAAGGCGGTACGGGTGGCGAACTTCGCTAAGAACATGGTCTACGAGGTGGGGATGATCGCGCACTCATGCGGGGTTAGAGAACCTCGGCGTTTACGCCGTTACCACGCACGCATCGTGCTGGACAACGGCTTGTCAATACCGCTTAGCGAGCTACACCCAGAGGTGGCCGAAGTCTCAACGAGTCAACAATCCAGTGTCGCACCCTAGCGAGCTGTACCACACCTGTCCTGTTTAGAAGGGCGGGGTAAAGGTGGCGCCAGCCTCCAAAACCACAGGCAGCAACAGCATGGCAGAGAGCATCACGCCCACGATCAACCATGCACAACCCACGTCTTGGCTGCCCACATCTGAAGTTTCGTGTTCGTATTCGCGCATTGTCATAGATCTTCCCTCATTCCTAGTCCTACATATATAGACTTTTAGTGGCGTGCGTGGTGTGACATAAATCACTATTACGCTATAGAAAGCATCGTTGGCGGGGGGATTTGTAATATTTGTCACAAGAATGTGCGAGGGGCTGAAAGATCTGGATCCGAGTTGGCCGATATAGCCTTTGGACAGGGGCTGAGAGCAGCCCCAGGGATGGGGGTCGCGGCGCTACTGGCCGCGTACTTCCTGTACCATGCGACTTAGCCTGGCAACGTCACCGATAACGAGTGCGCTGTTGCGCCGCTCAATGACGCCGATCTGCCCCAGGTGACTCATCTCCCGTGCCACTGCCTCACGGGTGGTACTGACGCGACTGGCAATGTCTGCTTGCGTGGGCGCCGGTGAGATCACCGCACTATTTTCGTCCTGCATATGCTTACCGGCCAAACGCAAGAGTTCGGCATGGATCCGATTCTTTACGCCCAACGTGCTGAATTCCACCACTCTCTCAGCAAGGCTTCGAACCAATTTTGTTAACTCCTTTAAGACCACCGCACACACATCTGGATAACGCTGTAAGGTATCCCACAGAACTTCCGCTGACATAGACACGATCAAACAATCAGTTAAGGCAACCACATTGGCAGAACGCGGTTTGCCATCGATTGCGGATAAGTCGCCGAATATCTCTCCCGCCTCGATATCCCGGAAGCTAACTTCTTTACCCGACGACGAATAGATCGTTGCTCGGACCCTTCCGCTAACGATGAAGTAGACGTCGGTGGAACTGTCAGTGTGCGAGATGATCTGTTGGTCGGCCGCGTAGCGCCGACTATCGCAGCGGCTGGCTAATGCCTCGCGGTCATCCGTAGACAGACTTCGGAAAGCTTCGATTCCAGACAGCGTGACTGCAGCAACCATCGGAGTTTCCTCCTCCTCACGCCGCTACCCTGATAAGACAGTGTAAACCCTGTCTGCCCTGCGCCAGCGGCAAAAAGTATCATCGCAGCCCATATACTGTTGCCGAAGATGTGTCGAATTACTAGAGGCAGCGCGAACAATGACATCGAGACGCGCAAATCTACTGCCCACACGCTTGCGAAGCGTCGCGCCACCAAACGCGCCTACTACCAAAATCGCGACGTAGAGCGCCAAGCAAAGGAACAAGGAGCAAAAGGGTAGTGGGGAATGTCGAGAAAATGGGGATCGACTGTGCGTCGTTTCTGCGCCGGTACAGCGATGCCGTAGCCACAGTGTTTTCGCAGCGTGATAGAGACCGTCGTTTCCCACCATGTGCGCCACCCTTCCACTAACGGACAGCAGGTAGGAATCTGCCTGTTGTCGCGCGTTTCAGTCTACGGAATCCGGTATAGCGAGGCAAATATTCGGATACCGTCCAGGCACTAGGATGGTGCAATCCACAAGAAACCAGCTATAAGCGGGTGTTCCCGAAAAGCCAACCGGTTCGGTACTGTTCGGAATCGGTTTAGCCGTTCTCGCCGACCAGATCGCTAAAGACCATGCCCTTGACCGCACTCCACATGGCTTCACCAAATACAGTTCGTATCACCAATGGCAGCGCGATAGAGCCTGCAGATAGTAGGCGGTCATGAAAGTCTTTAACACCGAACGCAGTGTCCTGTAAGCGGGCGCGGTCGCGCGCCGCGTTGATGAGCGCCCAGCCGGTGGCATAACCCATCGGTGTGGCCGGTGCGCGGCTGTACCACTTGAGATCGGCCAGCGCCTGGGCGCGCGGAAAGCCGAGATGCTTAACCATGCGGTCTGCCGCCTGTTCGATAGTCGTACCACGGGTGTGAATCTCGATGTCGATAATGATCCGCAGCGCACGCCAAAGCCGGTCCTTCAACAAAATAAACTGCTGCTCTGGACGATTTAGAAAGCCTTGCTCGTGCATCAGTTGTTCACAATAGAGCGCCCAGCCTTCGTACAAGGTTGCCGACGGATTCAGTAGGCGTGGCAGCGTGCGCGCACTGGGGTTGAGATTGGCGGTCACGAACTGGTGGTGATGGCCTGGCCAGGCCTCGTGCACACAGGTATGCATGAGTCCTGGATAATTGTGCTCTGCCAGCTGTCCATCATCGGCCGGTGGCGTGACATAGTAGTAGCCGTGTTGCTCGGGATCGTTGGGCGCGGGGTCAGAGTAGGCAGCAAACGGAATCTGGTGACGCATAAAGACTGGTGTATCGATGACGTCGAGCCGTTCTTTCTCCGGCATCGTCACCAGTTCGTGACTCACCACGAAGTCCCGCGCTGCCTGCATTTGCTGTTGATAGACCGAAAGTAACTCGGCCTTTGTGGGATGATCACCCTGTATGGCTGCGGTGGCCGCCGCCACATCATCATGCCCGAAGAGTGTCTTGCAGGCGTCCGCTAGGTCGCGTGCGGTTTGCCGAAATATCTGCTGGCCGAGGTCATAGAGCTGGGAGATGTCGATATCGAGAAAGTGCCGGTAGCGCAATAGATTCTCGAAATACGGCTGTCCGCAAGCAAACTCGCCTTGCGCCCTGGGTGTAAGTTCGTTATCGAGGAATTGACCGTAGTCACGCAGTGTGTCGGTTGCATGAGTGATCGCGGTATTCAGCTCAGTTGCAGCTATTTCCGCATCCACCACCTTGGGGTGCTGCGGTAACGTTTGTAAAAACTCACAACCCCGGTAGGCGCCGGTGGCGGCCGACTCGAGCCAAAGCGTAGGGATCTCGCTCGCGCGCGAATGCAGGTGGTCCTTGGCACGAGTCATGTACTCGGGGATAGCATTCAACCGCGCCAGCAAGCTCGTCGCAAAGTCTGGCAACGATCGAATCGTCAATTGATAGATCGCATAGATCGGTAACAGCCGGACTGGGTCGGGGGTACGCGATTCGATATCGAGCAGATACTGATTCTCAAGTAACGCGGCGCCATAGAGCAGGTCACAATCAACCCGCTCATCATCGGTCAGGGTCGCGCTGTCGAGCTCTTCCAGGCTTACCCTGAGCTCATCGTTGAGACATACGAGTGCGCCTTTATCGTCATCGCCGAACGGCGTCAGTAAATGTGCGTACCCGGGTACGCCCACCTCGACCGCTGCTTCCGGTTGATAGCGGAACCACGCCTGGTAATAGTCCTTAACCAGCGCCTCAAAACTGGAACTTGGTGAGGATGGCTCGTTCACGGGGTCGCAATAATCTCGTAGTCGTGGGTGATGTGGGCGGTCTTGGCTAACATTCTCGATGCCGAGCAATACTTGTTACCCGACAGCTCAATCGCACGCGCCACCTTCTTGGGATCCAGGTCTCTACCGCTAACGATGAAATGCACGTGGATGCGGGTAAACACCTTCGGTACCGTATCCGCCCGCTCGGCATCGATCTCGGCCACGCAGTCGGTCACATCCTGTCGAGATTTACGCAAGATGCTTACAACATCGAATGCCGTGCAACCGCCCATGCCGATGAGCACCAACTCCATTGGCCGGTGACCTTGGTTACGACCGCCGTATTCTGGTGCACCATCCATGACCACGGTGTGACCGCTGTCGGCCTCGCCGCTAAAACTGGCATCACCCGTCCATTTAATAGTCGCCTTCATTGTTTCGTGATCCGTAAATCTTTAACCGTAAACGCTCGGAAACGGCTACTAAGTTGTAGAGCCGGTGCTCGACTCACGGCTTTCGACTCACGACTGACGAGTTAAACAACTCAGCCAACTTGGTCCCGGGATCTGAGGCTCGCATAAACGCCTCGCCAATCAAAAATGCATGCACGCCATGTTCACGCATCAACCTTATGTCGCTATTTGAACCAATACCACTTTCTGTTATTACGATGCGATCGTCCGGAATACTTTCGACGAGATCCAGCGTCGTCTGCAAACTGACTTCAAAGGTATGCAGGTCTCTATTATTAATCCCGATCAACGGCGTATCGAGTCGCAACCCACGTTCGAGCTCGGCTTTATCATGGACCTCCACCAACACATCGAGATTCAATTCGTGCGCCAACGCCGCCAGCTCGGACATATGCGTGTCGCCAAGCGCAGCAACGATGAGTAGTACGCAATCGGCACCGATCACCCTCGCCTCATACAGTTGATAAAAATCCAAGGTGAAATCCTTGCGCAATATCGGCAGCGAACAGGCGTTGCGCGCCTGTCGCAGATGATCATCATGACCCTGGAAGAAATCAACGTCGGTGAGCACCGAAAGGCAGGTCGCACCATGTTGCTGGTAGCCCTTGGCGATATTGGCGGGTTGGAAGTCCTCGGCCAGCCGGCCTTTGCTAGGTGAGGCCCGTTTCATCTCCGCGATCACCGCCGGCTGCCCGCGATCCAAACACGCCCGCAGCGCGTTGACAAACCCGCGTGGATCAGGGGCCGATTCAACTTGGCGACTCAGCTCGTGCAACGGTAACTCTTGGGCACGCTGTATGATTTCTTGCGCCTTGCGCGCCAGGATCTTTTGCAGGATCGCGGACTGGTTGCGCACAGGCTACGACGCGAGTTTTTGGCTAAGTTGCGCCAGTGCCTGCAATCGTTCGCGTGCACCGCCACTGGCAATGCACACCAACGCCTGCTCCACCCCCGCCTGCAGTGACGAGGCTAAACCGGCGGCGTAAATGGCAGCGCCTGCATTCAGCGCGACGATGTCTCTGGCCGGGCCCGCCTCATTAGCAAACACACGATTGATGATAGACAGACTTTCATCGGCGCTCTGCACCGCCAACTCGCTCACCTTCCCTCGTTCTAGGCCAACCTTACCCGGGTTAATCATATACGAGGTGATATCACCATCCTTGAGCTCCGCCACGTGCGACGGCGACTCGATACTGAATTCGTCCATACCATCGTCGGCATGCACAACCAGCACGTGCTTACTACCGAGCCGTTTAAGCACATGTGCCAATGGCTCTACCAACCTACCGTCAAACACACCCACTACCTGATGTGGCGCGCCAGCGGGATTAGTCAAGGGACCCAAAACGTTAAAGATGGTTCGCACCCCCATCTCGCGACGCGGACCGATGGCGTGTTTCATGGCGCCGTGATGTTTCGGCGCGAACATAAAACCGACACCAACCTCGTCTATACACTGCCCAACCTGGGCCGGGGTGAGCTCAAGACTGACCGCCGCCGCCTCCAACACATCCGCACTACCGGACTGACTCGACACAGATCGATTGCCATGCTTGGCGACCTTAGCACCCGCCGCCGCAACCACAAACGCACTCGCGGTAGATATATTGAAGGTATTAATGCCGTCACCGCCGGTCCCACATGTATCGACCAGATGCGGGCCGCTGACATTCACCCGCGTGGCAAGCTCGCGCATAACCTCGGCCGCGGCCGCGATCTCGTCCACCGTCTCCCCCTTCATGCGCAGTCCGATCAGCAGGCCGCCAATCTGCGCTGGGGTGGCCTCGCCGGTCATAACGATGCGCATGACCGTACGCATCTGCTCCTGGCTCAGATCCTGTCGGTCGCATACCGTACGTATTGCTGTCTGGATATCCATAACTCGCTCCTCGCACTCGTGGCAAGTGATGTTATTTTCTAGTCGCGCTTAAGAAATTTTTTAGTAGGGCATGGCCATGCTCGGTCAAAATAGATTCCGGGTGAAATTGTACGCCCTCTACCGGCAAGTCCTTATGCCTAATCGCCATGATTTCATCATCATCGGTCCAGGCCGTGATTTCGAGGCAATCCGGCAGGCTTTGTCGTTCAACCACAAGCGAATGATAGCGCGTCGCCTCAAACGGACTGGGCAGATCGACGAATACCCCTTCGCCATCATGGTGGATCATCGAGGTCTTGCCATGCATCAATTGCTTGGCTTGCACGATCTTGCCGCCGTAGGCCTGGCCAATGCCTTGGTGTCCGAGACACACGCCGAGCATGGGGATCTTTCCGCCATACGCCTTTACGGTGTCTACCGTCACCCCCGCTTCGTTGGGGGTACAGGGACCCGGCGATATAACAATGCGCTCTGGTCCCAAACTACCGATTTCTTTCACCGTTATTTGATCATTGCGATAGACCCGCACGTCTTCGCCTAGCTCACCCAGGTATTGCACAAGGTTGTAGGTGAAAGAATCGTAGTTGTCGATCATCAATAGCATGCTTGCATTTTCTCGATGTTCAACCCGCGTCATCCACTAATTTGCGTCACCTTCATTCAATCCTGCCGCCACCAAAGATGCGGCCCGGAATATTGCGCGTGCCTTATTCATGGTCTCGTTCCACTCATAAGCGGGTACCGAGTCGGCAACAATGCCGGCGCCAGCCTGAATGTACAATTTGTTGTCGCTGATGACGGCGGTACGAATGGCGATGGCAGTATCCATGTTGCCCGACCACGATATGTAGCCCACCGCACCCGAGTAGACGCCACGCTTTACCGGCTCAAGTTCGTCGATAATCTCCATGGCCCGCACCTTGGGGGCACCGCTCACCGTGCCGGCGGGAAACGTCGCCCGCAAAACGTCGACGGCATCCATACCGTCGGCCAATTTGCCTTCTACATTGGAGACGATGTGCATTACATGTGAATAGCGTTCTATCACCATTTGCTCGGTAACGTTGACGCTACCGATCTTGGCAACACGTCCGACATCGTTGCGACCCAAATCCATCAACATAAGGTGTTCCGCCCGCTCCTTAGGGTCAGCCAACAGCTCGTTCTCCAGGCGCTGATCATCGATTTCATCCCTGCCCCGCCGTCGGGTACCGGCGATGGGACGCAGCGTTACAAGGTCTCCTTCCAACCGCACCAGGATCTCTGGTGAAGAGCCAACGATTTGAAAGTCTTCCAAGTCCAGGAAATACATATAGGGCGAAGGATTTAAAGTACGCAATGCACGGTAGAGATCGATCGGCGCATTATCGAACGGTACCGAGAGTCGCTGGGCCAATACCACCTGCATGATGTCGCCAGCACGAATGTATTCCCGCGATCGCTCTACCGCCGCCTCGAACGGCCCGCGGGTAAATCCCGAAACAAAATCGGATTCTGAGATCTGGATGGGCATCGTCGATGATGAGACAGTGGGAACGCCGCCACGCAACCGGGCCACCAATTCATCAAGCCGCTGGCATGCCTTGGCATAGGCATCATCGATCTCAGGGTTGACGTGTATCACCACGTACAACTTCCCAGCAAGATTGTCGAATACCACAACCTCATCCGAGACTAACAACAGAATATCGGGGGCGCCGATGGCATCGGGTTTGTCGGGCGTGTTCAGTCTTGGCTCGATGAATTTCACGGTTTCGTAACCAAAATAGCCCACCAGGCCGCCGGTGAATCGTGGCAATCCTTGAATCTCAGGCATGTGGTAGCGAGCCTTAAATTGGCGCACGCGCTCCAAGGGATCCTCGGCCACGTTGCGCTCTACGATGTCGCCATCGCGTTCAATGGAGATATGTTTTCCGTTAGCGCGCAATACGGTACGACAAGGGAGACCAATGATTGAATAGCGGCCCCATTTTTCGCCGCCTTGGACGGATTCGAAAAGATAGGAGTAGCGGCCGCTAGCGAGCTTTAAATAAGTACTGAGCGGGGTATCGAGATCCGCCAGGACCTCCCGCATCAAGGGGATACGGTTAAATCCTTGTGCTGCGTAACGATTGAATTCTGATTCTGTTAATGACATGTATCACCACTGGACGACGTAAAACGGGAAAGACGCACAAAAAGGACGGTCATCGCCACCATCGCCAATGTGTATCGTTCTTATTCACGTTACGTGTTCCAGCAGTGTACACAATGTTTACTGATACAAGCGGATGTAGTTTGGAAGCTCGCTAAGCTCGTTAATAACCGCGGCGGGAGCCAGCTCGCGTACATCGACGCCTCGATTATAACCGTATGTTACCCAAATTACAGGCATCCCGGCCGCCCGCGCCGCCAGGGCGTCATTCATGGAATCCCCTACCATTACGCTGTAGTTCGCACTAATGCCAAAGTACTCACACGCGTGTAGCAACGGCAGCGGGTCGGGCTTATTCCGTGGTAACACGTCACCACTTAGCAACAGCCCGAAATAGTCGTGGATACCTAGATTTTTGAGTAGCGGCACCGTAAACGCTTCGGGTTTATTGGTGATACACGCTAGTCCGAATCCGGCAATGCGCAGGGCCTCCAGGGTTGCGGCTACGCCTGGATACAGCGTGCTCTCCTGCGACACCCGTGCCCCATAGTACCGCCGGAACAGTGGGTCCGCCCGTTGGTAGAGGGTTGGGTCCGGTTCCCCATCCACCTGCCCCGTGAGTGCCCGCTTAATCAGACGGCTGACGCCACTACCGACCCAATCGACAATGGTAGCACGATCATAGGTAGGTAACCCGAGATCCGCGAGCATACTATTTATGCTAGCGGCGATATCCGGTGCGGTATCAACCAAGGTCCCATCCAAATCCATGATGACAAGCTTCACGGACAGAGGGCATTCGAATCGTTGACTCAACTCAGGCACTGCTCACACCACCGGTTTTGTCCGACTATTTACCCACCTTGGCGAGCTCATCTCGCATGGCTGCAACCGTTGCCTTGTAATCATTGGTGCCAAAAATCGCCGAACCGGCGACAAACGTGTCGGCACCAGCCTCGGCTATCTCGCGGATATTGTCGACTTTCACACCACCGTCGATTTCCAAACGTATAGGTAGACCACTCTCGTCGATGATCTCGCGGGCTTCGTGCAGTTTAGCCAACACACCGGTTATAAATTTCTGACCGCCAAAACCAGGATTGACCGACATCAGCAACACCATGTCCACCTTATCTAGCACATAGTGAA
Source organism: Gammaproteobacteria bacterium (assembly GCA_029861845.1). GTDB lineage: Bacteria > Pseudomonadota > Gammaproteobacteria > Acidiferrobacterales > SPGG2 > SPGG2. The sequence goes on along the minus strand of JAOTYM010000037.1, from coordinate 13,212 downwards.
GATGGTCTAGGGGCGTGGCGGGATTAAAGACTAACCCCGATTTGCAGCCCTGGTCGCGAATCAGCTGCAAGGAGCGATCGATATGTTCGCTCGCCTCGGGATGAAAGGTGATGTAGGAGGCACCGGCCTTGGCGAAATCGGGAATGATACTATCAATCGGCTTGACCATGAGATGAACATCGATATCGGCGGTGACACCATGCTTGCGCAGGGCGGCGCACACCACCGGCCCGATCGTCAGGTTCGGCACATAGTGATTGTCCATGACGTCGAAGTGAACGATATCCGCGCCCGCGGCCAGTACGTTGTCCACTTCTTCGCCCAACCGCGCGAAGTCGGCGGACAGAATGGATGGGGCAATCTTGTAGTCCCGCATGGGTTGTCCTTTGATCGGCGACACCGACGCGCGCACTTTACCCGATTGCAAACAAGTTTTCAGCTTCTCGCTCTTTAACCTAGCACGGCTATTGCTCGACGCCTGTGATCGGCTCCCCTATACTGCCGGCCAACAATAAGGTGCCACTATGCCGATCGCTATTACTATACATATCTTGGCCGCGGTTATTTGGGTCGGGGGTATGTTTTTTGCCTATATGGTGCTTAGGCCGGCGGCGCTGGATCTTGCGCCGCCTCAGCGATTGTCGCTTTGGTCGCGCACTTTCGCTCGTTTCTTCCCTTGGGTTTGGGTCGCGGTGGTGTTGCTGCTACTGAGCGGTTACTGGATGATTCTTTTCGCCTTCAATGGTTTCGCCAATGTCGGTCTCTATATACACATCATGCAAGCGATTGGGATTCTTATGATGCTGATCTTCCTGCACGTGTTCTTTGCACCCTATCGGCGTTTGAATCGCGCCCTGGCGGCGGCAGACTTTGAAACCGCCGCCAACGCGCTCAACCAGATACGTATTCTCATCGCGATCAATCTAATCCTGGGATTGATTACTATCCTTGTTGGTACGGCGGGGGCATATTTTGCCTAGGACCAGAGTCGTTGTTCGTTTTCGCGGGTGAAGTTACACGCATGACACCTCTTTTACGGTTGACATAGCTTTGTGGATCCTCCTTGAAGCGCTCTAAACACCGTTGCGAGCAAAAGGCGTAACGCTGTCCTTGGTACTCGTTAAAGATTGTTGCCGTCCATTCACCCACGCGCATGCCGCACACAGGACCCCGCGACCATGAATGTTGCGCCGACTTACGGTATCTATGATACTGCATCGTATTAGCTAATAGGTATGGCCCGATGACCCCATTTGACTCTATCTTGATGCACCGCAAAGAAGTGCCGTACGGCCCACGGTACCCAACTCGCATTAACCATAAAGCAAACTCCTGAGGCGTATAGGTATGCAAGAAGCACTGGGTTTGATGGGTGATCAGGCGACGATGTTGGCCATAACCATCGCCCTTGGTGTGGGCGGGCTGGCCGCGTTGTTTATGGCACTGCTTTGGCCAAAGCGCTGGCATCTACCCTATCGAATGGAGGTCGGTTTCGTCGTGTTGCCCACCTCTTTGGATCGATGTCACCGTTACGTTAAGGCGTCTCGTCGTACCTCGGAAAGTATTCCTTACCCTCTTTGAAGGAATCTAAACTACGGATTGCGATATATTTCTTCGCCTGCGCTTTCGTCGCGAATTCACTCCTGGGTTGATATCCGATAGAGCGGGAGATCAGGCGCTAAGGAATTACGGCAATCTGGAATCGCCAATCCAATATTTGGATACTACGGGCCAACAGCGTAGTACAAGACTTATTAAGATTGGTTCTTATGGTCAAATTTACGCGCAATGGTCACCAATCCTTGCAACACGCGATGATACGATCGACCACAATCTTTGTTTTTGGGCTTCGTCTATAAAAATACAAGAGCGACAGCACGATCCACAATATAGCGAGCAAGCCCAAGCTCGATGGGAGGGAAACAGGAGCGCCGATGGCAAATAGGGCTACCAGGGTAAGTGTGAGTAGGAGCGGCAAACGAAATACGTGTAATGCTTCACTGGTTCGTTTCTCTAGAAAATAATACAGCCCGACAACACTCTGCCCCATCAAAACAGCAATGATCAACGGTTCGTTGAATTCTCCAAGCCAATGCAGCAGGAGCAGACCAAGCCAGGTCACACTGACGCTTGCGCATAGCGCACAGAATTCCCATTTGCTGAAACTTTTGGTAATTAAAAAAACAACAAAAAGCCCAGTAATCATAAGCAAAACAAGGACTACGTCGTTCATACCGAAAGCTCGATAACAACTGCCGCAGAAACGAGTAACACGAGCGTAATGACCATGCCTTGAAAGGGATACATCTCGCCGCCCCGCGCCAGTGCCAGTTTTCTACTGAGGTAAGGCGACAACAGCATTAATACGCCACCTATTATCCCACCGACTACGAATAGGTTTATCAGCAGGGTTTTGCCGAATTCTCCCCAAAACGGCAGATACACGGAGGAGTAATCGGTAAGGACGGCCTGCAATGGAAAGATGGTGGTAGCAAACGAGAGGATCGCCAGTACCACTTTTTGTCTTGGTACATATTGCTTTTTTAAGAATCTTGCGGCCCACAATCCAAGCGCCACCGCAAACGCGCCCAAGAATATACCCACAGACATGGACCCCACCCCCAGCTGGGCGGCGCCCAGAGCTACGACCCCCGCACCTGCAGTGCATAAAGGACAATGCGCGTACCCCAGTGTCGACGCAAGTAGGTTGAGCGCTAACAGTCCAATGAAAGAAGTTGACGCTATTTTCATAGAGCTTCTCACTATTGAATGTAACCAGTATTAACCATGTAATTCCGGCCTACGACTCGGTTACAAGACTACACCACACAACAGTACCGCTGACGCTACGAGCGCAGGACAGTATAAAGTGGGGATGTCTCTTGGAATTTTGTTATTCCCAGCGGCACTGACATGCACCCCTCTTACTTCAATTCCATCGAAAAAGACTACAGCATTACCATCGCGCCGATGCTGATGGAAAAAGGCAATGAACATATACTTGAGCGCCACGGCACCAGTATAGAAGGTGAATCGCTTCTTTAAGCCCTGTGGTCTGTTTTGAAAATTACACCTACGCAACGAAAAGCTATTCCCCTTAGCCCGCGGCCGAGGAACGTATACAGTATTGATGCCTCTCAGAGCTTGTCATATATGGATATCTTGCCGTTTTTAAAGGAATAGATTCTCCACGTCTCATTCTTCCGTCCGGGCATCCCGGGCGATCCCGAGGGCATACCTGCCATGGCGATACCGTCGATCGCCGGTTTTTCGGTGAGTAGTTTGTCCACCACCTTGGACGGGATGTGACCTTCAACGATGTAGTCGCCAATGATTGCGGTGTGGCAACTCTTCAGGGAGCTGGAGATATTGTATTTGCGCTTGATAGCCGCCATGTCTTTGTCTTCCATGTTCACGACGTTGACTTTGTAGCCGTTGCTCACCATATGATCTTTCCACCCACTGCAACAACCACAGGTGTAGGATTTATAGAGTGTGATTGTCTCTTTCGGTGCCGCATTGGTGTCGCAGCCGGCAATCAAAAACGCCAACCCCAGAATAGGCAAGAATTTAAACTTGTTCATGAGTAATTCTCCTAAACGTTTACTTAGAAGCCAGCAGGGCAGCTCAGCCATCGGCTAAAAGCTGCCAAAAACAATCGTCAGGAGAACCGTGGGGGATGGAAAATGCTGATAGAGCGATGTTTGAAGGTTAGTCTTCGTGGGTCCTGACGGGAAATCGTAGCGCTTCGCTGAAACCAAAGCTCGTCCATCCGTAACAGGACACTGGCGCCGCATATCGAGCATGAGAGCCCGGACATGCTGCAACTTGACATTGATATATTCATCGGACAATCAGACTGCGAGTCACAATCTGGCAAGGTACAGGGTTTGTGATCCGATGACATGCTGTGCAGCCACTCCTGCTCCGGTAAGCCTGGTCCTAGCGCAATCAGGGAGGAATCCTGAGCGGACACCGGTGTCACTGGCCACATTACCAACACTGCCACGAGGGCCCACAGCGCGCGTTGTGTGATTCGACCCATCATCCTCAAAATATAGCATATCAGCGGAAGATACGGATTTGACTTGTATCAAAGAACACGACAAATCAAGCACAAACTAGATTAAGAGCGTTTCTTATGTTTGATACACGTCTGCAGTTTAGGGGTGCCCATGATCCATCCTCGCGGGTCATGAGCCACCTTCCACTCCGTGTTACTTCCCTTACTGCTCGGGGGCTGACATTACGTCGTTGAGCGCCCAATCGTATTGGTCGTCGGCGATTCGTGTTGTCCGGGCCAGCGCCGAGCCGAGTGGCGGTCCCGCATATTGCTGTAGGTGACGGACAACACCCTCGTCGCTGTCCTCGAAGTCCTCTTGGAACCAGGTGTAGATGCTCGAGACGATGAGCCGGCCGTTCTTGATCTGAGCCCCACGCGGGTTGTTGATGTACTCGCGTGCTGCACGCGTAAGCAGCACCTCGGCATTAACCGCGGTAAACGCTTCGTCTCTGAGGTTAGGACAGCCGATGGAGGCACAGTTGACGGCATAGTGGATGCGTGGATCGCGCCAGATCGGCCGCAGGATTCGATGCTCGATGTCGTTCAGGCTAAGCTTCTTGCCCTCCACGGTAATGAGCTTCTTATTCCACGGTCCGCGCCACGGCCCGATAGTGAACCATCCCGAGATTTCGCGAATGCTCTTTACCGGGTAATGCTCGAGTATGACCTTTACGGTGAGCGCGTTGTAGAGGTTGATCCAATAGGCCCTTTGTTCCGCTCGGTTGTACACCCTAATCGGGATCGCCGCGAGATTGGCGGTATAGTCGTCAAGCACCCTTTTGTCGGCATCGGTCACGCTTGCGTAGCGGACTCGATTGATGCCGTCGGGATAGTGTCTCACGTATGCTTCGAGAAAGCGTTGCCACCGACTGTGGTCGATCGTGGTGGTGGCCGTAGGATCATGCGCCGTCCAACGCTCCCAGAGCTTGGCCTTGGGCGCCGCGAGAACAGTAAACGAGGTCAATGCAACTGCGAAGGCAATGAGAAAGACGGGCAGTCGGTTGCGTTTTGGCATAATGGTCCGCGTATCTAGTTGAGGTAATGGAACAGATCGACCTCCGGGCGTTAACGCGTATCGTCGTGCCTGGGAAAGTATGCCTTACCCTCTTTGAACGAATCTAGACTACGGATTGCGATATATTTTTTCGCCTGCGCTTTCGTGGCGAATTCGCTCGCGTGTTGATATCCGATAGAGCGGGAGACCAGGCGCTTTCGATTTTCGCTTAAGAGAAAACGCTTGTAAAACTTCACGAACTCATCCTTCGTAATCGAGCGAACGGCGTCGGCTAGTTGCTCACGCGAATCGAAGCGGTAGTTCTTACGGTCAAGCTCCCTCCAATAACGATTGGAGCGTGTTCGTAGGCGTTTTTCTTTTTCCAGGATACGCCCAAGCAGCCCTTGCCTATGTTTCTCGAAGTCGGTCTCACTCATCCGTGCAATCGGCTCATAATAGCCTGAGAGAAAACGCTCTATATGAGCTTCCAGTTCGATCGGATCCGCAATCGGCGATTGTACGACAAAAACCATACCTGGGACCTCTAACAATGGCATAGAGCTAGCAAGTACGATGTAGCCGAGCTGTTTATCCGTTCTAAGATCATTGTAGAACGGTGAGGACAAAATTTGCGCCGTTAGCGAAACCATCGCCCTCGTGGGGTAGCTTCTATTGGTGCCTTGTACGTATATCGCGATAGCCGAATCCGGATGGTCGACCTCTATCTGCCATATATATTGTTTCGCGTCAGGGAGCTTCACTACTTGGCTACGAGGTACAGAAATCGGCGTTGATTTGCTTATTAGCTTTTCCTCCAACACTTTGGCGAAGTCTAATGCGTCTTTGCGGTATAAATTGCCGTGGGCTAGTACTACCACTTCGATTCGACTTAGCAGTTTTGGAATGAATTCCGCCAGGTCTTTGACTGTGAGTCGTTGCATAGCGGCCAGACGCTGTTCTTCAGTCCAGTAGGGCTTTAGGAGAAGTTTCGACACCTGTGAGACGGTTTGTCTATGAGGTGCTTCGCGCCTCTCATTCCTTAATCGCCGAGCCAATTCGTCTTTAGCGATAGCGAAGCGTTCAGGCTTGATAGCTGGCTTAGTCAACGCCTCTACGATACGCCAAAGCAACAACGCTTGTTTGTCGTTATAGCCAGATATGCGCACGGCAAATCCACGAATGTGTTTGTAAAGATCGTAGGTAAGCCCCGCCAAATACGCCGGATAATAAAATTCGCTCAACTGATCATCGACAATCTTTACGTAAAGCTGGGTGAGCACAGCATGCTCGGCGCTATCGTTCGCGCTCTTGGATCTTACGCTAAAGTAAAAGTCAGCTCGGGGAACACGGAAAGTATTATCTTGCTGAAACCAAAGTTCAAAGTCTCGAGATTCTTTTAACTGAATGGGTTTGCTCGTAACTTCTTTTGACAGCTTGACGGACAGATCCGCTGGCAAGAATACGTTGCGCTCCGGGATTTCGAGGCGAGGATTTCGCTTGTCGTTCTGCAAGCGCTTAATAATATTTCCGCTGAGCCCTACGACTTGATAGGCAGCGCCGAACCAGGGGTCCTGCGCGTTGGTTTGCATGTTCTTAGCATTGACGGTTATCAGCACGTTGTCCGGGGTAAGTTTGGCAAGAAAATGGCGGATTAGAGTTGGGTCATATTTTTCCATGGCATAAGGGCCATAGAGTACGTCGCTGGCAGGATAAATCTGCAGGTTAGAGGCAATCGAACGGACGTATCTGATTGGCGCCGGTTTTTCTTGGAAGCGGAAATCGATTTCAGCAATTCGCTTCTGTTCGTCGAAGATCCATTGCATGATGCCCTGTTTTTCGATCAGGCGAAGATACTGAAATACATGGGACGCGATATCGTTAATATAAGGGACCCCTTCTTTAGTGAGGGTCATTGACACATCAAGAGTTGCTGCGCTTCGATTACTCATTTGTGAACCAGCCCTAAGTGAGTCGACCCAGCCCTTCTTTTTCAGGAGAGAAAGTAGGCTTCCTTTACCTTCGTGCCCTAACAGGTTAGCGATGTAATGTATGGGCTTACTACGGTAGAACTCGGGCAAAGCAGGTATCGGGAAGGTCAGGCGCATGATCTGTCTGTCTTTAAGCGGGACCACGTCAACTCTGGCCGGAAGTCGCCCCTCGGCGAATACTGGTTCGGTAATATGGAGCGGCTCGGCATCAACATTCCTTATCGCCGAAAATTTCTTGGTGACCCATTGCTTGAGCACTGCAATGGGTTCGCGGCCAAGCACGACCAGCGCCATGATATTGGCAGAATAGTGACGGCTATAGAAATCGATGAGTTCGTCACGAACCTTAGCACCCTCTCGGTCCGACAGAGTATCCAAGTTACCGACGTTAAAGTTTGAAAAAGGGTGTTCCGGGTTGGCTACTCGCTTCCAAGCTTGGTGCAATCTTATATCATCATCCTTCTTTCTGGATTGATATTCGGAATGAACCGCGTTCTTTTCACGGTCGACGTATTCGGGCGTGAATAAGGGGTCGATAAAGAATTGCGCAAAACGATCCAAAGCAGGTTCTAGATAGTCCTCGTCAATGTCAAAAAAGTAGTTCGTATGCTCGAAGGCGGTGTATGCGTTGTGGCTACCGCCGTGGGTTGACACGAAATCCTGATATTCTCCAGGCGTCGGGTATTTCCTAGTACCTAGGAACAGCATGTGCTCAAGAAAGTGAGCCAGGCCTTGTCTGTCTTTTGGATCACGACTACTCCCCACGAAAACATCCATGGCGGCGGCCGCCTTATCAGTGTCTGGGTCAGAGATCACCACGACCTTAAGCCGGTTAGATAGAACGAAACTTTCGTACTGGCGCTCATCGTTCTCGCTCTTGATTACGTTATCGCCACTGGAGATAGGGAGATAGAGCAAATAGAGGGTCAAAAAGAGCGCAGATGGCAAGAAACGGTTGTAGGTGGCGTGTAATCCCATCAAGTCCTCCGGTTTATTCAGGAAGCTAGACCATAGGCACGGGATCAAAGTTCCCACTGAAACGCCACCGGCTCTGTGCCCCCGTCCCTCAAGTCTGGGCCCGACTACCGAATATCGGCTGCGCTGCACCATCGATTACCGCGCTACCGGCATTGTCCTATCACTGACTTTATGATATCGACATGAGGTCTCTGCCGTTTCATCGCATATTGTCGTGACTATGAATGCAAGTACGGTTCAATGCCCCAACTGTAGCCAGCCAGCCGCGGGTCGGTTCTGTAGTCACTGCGGTGCCGCGCTCACGGCTCGGGTCACCCCCACGCCAACCGGCGCGAAGACCCTCGTACCGTGGGTGGCCGCCGGTATCGCATTGGCGGTCCTCGTCGTCGGGTTGTGGGTGTTGGTCGGCCGAGATAAACCGCCGCCGTTTCTCGAGGTAGGTCAGATGTTGAACCAACCCCCCGACCTTTCAACAATGGCCCCGCGGGAGGCGGCAGATCGATTGTTCAACCGCATCATGACCGCGGCCGAGGGCGGCGATAGCCAGGCGGCATTGCGGTTTGTGCCCATGGCCCTTAAGGCCTACGAACGCTTGGCACCGTTGGACAACGACGCGCGCTACCACGTCGGACTCATCCATGCCACCGCCGGCGATCTGGACGGCACGCGCGCCGATATCGCCATGCTGCGCCAGTCGGTCCCTGATCATCTGTTGGCCATCATGCTCGAGCACACCATCGCCAAGCAGCTTGGCGATCAAGACGCTGCAGCCCACGCCTACAAGACGTTTCTCGCCGCCTACGACGCGGAGATTGTAACGGGGCGCGTCGAGTACAGGGACCATCAGCGCGGCATCGACAGCTTTCGGCGTGCGGCGAAAGCGAGCATCGGCGGAAGCCCGTAGAGAGACCAACGCGCGTCGAGCCCGTTAAGGGCTTAGGACCTCATTGAGCGAGGAGGCCGAGCCACCGGGTGTGGTGCCGCCCGAGATGACATAAATTCGCCCACCCACGTTCGCAGCGCCAAGGCCATGGCGCGCCGTCGGCAACGGCGCATAACTGCGCCAACGGTCGGTCCTGGGATCATAGGCCTCGGCTTCGTCGAATGTGCCCGATGTCGTCTCGCCGCCAAAGACCAATACCTCACCGTTGAAGACTGCTGCCGCGATACCACTGCGCGCGGTTGGCATAGGTGCACGTGCTTGCCATCGGTTCGTAGCCGGATCATATGCCTCGTTCACGTCCAGATTGCGCGCATAGCTTCCGTCGACGCGACCGCCAATCACGTAGATCCGGTTGCCGACCACGGCCGCAGCTAGGTGGTCGCGCGGCGTCGGCACCGGTGCGCGCACGCGCCAGCTGTCGGTTGCCGGGTCGTAGACTTCATGCGCGGGTATGTTTCGTCCATTCCTGCCAACACCGCTCAAGACATGGATCTTTCCGTCAAGCGCTACCGCTGTCAAAGCCCCGCGCGGCGTCGGTAAGCGCGCTCGTTTCCGCCAGGCGTCAGTGGCCGGATCGTACTCGTACACGAAATCGACTGGGCTCCAGCCTCCCGCGTATCCGCCAATCATGTAGAGCTTGCCGTTCAGGCCTACTGCCGCCGCATGATGCACGGCGCGTGGCGCGGGCGCCCCACGGAGCCAGCGGTTTGTCGCCGGTTCATAAATTTCGAGTTGCCGGCCCGCACCAAAACCGCCGACCACGTAGATCTTACCGGCGACCGCCGCCACCGCGACTTCGGAGCGGGCCGAGGGCATGGGGGCGCCGGTCATCCACCGCCCCGGACCTTGACCGAATGCAAATGGCATTAAAAAAACCAGGCCGACTATTACGGTCATGACTGCTGATGGTCCTATCTTTCCGATCATCGCCATACCTACTCGCTGCCTTCAGGTACCGCCACTCAACAAGCGCCACCGTGACGTTTGTGAGTAAACTACACGAGAAGTCACTACTGCGCCACCAGCCCTGGTCATGCGATAAATCAACCTTATTTATCGCCTTCGCGGACTTTCAGGTCCCCTCTAACCACGATTGGATCAAAGCTGAATTCTCATCGCCTACCTCGACGATTGACTTTGCGGCATCGACGAGGCGCAACCGGCAGGTAGGTCATTTCCGTCGAAGGCTTTGACGCGTTCGGTCACGGCGAGTACCTTTGGCAATATGACATTTCTTTGCGGTGTGGGAAGTTCGCGTGCAAACCGTCACTAGTGTTATTTCGCGCATCGTCGGCAAACTCCGGTTGAACTCGCGCCCACTTCTGAGCACCGTTACACGTCTCGGCAACGCAAGTACAAACAAATGGAAATGCGAGTGCCTATGCGACAGCTAAGAATCCTGCTTGCAGTCGGTGGATTGACCTTCACTGGATTGCTGGTCGGGTGTGACATGGGTATGGGGCCAATGATGGGGCGCCAAGCATTACCGAGCAGCTTTGAGAATAACGGTGAACGCATCTACTTCACTGGCACAAGCGCCTCGGGGCGCGTTATTACCTTAAGTGGTGGACACATGCATGTTCGGATGCACGGCGGCAGTTGCGCGAGCTGTCACGGTGCGGATCGCCAAGGAGGTACGCGCATGATGCCGTGGTTTTGGGTCGTCGCACCAGCTATTACACCTGAGGCGCTGTTTGGGAACCATGATGCCCAAGCCGACGGTCACGGCGATCACCAAGCATATACAGTGGCGAGCCTGCGACGGGCCATCATTGAGGGTATTGATCCGTCGGGGCAACGTTTGGATGACGCTATGCCCCGTTGGTCCATGAGCGGGCAAGATCTGGGCGATCTATTAGAGTACTTGCAAGGCGATCACAAACACGATGACACACATTAGCGCGGGTTGCCCCTCGCCTTCCCGCCCAAGTAGGAAAGTCATCTGTAACATCGTTACGCGACTTGACAAGAAACAGTTCCCAGGATCAAGCCCATGAATGCGACGCGGCTCTCCATCGCTATCTTGATTCTTAGGGTTGGTCTCGGGGGATTCTTGCTCCTCTGGAGTATCGACAAGCTCGTCGCCCCGGAGGGAGCGGTGGCGATACACCAGTTCTTTTACCACGTCAGCATCACAACCAAAATCGCCTACGTCATTGGAGTCTTTGAGCTTTTGTTGAGCCTTGCAATCATGACGGGATTTCTGAAAACCTATAGTTACGGGCTTGGACTCTTGCTCCATGCGTCAAGCACGATAGCCAGCTATCAGCAACTGTTAAGTCCGTTTGGGGGAAATCATCTATTTATCGCGGGCATACCCGTCCTAGCAGGCTTTATCGCCCTGTTCCTCATACGTCGTCAGGACACCGTTTGGACGGTAGACGGGATATTCCGTAAATAATGGACATTGAATGAGCGGCCCCCCTCGTTTTGCCCATGCTCTACTGCCGCTTTCCTGCGTCGGTATATATCGCCAGCATCGCCGCGGTCGTGGCTGTGTCCGCGACACTTATCGTTGCACGCCAGGCCAAGCGCCGGTAGAGGCGTCAATTGGCTAAGGTTCAGAAGCGCAAGAAAAGAAAACGCTAACGCACCGTCATTACCACTGTCTATTGCGGGCCAGACCCGAATAGGATGGTGCGTCGTGGAACCCATGGCTCATGGCTGGTCTAATGGCTGAACCAGGATAGAACAGTTTCCAATGGAGGAAATATGAAAACCACAATTGCAGCCGCCACAGGGTTGGTAGCGGTACTGGCAACGCCTGTTTTAGGAGCTGCTCAACATCTAAGAATCTTGAGCTTTACCGGTCGCACGATGTATTGTACGGAACATCAGGAGGGTCGAAACTATGGATCACAGAACACTTAGGGGTGTGGCGTTAGCGGCTGCGTTAGCCTTAATGCCTGTGGCGGCGTTAGCGTGTGGCAGTCCCGAACAGAAAACCCATGTCGGGCAGGTAACCGGGGTCGACAAGAAAGCGGGGTCGTTTACGATCTTCGATGTGCAGACAGCCAGTCCGATAACCTTCGTTTCCGATAAGGCGCTCCTCGAGGGGCTCGAGAACGTAGGCGGCATGGTACAGGTGAAATACGAGCACGACGGGGACGCGCTCAGGGCCATCGACATCCGTTACTAAACCGACCCCGGCAGCGGATTATCGTTAGGCGAGCTTGTGGGTAGGCGCTTTGGTGGTCCGCGGGTTGCGGCGCCTGCAAGGCGCTAGGTACGCGTTGACCACAGATTTTTTGGGGATATGTGACGCAGCGGCGGAAACTCCCAGAGGTAGTGCTAGTCTAAGAGTAATCGAGACGCGTTTTCCGATAACCCGTTGGTTGCATCCTGTCCTTTGGATGCACCCAGCAAGAAAAGGTATTAGCTATGGTGAGAAAGAGCCTCCTGCCACTCGTCGCGGGAATCCTGGGTTGGCAAGTCGCGCTCGCCAACGAAGACATATCGCCCGCCCTCGTCAGTTCCATGGACCGAGTTATTCCTGGGGTCAAACCCGATTCCGTCAGCCACTCACCGATCGACAGTTTGTACGAACTGACCATCGGCCCAAGTATTGTTTACGTGACTAAAGACGGTCGCTACTTATTTCGGGGAGATGTGCTTGATCTAAGAACCCAGACAAATCTAACTGACATAAAGCGCAAGCAAGCCCGCATCAATACGATCAACGGCCTCGACGAGCATGGCATGATCGTGTTCACCCCAGAGAAGCCAAAGTACACGATCACCGTGTTCACCGATATTACGTGCCCCTACTGCCAGAAGTTTCACCGCGACATGGATCAGCTGAACAGCCTGGGTATCAAGGTCAGGTATCTTGCCTTTCCGCGCGCCGGTATTCCATCGCGCGTCTATGACGACATGGTCTCCGTATGGTGCGCCGATAATCCACAAAAGGCGATGACCGACGCGAAGGCAAATGGAGGTCGACAGGTAGTACCCAAGCGTTGCGACAACCCGGTAACGGCACACTACAACATGGGTCAGGTGATCGGGATTAGGGGCACACCGACCATTATCCTGGAGAACGGGGACATGGTGCCTGGTTATGCACCTCCACAGCAGCTGGTCCAGCGAGTCAAAAGCAGTGAGGCTGAGCTCGCCCGCCAATGATCGATGCGATTCGCCACCCTGGAGCGTAACCCGCCTATGAGCTCACGGAACATTCGGCGCAGCGTCTCATTCCTGGTGGTGTTGATATTATGGCTGCCGCTTCAAGGTTTGCACGCCGGAG
>JAOTYM010000036.1 GCA_029861845.1 Gammaproteobacteria bacterium | reverse complement strand
GACGACTGATTACCGAAAAAACCGTGAAAAGTACCGCCAATAAGCGCGGCGACGCCGAGCGCAAGAAAAAATGCAATGAACCAAAAGCGCGACGCATTACCCGGTGCACCGTATGCGTGAATCAATCCGGCCAACACCATACACTCGATCGCCAAACCGTAATCGGTAAGCGTCACATCAGGTTCCATTAACGTCATGAAGGTATCGGTCCCTGTCTGATATGGTAGTGACTGAATGTATAAAGAAAAACTGCAAGCACCATATGAAACCAGATGGGAATGGTACCGGTAAACCATCTGAGTTCCGGATACAAGGTCATGGTGACAGCATAGCGTGCAACTATGGAAAAAAAATAAACATAACTAAACCATTTTATAAATACAGCTGCGTGTGGTTTCGGCGTTAAAAAAGAACCTGACTCCCTAGCAAAATCGAGGACGATTTTCAACATTACGCCAATAATCAGAATCTGAATCGGCAGCAATACCGAATAAGGAACAAAGCCCGAATACCACTGCTCGAACGGCGGCAAGAAGTCAATATCGACAATTGCAACAAGAAGCTGTCCACATACTCGCAATACGAACAGTAGGGTGAAAACAGCTAGCAACAGTGAGTAGTGGAGCGGGACGTGCATCAGTAATCGCTAGAATGGCGTTGCGACCTTTAGACAGGCAAAACGCTAAACGCTACAAGTGAAATTTGAACACTAGCGACGACGATCGAGCTCCTGGCGCCGATCTTTTCTTATCGGATCCCAACGCAAGGTACCGCGCCGTTCCGGCTGCGAACGCCGCCCGCTATTTCGACGGTCAGGTCCTTTGTATTTTGCTGTTGCGATTGGTCCTTTTGGCATGACGGCTGCCGGCCTCTTTGCGTCCTGTTCGTGCTGCCAAACGCGCCTTACTCATCTGGGTCGCACCACTGGCCTGCTTTAATGACGTATGTCTCTTTGTGATGAGTTCACGCCAGCCGCGAAGATCAAAATTGGGATCATCGTTGGCAAGTACCAGCGCAATCTGGTAGATGCATTGCTCTACCGTATCGTCGCTAACACCTGGCTGCACGAAAGCCTTGGCAAGAGCGTGAGCAAGACGCTCATGGTCGTGGTTGGCCAAGACGGAGCCCTCCCTTGCTTAACGCAGTCCCTATCCCGCAGTGGATGCGCACCTACGTACCGTCACGAGGGTGCATTTTTGAGTATAGTCTGTGTCCGCCGGCCGGCCAGTGAGGTTGGCTCCGGAAAGTACGTAGTTATTCCGCGTCAGCGTTAATCACGCGGCTGGCGCTGGCAAATTCTTCAAAGAATTGATCCTGATATTTTGCGCTAACTTATAACTTTATGTTGTTGTTTGTCTTGAATTTGTTGCTGTACTGCCAATCATGGCGTGCCATGCTTCCAGATTATCCAAACCCTTCTCCCGATCTCCGGTACTCCTCTCTCGGAGGACTAAAAACGTCCAAAACCGTAGCACCAACATCGCCGGTTCGAATCCCGTGTGCCACATCACCGGGCGTGCGCCAAAAATCGCCTGCTTTCATGGCGACCTCTTCCCCGCCCTGGATGCGGACACACTCCCCTTCGAGCAGGATGCCCCACTGCTCCTGAGGGTGGCTATGTACCTTGCCGATACTATGTGGCGCTACCCGCACTACTGAGAGCATGGCGTTATCGCCTACAAAGATACGAGTTGTGATGCCGTCGCCCAGTTTGCGGTGAATCCCTTGCGCCTCATCAGACAGATTGAACACCCAGGCGGGTGTATTAGTTTGCGATTCAGTAGTCACGATGACTGCCTCCTTGGAGATGTGATCAGCTATTGCAGTTATGTCCGAGATCTACTGCGTGCATGCCTTCGTCCACGGTAGATCTGAAACTGAATCTCTTGGTCCGCTTCCAACTTTCGCTTGTTACGCTTCTCGATGTAGGCACGGACATACATGTACAGCAGCACGACCAAGAATAAAGCCACAGCAGCCAGCAGGGCCAGGCCCCCGAGGATCTCTTGGCATTGGGCATCACACATGGGGCGAACCTTTAGCGGTTGGGAACACAGTATACCGCCATGCCCCCGCTTGGGGCATCGATCTACCGGCCCAGGCACTTCATAAAACTTTACATTCCTGAAAAACCCTAGAAACAAACGCTAAGTATCGTTACCTACAGGAATCGCGCTGGTGCAGTTCCCTGACCAATACCAGGAGGTAATGATGAATCAAGAGACAACCAACCAAATACCCGAGCCCAAACGGCAGTGCAGGGGCGGGCTCGGTCGAAAGACCCGCCTCGGTGTGGTAGCAGCTGCACTTATCGGCTTCGGAGCCCTGGCCGGTGTCTTGATCGCGAACGTATCGGCCCATAGCGGTTTCGGCGGCCATGGTGCTTGGGGATCAGGCGGCCACCATTATCACGGAGCTTCAAGCGTCGAACAAATTCGTGAGCGTGCGCTCGATAAGACGGCGTGGGTGTTGGGCTCGGTCGATGCTACCCCAGAGCAGAGCAAACGTGTGAAAGCCATTGCCGTAGGGTTAGTCGATGAAATCTATCCAATTAGGCAACAGCACCGCGAGAATCGACACAGGGTTAAAGAGTTACTATCGCAGCCGCAAATCGATCGACAAGCGCTTGAGCGGATTCGCCAGGATGAGATCGCGCTGGCGACGCAGATGTCTCAAAAACTTGTTACGGCGCTCGCCGAGAGTGCGGAGGTGTTAACGGTCAAACAGCGACTGGCACTTATGAATCGGCTGCAACGGTTTGCGCGTTAAACCAATCCGCGTAAGCTTCCCATGACCTAGATCGCCTCGCCAACAAAGGCAGGCGATCTAGGCGTAGTTTCAATCGGTGGGACAAACAAAGGTGGCTGAGCGGATCTTAATGATTGAGGATGATGAGAGTCTGTCAACCATGGTGGCGGAATATCTATCATCCATGGGTCTGCAGGTAACCACGCGACCCACGGCGGCCGATGGACTCAATACTTTTGATGAGAGCGCGTTCGATGCGCTTATCCTCGACATTATGCTTCCCGACATGGATGGGCTCGATGTTTGTCGTCGTATACGAGCCACGTCAGATATCCCGATCCTGATGCTAACCGCCCGCGGTGATGAGATGGATCGCATCATTGGTTTGGAATTGGGCGCCGACGATTATTTGCCCAAACCTTTCAACCCACGGGAGTTACTCGCCCGATTACGGGCGATCTTACGACGACAACAAGAACCCGCGAATCGCCATACAAGTATTCTGCGCTTTGGGCGTCTCGAGATCGATCGCGACCGAAGACAGGTGCACCTCGATGACGAAGAACGGTCGCTCACCAGCTACCAGTTCGACCTCTTACGCGCTTTGGCTGAGAACCCGGGCCGAGTCATGTCACGCGAGGTCTTGATGGACAGGGTAAAAGGCGAGTCGCTGGAGGCGTTTGATCGCAGTATCGATGTGCACATCTCGCGCATCCGGGCCGCGATCGAAGATGACCCGAAACGACCTCGCCGTGTAATCACTGTTCGTGGCGCCGGCTATGTGTTTGCGCGCCAGCAAGACTAGGCATTGAAGAATCCATGCGCCGGCTATATCTGCAAATCTATCTCGCATTCGTCGGCATTGTCGTACTCTTCGGGATACTACTAGCGTCCATTGTCTGGTATGTACGCGCCTACACCCCCGATGACCGCCGTGCTTTTGAAGGCGCGGCCAAACTGGTGGGCCAAATTCTACCCGCAAGCGATCGTCCTACGTCGGAACTCCAGCAAGAGATCGAGCGCTTTAGTGAACAGTTCGGCGTCGATCTCGTGGTCACTGATCCTGACGGCAAATTACTCGCCGCCGCCGGTGAGCCGCTGCCTCTGCCCGATCTTACGCGCAGCGAAAGCGGTTGGATGCGCGCACGCGGCCCCACTGTCGCACTGCGGCTACCGGACGGCCGCTGGCTGGTGGCCCGACATCAAAATCGCCGCCCCGGGCGTTGGCTGGTCGTGGTGGCGCTGTTGGCCATTGCCATTGCCATCGGCGTTTACCCGCTCGCACGACGTATCACCGGTCGATTGGAACGGCTACAGACGCAAGTGGAGCAACTCGGTGCCGGTGATCTCACGGCGAGGGTCGAGGTACTCGGCAACGATGAGGTTGCGAATCTGGCGCGAAGCTTTAATCGCACCGCCGATCGCATCGAGAATCTCGTCGAGGCCAAGCGCATGATGTTGGCGAGTGCGTCGCATGAGCTTCGCACCCCCCTTACGCGCATACGTATGGCAGTTGAACTCTTGGGTGACAACGATCGGCCAGAGCTACGTCAGAAAATCACTGAAGACATCGCCGATCTTGACGAACTCATAGACGATCTGTTGCTGGCGAGCCGACTCGAGAAAACTGAGACGCCGCATCGTAATGAAAGCGTTGATCTGCTGGCATTGGTGGCTGAGGAAGGTGCCCGCGTCGATGCAAATGTCAGCGGGGCACCGATATCTATCACAGGCGATGCGCGCATGCTGCGGCGTTTGGTTCGAAACCTATTCGAAAACGCCCGTCATCATGGTCAAGGCACATCGATCGAAGCAACGGTTGAAGCTTCGGGCACTTCGGGCGCAACCCTCGTCGTTGGCGATGGCGGCCCGGGTGTCCCAGAGACAGAACGCGAAAAAATATTCGAGCCGTTCTACCAGGCGAGGACTACAACTGGCAAAAAAGACGTCGGGGTCGGTCTAGGGCTCTCACTGGTTCGCCAGATCGCAGAACGTCACGGTGGATCAGCACGCTGCCTTCCTCGCGATGGGGAAGGAGCATGTTTTGAAGTGCACCTCCGCGATTGGCAATGTACTGACTGACGTTACTCGCGGCTCGTAACGCGATACCTTGCTAACCAATAATAAGTAAGAAATTCTATTTTGAGGTCGTGAGCGTAGGGCGTCAATCGTTCAGTTAGCTCCGTCTTAGTAGGAAAGTTTTTCCGTACTTCGTACTCGGAGCCATCCGCCAGCCTTCGCATTTGGTAGGTGTTACCCTCTCCATCATGTCGTGAAATCGGCAGACTATTTCCTTCGACATAGCGATTATCGATCAGCAACACCAATGCGCGGTCATCCAATTTGGAGTGTAAGGCATTGATAAATTTGTGCAATTTAGCCTTGGCGATATGAGACCACCAAAAACCTGAGAACCCGGCCAAACGGCTGACTTCTATATTTGTCAGCGAGTAGGCATCCGATTCCACAAACGAAACCGTACAAGGTGTGTAATCCTTGTGTCGCGCGATATCGATGACTTCGCGGTTACAGTCCGTGGCCAAGATCGATCTAGCTTGCTTGGCAATAAACTGAGTCCAATATCCAGTTCCGCAAGCAATCTCAAGTACGTCCAGATTACGGAATGCCTGTGCCACAAGTTGTTCTAGTTTTCTGAGATCTTCTTGGCGTTCTGGGCGATGATAGATCCGTTCGTATTCGGGCGCGCGCCGTGCATAGTAATCGACAAGGCGAGTTTCTGGGTTTATCTCATCCTGCAGTTCTTTATTCATGAATATCTATTTCTTGCTTGGCTCCGCCAAGGCCATAAAGACCCCCAGCACGACAAAAACACTGCCTGCGAAATAGCGTTGCGCTCGTAACAAACGTAAGCTGCGTTTCAGCCACTGGCCCGCAGTGCCCGCGAGTAATGCCCAAGCACCATCGCTCACTATCCCTAAGAGAACAAAAATGACGCCCAACAATAGCATCTGCCAGACAACTGAGCCCTTAGAAACATCAACGAATTGTGGCAGGAAAGCAAAAAAGAACAACGCGGTTTTAGGATTGAAAACATTAACAACAAGTCCTTGAAGAAATAGGCGAGTAAGTCGTCTGGGTGCCCGTACTTCACTTGTCTCTATCTCGTCAGGTGTGAGCAATTTTCTAATACCCAGATAAATCAGATACGCGGCGCCAAGATACTTCAGCACGCTGAATGCGAGCGCCGAAGATAACAAAAGCGCAGAGACTCCAGCAGTAGTGGCTGCGATATGAAAGAATGTCCCCGTAGCAACGCCCAGGGTCGACACGACGCCGGCTAAGCGTCCTTGATCGATGCTGCGAGCGACAATGTAGAGCACGGCCGGACCTGGCGTGATCAAGATCGCCAGGGCGGCAACGAAAAACAATGCCAGTATCGATGACTCCGGGAGGATCATAAGGCCTTTTCTTCAACGTGTTACGGCTCGTATTGCCCTCAAGGCCGGATTTTGGATAATCAAGGATTGGACCATCGCCACCATAACCCGCGATATCAACCCCGCATAAACCCCGAATCCGCTCGCGGCCAACGCCTCACGACTAGACTTCCTAATAGTATACCCTCCATCACTACACTGTTATTCTCTGTGAGCGTTCAATCTTTAAATAGCAATGAGAAACGCCGATTGGAGAGGTAAGGTTATGAAATCGAAAGCTCAAGTATTTTTCCTTGGATTGATTATTGGCATCCTAGTAGCCTTTCCCCTTGGTATAAATCTCGGTAGGGACGTACCGCTGTTCAGCAATCCGTTCGCTGAGCCCGAGGTTCGCGGCCAAATGGCAGACAAGATGAAAGAGGGCGCCGGACGAGCAATGGAGCGGACGAAGGAAGGCGCTGGGAAAGCCGTCGAAGGCGCAAAGAAGAAACTACATGAGGTGACGAAGCCGAAGGAACAGGAAACCGAGCAACAATAAATTCTCTAGTCCAGTTTTGATCAAGCAATCTATGCGGCATTCGGCATCATATTGGTATTTCTCCTTGTAGGCATCGCTATTGGTCTATTTCGGCTTTTTTTGGTATCGGCGAGCTCTGGGGACAGGGAGGAATCACTGGGCGATATTTGCAGATCATCTCTGACGTGCTCACCCTGTTTATTCTCATCGAGTTATCGCGGTCGTTGGTAGAGTATTTTCACACGCATCAGTTTCGCCTCACCTTAATTATCGATGCGGCCTTTGTGTTTGTACTGCGAGAGACCATGATTAAGTTGTTCAAAAATGAAGCTAGCCCAGAAGAACTCTATGCCTTAGATGTTTTACTGCTCGTGCTAGGTGGGGTACGGATCGGTTTGTCGGTGGTCACGCAACGCGCCGAACCTGTGATAAAAAAGGCCCTCGGACAGTGATAAACCATTCGACTAAAGGGCGAGTTTGTAGTGGTACAGACGCCCCGCCATTAATGCGTTTTGTTGTTGGATTTAGGTATCGTGCACATCACGCCGTAAGCTGGTCAACCGCGAAGCGCGTTCTGAGGCTTAACTCCCCCGCTCGCGATGGATCTCGGGGAAAAACACTTCAGTCCACGCTTCAGGCAGAGATCCGATCGCTCCAATTTGGTGCATAAACTCGGCGTATTCTATGACACTTAATGGCACGGTGCTGAAGTCAATCTCGGGTTTGGAGATGATTTGGTACATAGTGTCGACCGATAAACTAGAGTCAGCTTGCTGGACATAGATTTCGGCCGCATAACGTTTGTCCTTGTTAATAATATCGACCGCTTCCCGCAGCGCATTGTAGACCGCACGAAAGGTTCTGGGATTACGGTCACGAAATTGACTCCTGGTCCAGACCGTCGTGAACGTCGCCGGCCCATTTAGCACATCATATGAGCTAAGGACTTTATGGATATTGGGATTCTCGAGCTCCTCGTATTGAAAAGGAGGACTCGTAAGGTGTGCGGTTATCTGTGCCTTATCGGACATCAGAGCCACAAACCCATCGGGATGGGCCATTGATACGGTGAGCCTGTCAAGTAAGGCGTAATTCTCCCTGCCAAACGCTTGCGCGGCCGCCATCTGCAGAACCACGGCCTGAATGGACTCCTTGACAGCCGGCAGTGCGATACGATCAGCGTCGGCGAAGTCCTTCAAGGTTTTGACTTTTGGATTATTCGTATTGAGATACAAAGGCATCGAACTTAGCGTCGCAATACCCTTCACGCCCAGCCCTTCTCTGGTCCTGTCCCAGATTCTAAGCAAGGGCACAACGCCTCCCGACGCTATATCGAGAAATCCGGCGCGAAGCGCCTGACTCATAGCATCTCCGGACGGATAACGATTCCATACTACCTGCACATCGCCGATCCCGGCCGCGCTCGCGTGTTTCTCGATCAAACTATGCTGCCGGACAATCATCAATGGCAGGTAACCCAACCCAAACTGCTGTGCTATGCGTACTTGGTTAGTTTCTTGTTTTTTTAACTCAGCGCCCGTTTTCCGCTCGGGTTGAATTTCCAGACCAAATTTAGCGGCACTTGCACAATTAGTTGCGAAGATGAGCAACCATGCGCTTGTAGTGACAATAAGCTTATTAGCCAACTGAGGGGTTCTCGCTTTACGATGTCGCGCCATCATACTCTCCCAAGATCCGGCCGCTTGTCTTGCCGCATCTTTCTATGAATGCTTCTTGGTGAGCTTATGAGTGCTCATTTGCCTAGTTATTCTTCGGACGCGGATCGAGTCTGTCCGAATATTTCCTTCGTCAAATCACTCGAAGGCTGTTGTTCTTTTCGCACTCCTAGATTATCGGTCCCGCTAGCCACAATCGCAGCCGCACAGCGATTTTTCTTGCTAGCACCGGCATCGCTCAATGTTGCTACCAGGTATGCCGGGTTCGTTATCCCCAGCAACACGCCACCGATAGTGCGCAGTTGCCCAAGCTTAGTGGCGGCAACCTTCGGATTCACGATCGTTCCGGTGACCTTAACCGGTGTTGCCAAACGTACGAGGCTCGGCTTTTTCGGCGCAGGTTTCAACGCAACATCAAGCTCTTCGGTGTCGAGATTTACACTTCCAGCACCGGCTACTGTGATGCGGGTAGTATCGATCAAGATGGCATCAGTTTGCGCCCTACCCTCTGTTACATCGAATCGTGCGACCATACAGTTTAATTCGACAACCTTCTGGCGCTGCCACTTTGGTGACAACATCGTGGTTACAATGTCCGCCGCCCAAACGTCAAGGGTGCGGCCTTCGACAGATCCGGGCCCACTAACGAATACCACTCTGCCGTTGGCTCGACGTAAAAGCTCATGCAAGGTAGCGCCGCGGGCAGTCAAATCTATTTCTAAATCGGCCATACCCGTCATAAGCTCTGTAACCTTATAGATTTTCAATAATTCTCCGTAGTCGATATTTCGTACCGATGCTCGCAAGGACGCCGTAGGCACAGCGGCGGCAACATCCAGGTTGAGATCGCCAGAAACATGCCCACTCGATACGGTTCCATCCGACAATGAGACATTGAGCCGCCCGCCGTCAACGATGCCCTTTAATTTGAGCTTATCGATATCGGTCGACCCGATCACAAACTTTGCGGCTTCCAGGTCCAACTCTAAGCGCATCTGTCGGAGATAATCGACGGGAATTGTGAGCTTCGGGAATAAGCGACGTGCCGCGGTTTCGGCTGATTTGTCTTTATCTCTAATTTCGACAAGATCCTCGACACGAAGCTTGTCGGCGGTGAATCTCCCGATAACGCGCGTGCCTGGGTCGTTGTACGTTAAACTTAGATTGCCAGCCAGCTCGCTCTCTCCCAACCGAATTCGCGCCTCACTCACGCTATGCGTGTTACCGGTATGGGTAACGTGGCCACTCGCCTGGTAGGGTCCAAGTGGCGGCAGCGCGGTGTCAAACAACGGGCCAAGCTCAGTGAGGTTTTTTCCTTGAAATTCGACGTCAAATATGTGCTCGCTGGATGACCAATTAATGCTGCCCGATGCCTTGAGCCAGCTATCACCAGCGCGGGCTGACAACGTGACGGGCCAGGACGTCCTCGCCTTAAACAGGTTAGCCAACGTGTCCACGCTGACATCGAGGTCGAGTTGTGTGTCACGAACTTTACCTTGCACCACCATGCTCAGCGGCTGCCCTACGCTCGCAGTCGCCTTGGCCGCCGAAACGGAGAACGGCACACTGTCCCCGGTATCGGCGATGCGATAGCTGATGTCGGCCGATCCCGCGGTCAACTGCCAATTTCCCTCTTCGAGTATTGATTTCACGGTGTGACCATTGCTAACAAGTTCGATGTGTAGTCTTTCAACCTTGCCGGTAAATGGCTCGGTGACACCAAGCGTACTTAATATCTCGCCCACGTGTACTTGGTTTGACTGAATGGTCAGGGCGACCACCGGCGTGTCGCCACGTGTATCAAGCTTGAGCTGACCCGTAATCGCGCTGCCCGGCAGCGACATTCGAAACGGCGCCAGCGTCAGGTTGCGGTCCTTAAGCTTTGCCTTGACGGCTACGTCGCGGATCGGCGCCGCCGCGCCCGCTATGCGTCCAATCTCAAGATCGAGATCAATATCCAGGCGGTCGAGGCTATCGACCGGGATCGACACGGCCGGTGGCCATGGTTCCCGCTTGCCTGACGTGGCCTCTGGGTTGCCAACGGCTACAAGCAGGGCACCCAGGTCGATGCTCGTCAATGCGAGCTTTCCGGTCACCTGTGGGCGCGATTCGGCCGCGCGCCATCCAAGCGTGCCCCTAATCTCGGTTTTACCCACGCGGCCTCGAAGATCGTTAAGGGCATACCCTTGATCATCTTTGGCAATTCGTCCAGACAACGCGTACGAGCCAGTCACCAGCAAATCAATGCCCATGAGCGCCCCGAGTTCGCGCACCTCGTCACCACTAACGTCCCCGGCAAACGTAAAGCCGCCGTTATCCACCCACTCGCCGTCGAATTGCAGCGTCGCAGTGCCCGCACTTGCGTTCACCTGCATCGACCACGTACGCGGTTCGGCGAGCTCATTTGATTCATTACGAAGCATTGAGACCGCAAACGGGAGACTTTTGTATACCCCGGCGAAGGATGCCTTAAGCGGCTGGTGAGGGCCTAGCGATACGTCGCCCGCTAGAATATCCAGACGATTCGGGGCATTGGGTTCGCCGATCATTCCGACGACCCGACTGATGGTGTAGCGATTAGCTGTTGTGGCCACGTGACCGGTAAGTTTGTATGGACCCAGTTCCGGCAACGCCAAGCCCAGTAACCGATCGAGATCGCTCAATTGGCTTCCTTGCATGGTAATATCCAATTCGAACCCATCAAAGCTAAGCGGCTTGGCGACGGTTCCATTTACCTTTAGTGAGGTACGGGCAATATGCCCATCAAGCTTGGCCGGCCACGGTTTGCTCGGTTCGATGAGCTCGGCGGGTGTGCCACCACGCAAAGACAATGCGAAAGGTACAGCGCCATGGCTACCTTCCATCTCGATTCTCATCGGCAGGCCGGTTGATAGCGCGGCCGTAGCACTCGACAACACGACCTGACGCATACGATCCGTACCCACCGAGTAGTTGATGGCAGAGCGTTCGATCGACAATGAACGTATGCTGGGGAGTTGCAGGGGATCGCGCTGGCCAACCTGCCGCATTTCTGTTTTTGATCCACCATCGATCAGCACATCAGCGCCCACTAAACCGAGATGTTCGATCTTAACCTCGCCCCACAAGAGAGGGAGTAATGCCACCTGGATTTCGAGGCGTTCGATACGGGCTAGGTCGCGCCGTTCGGTACCGGGCCCAGGCTCAATCCTTACGTCGTCTACGGCAAGCGTCGGCCATAGTGATCGCTCGAGCGACATTTCGCCCGCGAACTTGACCTCTCTCTTTAAAGCGGCGCTCGCGCCCGACTCCAATAGACCTCGGTACGCGTGAACGTCTAGGGACAGCAGCACGGTTACTGCTAGCGCCACAACCGCTAACGATGCACCCGCAAACCAACCGGCAACCTTAAGTACCTGCACAGATTTTCCTTCAGGGCTCAAAATTAAAAAGATTCTTAAACTTTGACAACATAACTATCAATAGATTCAAACCGGTAGAAACAATGATCGTCGTTGCTGTGCATATATTCATGTGCACTCTTTTGGCGGCCTGAGTTTTTCGATGGCGCGATAGAGTCGCATCTTGGCTGCGCTCAAAGTAACGTCGAGTATGTCGGCAATCTCACGTAGACTCAGACCGGCGATAAAACGTAGCGTTACAATCTCGCGCTCAATATCGGAAAGCTGCTGAAGCAAATGGTCCACCTCGAATCGGTTAGCATCGTCACTGACCTGCGTTGCTACGACTTGTTCATAGGCCCTTAAGAATTCGGTTTCGCGGGCTCTGTGCTGCCAGCGCGTATGGCACACGTTATAGACGATGCGAAACAGCCAGGTTTTGAACTTCGCGCGTGCCTCAAACCCAGCGAGACCATGGAAGACCCTGAGCATGATTTCCTGGGTCGCATCTTCTGCATCGCTGTGGTCGGCGAGGAGGCGACGGCACGTCCTGTAGATCACAACATTATAGCGTTGCATCAAGCGCTCAAACGCCTCCGTTGCATAGGGCAACTCGCGCTGAGCCCGCTTGACGAGCGTGCCATCGGAAAGCAGCCGACGACGTGTACTGGCTCCGGTGTCGGGTTTATCTTCTCGACGTCCGTTCCGCATCGTTCCACCCACGGGACAATTTGGGAAAGCGAGGGGCGGCGATTTCGGCGCGCACCAACGTGCGTACCCAAACCGTCTCTACAGATTTGTGCGCTAACGCCGGATGAACTGCGTGTGCACAGCGTCTTAAGCGGAGGTCTCGACCGTTTGGTTGATAAGATCACGATTCGCGACCGTCACCCGCTTCTTACCCTGGGTCTGGATCACTGTCTTGGTCGTACCCACCTCAAGAATCTTCCCCTTAATGTCTCCGAATTGGATAGTTACGCCGGGCTTGTACAGGTCTCTGGCGTAGACACCGGCAATAATGTTGCCGGCGATGTCTCGGGTACCGAGCCCAAGAGAGAGTCCGACCGACGCGGCGATGGCAATCAGAATGATGGAAATGGCGTTATTCAGCAGCGTGGCTTCGATTTCGAGCTGACCGATGGCCAGGGTGGCAATGATAACTATTAGGGCGCTATAGACGAGTGTTCCCAGGCCTTTGGCATAGTCCAGGCCTACGCTCTCGGCGGCGCTACGCACGGTTGCGCGGACGAAATGTGCAATGACAAGGCCGACCACGATCACCAACACGGCACCGATCACTTTGGGTAGATACAGCACAAAATTGTCGACGGTTGCCGATACCCGCACGAGCCCCAGGGCCTCTACCGCGGACATGAGAAATATCAACATAAGCAGCCAAAAAATCATTTGGCCGACGATGTGGGACGTAGCGGCCTCGATCCCACCGCGCTCGAGGATTTGGGCAATCCCCGTCTTTTCGCTAAGCCGATCTATTTCAACCTTTCGCAGCAATTTCGAGATCGCCGCCGCCGCCAGCTTGGCTAAAAAGTAACCGCCGACGAGAATCGCGATTGCCGCCAATGCATTAGGTATAAAGCCAGCTAGCTTGGTCCATAACGCCATCATCGGGCCAACCACAGTTTGCGTGATCTCCACTTGCGCACCCCCTCCTAACCTAAATATTCATCGAGTCTTCGCCGGCATCTCGCTCGGCTTTATCTCGGCACGTTGCCGGATCGCTTGGCCGAGTTGTGCTCGAAAATTTGAACAATGGCGCCGACAAGGCGGCAAGCACCGCCCACATGCGGCCAAGAAACAAAACGATCAGGTCTTTCGTGGCTACCTGACGGTGCGCACGCGATACCACGCGAGCTAAGCGATCGGTATCTGCCGGGCTATCCAGCCCTGACAACAAACGCTTATGGATATCTGAATCGTCCACCATACCTTAATCCCTGGGTCACTATGTCAGATGGACGACTGCAATGGCACCATCTGTGCCCCGACCAATCTTGACGTCACGCATAATCGAACTACTTGGGAAGCAGTCAATGTTTAACAGAGAGATCTTCTTCTCCGGTCGTCACCGTCTCGACCGCAGCGGGCTCTTTCTTAGGCGCTATCTTTGCCTTGTCGCGGGTAGGAGGCTTGTTGCCTTTGCTTGCGGTCGCCGGTGTCTTCGGTTTACCGCGAACCAACTGCTCTACACGTTCGAGCGCATCGGCCGCGACCTCTCTGGTCGCCTTAGCGGCTTCTCTGGTCACCTTGGCCGCTTCTCGGGTCGCCTCCCTCGTGACCTTGGCCGCGCCTTCGGTCTTGGTGCTGATACGATCCATTTGTTCGCGCAAGTTTCGAATGCCACCCGTTCGATAAAGTGCCACCACAGCGATTATGAGAGCCGCCACAGCAATTATTAATGTCAACGTTTGCATACCCCACCTCCTATTTTCGAATCAAAAAAGCCACACACTCTCCAACAATGACGTAGACTCCCGCAACCGCGTTAAAGTCACAAATCAAGGCCCAAATCTACGTAATCGAAGGCTCACTTTTGTCCACCAGCTCAGGGTCTAACTCAGCCTGGAAGGCTTCCACCGCCTCCTCCACCGGCGCGTCTTTGGCAAAACGGGCTTGGTGGAATAAGGCTTCACCCTCGTACACCAAGGGCAGATTGGTACGCCCTATGATCACACCGTCGGCGGGAGCGATCACCGCGGCTTCGTTCTCGCCGAACGGGTCACCGACAAACCCCAGTGTCTCACCTTTTTTGACCTTAGCGCCAAGCGCCGCGATTGCACGCAGGATACCGCTCGCCGGCGCCCGTAGCCAGCTAGTCGAGCGCGCCAGCATCGGTTCTACCACCGGTCGTTTTTTCTTGCTTGTCGGCGGCAGCATACCGATTTCGGCCATGACCGCAGTGACCCCGTTAAGCCCACCGCGAACGGCAAGTTCATCAAAACGCAAGGCCTCACCGGCTTCGTAGATAAGGACCGGGGTACCTTGCTCCCAAACCGCCTGACGCAACGAACCGTCTCGAAGATTGGCGTCGATAATTACGGGGACACCAAATATCCGCGCGAGCTGCAATGTGCGGGCGTCATCCATACAGGCCCGTATCTGTGGCAAGTTTGCACGGTGACGAGAACCGGTGTGCAGGTCGACGCCGAAATCACAACCCACCAAGATCTGGCTCATCAGTAGGTAGGCGAGTCGAGCCGCTAACGACCCCGTGTGCGAACCGGGGAACGCCCGGTTTAGATCACGGCCATCCGGGAGGTAGCGAGACCGCTGGATACACCCGTGCACATTGACGATCGGAATCGCGATCAGCGTCCCGCGAAGTTTTCGTAATACCGGTGATCGAAGCAGGCGCCGGATGATCTCGACGCCGTTGAGTTCGTCGCCGTGAAGCGCGGCCGTGACGAACAACCGCGGCCCGTCATGCCGCGCGTGGATGACGTGTACCGGCATATCGAGCTCGCTATGCGTGTAGAGTCGAGGTATAGGAAAGTCAATGGTCGCACGCTCGCCCGGCTCAACGGTCACTCCGCCAATTTTGAGTGGTTTACGGGGCGCGTGCTTGGCCACAATCTATCCTTGACCGCGGGTGCGGGTTTTGCCGCTCTCGGCGTTTTTCTCTAGAAACTCGATTATCGCCCCCGCCACGTCTTTACCGGTGGCGCCCTCAATCCCTTCCAAACCGGGGGATGAGTTGACTTCGAGTACGACCGACCCATGATTAGAGCGCATAATATCGACGCCAGCTACGTTGAGTCCCATGATCTGCGCCGCCCGTACCACGGTGGAACGCTCTTCCGGCGTAATCCGCACAATAGAGGCGCTGCCGCCGCGATGGATGTTAGACCGGAATTCGCCTTCTTTGGCCTGACGCAACATGGCGGCGTGCACACGATCGCCAATGACCAGGCAGCGCAGGTCGGCCCCGCCCGCCTCTTTGATGAACTCCTGCAAAAGGAACTGCGCCCTTAGCCCACGGAAGGCGTCAATCACACTCTCCGCCGCATTACGGGTCTCGGCAAGCACCACGCCCTTTCCCTGGGTGCCCTCGATAAGCTTGATGACAAGCGGTGCGCCGTCTACCAACGCCATCAAATCGTCGGTGTCGTCAGGCGAGTGCGCAAACCCAGTGAGTGGCAGGCCGATGCCTTTGCGCGCCAGCAGTTGCAGCGAACGCAGCTTGTCGCGCGAGCGGCTGATGCCTACCGACTCGTTCAAGGGAAACACCCCCATCATTTCGAACTGACGTAGCACAGCCGTGCCGTAGAAGGTGACAGAGGCACCAATCCTCGGAATTACCGCGTCAAACCCCGTGAGCGCCTGCCCATTAAAGTGGATCTCAGGCCGATGGGCGCTGAGCTTCATATAGCAGCGTAGTGGGTTGATGACGTGTGCCTCGTGTCCACGTTCCCGCGCCGCCTCCACCAGCCGACTGGTCGAGTACAGCGATGCCTTACGAGACAGTATTGCAATTTTCATGGACAGCCTCCTTTGCGTGCTACCGGCCCGATGAACTCAAGACGATTGATACATGTCGAACACCGATGGCTTGCCGAGTAAGTACGAACTGTCGGGGTCGACATTAAGTCCCCGCAGTGCACTGCGTCCCAGCAATAGCCTGAAGCGCATGTTCTCGCGATCGGTAAGCGTAATCTCTATCGGCCAAGCGTCATCGCCGATTCTCAAGGATGTGGCAATGACATAACGCATCTCCTCGTGCCCGCCCGAGTCCCGCACGACACGTTCATCCATGACCTCCGCATTACAAGTTACGGCGATGTCCGTGCGTTGCTGCAATGGGTGGATCCCGAAGCGCACGTATATACGGCCCTTCTGTCGATAGGTCTCCAGACGAAAGGCGTGTAATGCGGAGGTCTTGGCACCGGTATCGATTTTGGCCTTTAGCGTCGGCAACCCGAGTTCCGGGAGCCCTACCCATTCACGCCAACCAACTGTAATCAGTTCTCGATGGCTCATAATATGTTGCGGCAAGGATAATGTAGAGATCATCTCAATGCAGCCCCTACAACATATTCGCGAACACCGTTGCCAGGCCCAGGAAGCTGAAAAAACCAACAACGTCGGTAACGGTGGTCAAGATGATAGACGAAGATTGGGCTGGATCTTGGCCGATGGCAGTGAGAATGACGGGGATGGCCGCGCCAGACAAGGCGGCGATTGCCATCGAGATCACCATCGCCAACACGATGACCAGACTCAATCCGAGTGATTGACTCCAGATAAAAACGCCGATACCGGTGACGATCGCGATCGCGACGCCATTAATGGTCCCGGCTGTGAATTCTTTTACCAACACTTGCCGCCAATGCCGTGCCCGGATCTCCCGCAGGGCGAGCCCGCGCATGATGACCGCCAGCGCCTGCGCGCCGGTATTACCCGATTGTCCCGCCACCACCGGGAGCAAAACAGCGAGCGCCGTGAACTTGGCAATCGTACTCTCAAAGAGCCCAACTACGGCCGCGGCAAGAAAAGCAGTGAGCAGGTTTATATTGAGCCAAGGAAGCCGTTTTCGAACCGCGAATAGCGGTGTTGATAGCGCCCGTTCCTCTTTACTTACACCGACCATGGTCTGAAGATCCGCCGTCGCTTCCTCCTGCACAGCATGAACGAGGAAGGCATCGTGACGAATCACACCCAATAATCGCCCGTGCACATCGACAACCGGCAGCGTCGTTATATTGCGGCGTGAGAGCAAGTCCACGATCTCATTGCGCGGTGCCATACCGTTTACACTGATGGGTGCACGTTTGATGAGCTTGTCGAGACGTTGCTTTGGGTCGGCGATCGCAATATCCGATAGGGCTACCGTGCCCACTAGCTGGTTGACGTCATCAACGACCACGAGGTCTTGCGGTGGCGGCCGTCCCGTGATTCGCAACCGCGCCAGTACTTCCTTGACGGTCGTGTTCGGCCGAAAGCTGATAACACGCGTCTCCATCATCTGGCCGGCACTGTCAACCGGATACGACAACAGCTCTCTTATTTCTTTAGCCAACGCCGGGCCGAGAAGCCGTAGCCGTTCCTCGCGACCCGTTTCGTCGAGTCCACTCAATATCGTCGCCAGATGCGATGGGTCGATTACGCCCAGCACACGTCTTGTTGCCTCATCGCTTAGACCTAGAACACACCGCGCTGCTGCATGCGGACTCATGCGCGCCAGGACGGTACCGGCCCGCAAAGCTTCTTGGCTTTCCAAAAAGGCAACGACATCCTCTAACGGTGCGGACTCCAGTACCTCCGACGCCTGACCCGGATAGAGATCCAAGAATATCTCACCCAACGATGCCGCTGCGGCAGCTACTTGGGTGGTCATGATGTTTGCCCTGCCGATTGCTTGGTTGCTCCTGTGGGCGTCATCCCTTTTAACAAGCCGGCAAGCCCGATCCAATAGAGCTCGCCCAAAGCCAGTGCGGTATTAAGCCCACCCTCGGACTGGGTCACCCGCGACAGTTCCTGCTGAAGTCGATGTAACGTCTCGTACCGAAGGGCACCAAGGAAAATTCCTGAGGGGTCGACCACGGGTAGCACGGAAAAATTTCGCCAGTATGGACTCCCGACAATTTCTTCACGCGAAACTTCGGCGCGCAGGTAAACAATATCGCGTCGCATTATTGATGCAATCGAGTCGCTCGGACGGGAATGCATAAGTTCCCGCAGCGTTACCACGCCAACTAGCTTATAGTTGCGATCGACAACATAAACGTAATAGCGCAAGGTATGCGCAGTATCTTTAGCGCGCTTTATCGCTTCACCCACCGTTATGTCTTCTGGAACCGATAAAGATAAGGGATCCATCAGCGCGCCGGCGGTTCCTTCCGGATATTGCAACAGCCGGCGTAACGGCTGCGATAACTCAGCCGTTACGGCATCGAGTATGGCGTTTCGCTCGTCGGCAGGCACATGCCGCAACACAGCGACGCTAAAGTCAAAGGGAAGATGGCTTATGATCCCGGCGGCGTCCGCGCCAACCATGCCACTCAAACACTGCGCGACCAGCACCGGGTCCACGTGCTCAAGCACCTTGGCCACCGTCATCGGTGGACTAGTCGCCAACAATCCGCGTACGGTGTCGGGGGGAAATAATTCCAGACGGCGGGCAGCCTCTTGCGGATGAGCCTCAATAAATACATTGCAGAGACGCCGATTGACTTCCATCTCACTTTCGCCCGCTTAACAGAATAGACACTTCGTTACTGAAGCGCGCGGTGGGAACCATCAGCTGTCCTTCGGGCGCGTCGAGTAGCACGGCCGTATGGGTAATTTCCACGATCCGGCCCTCGTAATTACCGATTCGAATGGAGTCGCCGGGCCGATATGCCTTTTGCACGTAGTGTCCCGCAACTATATTGCTGACGGTCGATTTCGCGCCCAAACCGAACGCCAATGCCGCCGCCCCAAACGTGACCGCGAATCCCGTGACCAGAATCGTAATCAAGGCAGTGCTGTCGATACCGATTTGCTCGGCCGCGATAATTGCAGCTACGAACACCACTAAGCTTTGCGCCGCCCGCGCGACGATATCGCCACGTGTGATGCCGGCGGTTGCCGCCACCCGGGCCAGCGATGCGCGGACGAATTCCCCCACCCACAAACCGGCGAAGATAATCAGCACGCCGAGCAGAATACGTGGCAGATAGGCGGTTACGATACCGAGCACGTTTGATACTGCCGGCAACCCCAACGCCTCTATCGCGGCGGCGAGGAAAAACAATAATACCGTCCAAAACACGACGCGGCTGATAACCCGCGGCGCTGACCGGTAGGTATGTGAGTGCGCGACCCTCGGCTGGACCGATTTGCTACGCCCGAGTCTGTCAAAGGCGCGTGCGGCAATATGATAGGTAACCATGCGTAGGACGACCGCGATGATCCAGCCAACGATCAGCAGCGCGAGGAATCCGAATAAGTGAGGCAAATAATCAGAGATTCGTTGTGTAACGCGAACTATCGCTTCCGTTAGTGTCAGTGTCCACTGTTGGACATCCACATTAGGCCTCCTATCGACGACAGGTTAATGTTGACAAAAATGCCGTGGATATTCCCCGCTGCACAGCGCGAGGATCAAAGGGCAGAGCGTCATTGATGCACAAATAGAACGGTTATCAAAGCCAACGCTGTCGCACTAACCATGCGCCACCTACCCTTTTTTTGACTTTCCGACGTCGACATCCCCGCCCTTGGGTGCCCAGCCCCTACTGCCAGCAATGATGCCAGCCGTTATCCAGCCGAAGGTCAGGATTGCCAAGGGCCCCAGTGTCTGCGGCACGTAACCTCCCAAGACTTGCGAGACTTGAGCGGTGAATTCTTGTAGTACGTCGGTCATTTTTGCCCCTCGACATGATCGTCCGAGGCGCCTAACCCGCTAAAGAAATTAGACTTCGCTCATACCTCAAAAAGTCACATCCGGAGTTTGCGAATAAAGAAATTTTTTTTTGCGGCCGCTCTTGAAATTCCTCAACTCGTCCCTAACTTGGTAACATGAGATGTAACGGGTTAAAGGCAGCGCAGTGCCACATGAGCGAAAGACGGCCATTGCGCCCGCGAGACATCTCTAAACAGTCGAATAGAAGGAGATCGAAGATGCCAACATTGATATCAAAGACCCCAAGCCGCGCTGGCTCAGGGTGGTTGGATGAAGATTTTAATCATTTGTTCGAGGGGTTTTTCCGCCCCATGCGTGCTCTTGAAGAAAGCGGCACGACCCGTGATCTGATCCCGGCCATCGACGTCAGCGAAGACGATAATCAGTACATCGTCCGCGCAGAGCTACCAGGTGTCCATAAAGACGATATCGGCGTGACACTCGAAAATGGTGTATTGACGATCAGCGCCGACACCAAGAGCGAATCAGAAGAAAAAAAAGGTGAACGTGTAATTCGGCAGGAACGCCGATATGGAAAATACCTACGCACGCTGAGGCTCGGCACTCAGATCGACGAGAAAAACGTCAATGCGGCGTATAAAGACGGGGTGTTACAGCTGGTTGTGCCGAAGACCGAGGCAGTTAAGCCGAAGCGTATTACGGTCGATATCGGCTGAACAAGATCACAATTTATTTTTCATTGGGGCCGCGTAAGCGGCCCTTTTATTTGTACAGTTATGCGAACATCGATCAAGAAGACGGGGGTATAAGATAAACGACGAGATCCCCAAACGCCCAAACCATGGTCCCGACAATAATCAAGATGAGGCTAACTTTTTCTGAATTTAGACCATCTCTCGTGAAGACCCGCTCGAGCGAGTATCTGAGACTGCTCTCGTGACTAAATACGCGCCCGGATGCTTGTACCGCGCCCAGGATGACGATCAAGGCACCTGACCTTGAAAACCAAGAACCGTGACCGGTAGTCAAGCTCAGATAGAAGCCAACAATAAGGGCAAATGCAGATAACGCTGCTAATAAACCCGGTCGTCCTGTCAGCATGTTCACCGGCGTTACGTTCAATGCATTTTGATCTTAAGACAGTACCCGCGAGAACTCCAGCTTTAACTTGCTGCCAGTAAATCTAGCATGTAAGAATCATGGACCGCCAGTACGGTCCACTCAATGGCGAGCATTTTGGTGCGGCGTACACTGTCAGCCGGATCGTGGAGGTTCAAGAATGATACGAGCAATGTTGTACCAATCGGCCAGCGGAAAGCTGTTGACTGGCGGAAAGGAGCTCGTTGGTGCCTGGCACGACGACCCAAAGGCTATCATCTGGGTTGATTTTTCAGGCCATGATGAAGACGAAGAAAAGCAGCTGATGCAACAAGCATTCGGACTACATCCGCTCGCCATTCAAGACGCCCAGCGTGATCGTCACCCACCCAAAGTGGAAGAATTCGGGGACCATTTTTTTCTGTTACTGAAGGGTCTCGACGCGAAGTCGACGAGTATTGAGTTTGCAACCATTCAGCTGGCGATGTTTGCGGGCAAACGGTTTTTCGTCACAAGACATAAGGAGGTGTCTCTCAGCATCGATGGCCTATGGTCGGACGAAGAACGAGAACACCAACACGTTTCACAGAGTCCATCGGCACTTGCCATCGCACTGTGCCTACGTATGGTTGGCCGTTATCTCCCGATCCTGCTCGGCGTCGAAAAGCGCTTGGAAGAAATGGAGGAACTGATGCTTGGAACTCCCGGTGATGAGTTGCTAGCGGAATTAATGAGCTATAAATCTAACCTAAAAAAACTTCGTCGTATTTTTACCTATCACGAACAGCTATTCTCGAAATTGCGGCGCTCACCGCCGGCTATTTTTCCACCGGGCGAGACAGAGCATGCTCTAAATGACGTGTACGAAAATCTCGAGCGGGTAAATAGCCTGGCAACGCTTTATTATGACCTGACATCCGATCTTATGGATGGATATATATCGGTTGCGTCTCATCGCCTAAATAACATCATGAAAGTGCTTACGATTGTCGCCTCGATTTTCATACCACTTACTTTCGTGGCTGGTATTTACGGCATGAATTTCGAGAACATGCCGGAGCTTAAATCGCCGGTTGGCTATTTCATTGTGCTTGCTGTTATGGCGATCATTGTCGCGATACTATTAGTGATCTTCCGAAAATTAAAGTGGTTGTAGAGTCCACGAACGAGAAAACACAATGGAACAGCTTGTTGATTCGATAGACATGCACGCTTGGTTGTCACAGGGACAACAATGGTTGGCAAAAAACGTGCTGGTTGTCAGTAGCTTGACACAAGTCGCCCTAGTTACGATTGTCTTTGTATCGGCCTATTATCTCGCACCCAGTATCCAACGTTGGTTGATCGCAAAAGGCGAAAGCCCTGACTTCAGGCTGCTCTCACAGAAGGCAGCCAACGTTCTAAGGCTGCTGGTCTTCCCCATTGTCGCTCTGGTTATGCTTTGGCTTTCACTGCTGATTGCGGCAGAAGCAGGTTGGCCACATCATGGAATAAAAACCGTAGGCAGCCTACTGACAGCGTGGGTTATCGTGCGTATGAGCACGCAGCTGATTCGTGATCCGGTCTGGGCCAGATTCATCGCCGTCCTGGCCTGGACAATTGCTGCCTTGAATATTCTTCGCTTGCTCAAGCCAACGCTTGCCTTGCTCGATAGCCTCGCATTAACGGCCGGCGCACTGCGTATCTCTGCCCTTACCGTCCTCAAGGGTGTCCTATGGTTTGTCATCCTAATATGGGTCGCTACCGCGGTGTCCCGACTGCTGGAGGCGCGCTTCAGCCGATCGGAGAATTTGACGCCGGCGGTTCAAGTGCTGTTGAGCAAGTTTGTCAAGATCGGGTTGATCACGATGGCGGTGGTCGTAGCCGTTGCCAGTGTTGGGATCGACATAACGGTCTTTGCGGTGTTTGGTGGTGCCCTGGGCGTCGGTATCGGCCTGGGTTTACAGAAATCGGTCTCCAATCTATTCAGTGGCATCATGTTGCTGCTAGACAAGTCTATCAAGCCGGGCGACGTTATTGCGGTTAACAACACCTATGGTTGGGTGAGCTTTCTGGGCGCGCGTTACGCCTCGGTGGTAACACGCGATGGCACTGAGCATCTTATCCCTAACGAGGACTTGATTACCCAACGCGTCGAGAACTGGTCATACAGCGACAACTTGCTAAGGCTCAAGATACCCATAGGTGTTCATTACCAATCTGATGTCGAGAAAGCCATGACGCTGTGCCTGGAAGCTGCGGCCGAGACCGAGCGTGTACTCAAGGAGCCGAAAACAGCTTGCCTGCTCAAAGGCTTCGGTGATAGCTCGGTAGATATCGAGATCAGGTTCTGGATAAACGATCCGCAGAAGGGAATCTCAAACGTTAAAAGCGCGGTGTTGCT
The DNA here is from genome assembly GCA_029861845.1 of Gammaproteobacteria bacterium. Taxonomy (GTDB): domain Bacteria; phylum Pseudomonadota; class Gammaproteobacteria; order Acidiferrobacterales; family SPGG2; genus SPGG2. The sequence goes on along the minus strand of JAOTYM010000036.1, from coordinate 14,197 downwards.
ACGTGTGTGGCACAAGTTTCACCAGCACGGTATCGAAATCCCCTACCCGCAGAGAGACTTGCATCTGCGAAGCGGTTTTGACGCCAACGCAACCCGGAACCTAGCCTTATCAAGTAAATCCGGCTTGTAGACTAGGTGTTCGCTGCTCAATCACTCAGGTCTTGGCACTGTGAGCTCTCATGATACATAAAGATAATCGTCCAGGAGGTGCGAGGTATGGATCTCATTAAACGCCTATTGCTAGAGGTTAACTGGGAAACCGTAATAACGTCCGCATCACGAATGCTATTAATTCTCATCGTCGCATGGATCGTCATGTACGCTGTCAAGATGGGCCTGCGCCGGCTCACCACAAAGCTGATCGATCGAGCACGGACCGAAGGCGAAGTGCCGACGGAGTCGTCCAAACGTGTGGAGACACTCGTACGCCTGTTGCGTCAGGCCGTATCAATAGCCTTGTGGATTGTTGTGATCTTAATTGTACTGCGCGAAGTTGGCGTGGAGATCGGCCCGCTCCTGGCGAGCGCGGGCATCCTTGGTCTAGCAGTGGGCTTTGGTGCACAAAACCTTGTGCGTGACGTCATTTCTGGGTTTTTCATGATCCTAGAAAACCAGGTCCGCGTAGGTGATGTGGCGATCGTCAACGGCACGGGTGGGGTCGTAGAGAAAATGAACTTTCGCACCATTGTGCTGCGCGACCTTTCCGGTGTCGTTCACGTTTTTCCCAACGGTACCGTAAGTACACTTTCAAACATGACGCAAGAGTGGTCAGCCTTTGTCTTGGACATGGGGGTCGCTTACAAAGAGGATGTAGACAAGGTCATGGATGTCATGCGCCAGGTAGCCGCGGACATGCGAGCCGATGAGTATTTTGGCGCCTTGATGATCCAAGACATCGAGGTTCTGGGCGTCGACGACTTCGCTGATTCGGCGGTGGTGATCAAGGCTCGGCTCAAGACCATGCCAATCAAGCAATGGGAGGTCGGGCGCGAGTATCGCCGGCGGTTGAAGCAGGCGTTCGATCGCGAGGGAATAGAGATCCCGTTTCCCCACAGATCCATTTATTTTGGCGAAGCAAGCAAGCCTATTCTTGCACAACTACTCAACGATGAGAACGCGACGAGCCTCTGAGCTTTTTTACACATCCGCAAAATAACTGGTAGGAGAAAAATTGGGACTGCGAAGCTTGCGCCACTACCGGGTTGAACACGAACATCATTCATGATCGATCACCCGCTTGCAAGTTGATGTTTGCGGCGGATGTATTTGCTGACCCCGCAATTCGCTAGACGCGTCCCCAGCGACCAGGCGCCCGTGTTGCAATACGAGGACTTTATCAAAATACCGTGCGAGAACGTCTCTATCAAGCACCCATATCATGCAACGTTCTCTAAGTTCCTGCGCGACGTTGCCCACGATCCTTTCTTCCATGACGCTATCGACTTCGTTGGTGGCGCGGCAAGCGATGAGCACTTGCGGCCGTTTCAGTAGCACACGGGCGATTGCGATTCGTTGTCGCTGTGAATCTTGTAATCGTCGACCACCGACACCGACATGGAAGGCGAGACCGGCATCGGTGATCGGCGCGCGCAGACTAAGCTCGTCCACTACCTCATGAATCACGGTGCTTACTGCCTTCACGGTATGCGGTTGTTCCTCCATCAGTCTACCGAAAAGTAAATTGTCTTGAATCGTAAGCGCCGTGTTAAAGGACTCGGGATCGAAAAACGCGATGTGGCCACGGAGTGAACTCGGTAGCTCTTCGGCAAGTGCTGCTCTCGCATTCAAAACCCGGGACTGTATTGCTTTGTCGATAACGCAAAACTGATGGCGACTTGCAATCAGTTTGAACGATATCGATAAAACCAACTGCCGTTCTGATTTTGACAGTGTTTTGATTCCATCAGAGGCCACACGCTCGGGAATGCCGCGCAAAAGCGGCAAATCGTCAGCATGAACCAAACTCTGCCCTTCTGCATCCCGCGGTATTTTGCCATCGCTGACATGCGCGTGCTGACTGATCGTCGCGGCTTCGCAACCAAGCCGGATCAGATCGGGCATCACCTTAGCCCGTTTGAGCGACCGCATGACATATCTGCTTTCTACAAGTCGGCTCGCTGCAAAGGTATCATTAATCGGCTCACCGAATAACAGGTTCTCGGCAATACTTGCGTGCGCACAGTATTTGCGCCGATCGAAAGGCTCAAACAAGGCGCCGGCCGCGGCATGACCCAATTTTGTATGCAGCAGGCGCCGTGCCTCGACAAGCCGTTGCGTGAGCTCCGAATATTGCTCAGAATTGATAACAGCCTGGAGTCCGAACTGATACATGTCGTTCTCCAACTCAACCAGCTTGAGCATCCGCATCGCCTCTTCGCGGCTGGCCTGGCTTACACTTGTATCGCGTCCATAGAACAGATTTTCCGCAATCGTGCCAGTGAGAAATCCTGGCTCCGAATCCAAGTAACCGAACGTTCGCCCAACTTGCGCCGGCGAAAGGCGGTCGAGCTTCTGATCGCCAACCGAAATCGTTCCGTGTGTGGGCACGACCAATCGAACGAGCGCTTGCGCTAGTGTTTGGCCGGGACGATCACTGGCACCAAGAATAGCGACATGTTCGTTGGACTGTGCTGTGAAAGAGATACCTTCAATAACGTTAACGTCGTCTTCTATAACCGTCAGGTCGCTGACAACGATGTCGCTCTCGACCAATTCGCTGGAAATCTCGGAGATTGCGACGAACTCCGGCGCGTACATTCCGGGCGGCGTAAACTGAGCGATCACCTGCTCATACTTGATGTAGGCATCTTGCTGTTCTTGGTAGTAATCCAGCAGCTCCTTTGCCGGCGGCGGCAAATCCTTATAAGCGGCAAGTACAGCTACCAACGCACCGATGGTCAGCTCACCCTGGATGACAAGGTAACCGCCGACCAACAAAAATAGAAAAGGCGTGAGCTGAAACAGAAAGTTATTTAGGAACTTGACAAAAAACTTTCTACGAAAGATTCGGAAGCGAATGTCCAACAGCCGTGCCAGGTGTTTATCCAGCGCAGACAACTCATGCGCAGCTACGGCGTTGGTTCGAATTTCTCGCGTCATCGCCACCGTATCGTCAATCCTCGTTGACAACTTACGTACTTCCTTGACCCGCTCGCGACTTAGCTCCAAGACCTCACGCCGAAGCTTTGGAATGACGTAGCCCTGCACTGGAAATAGTGCGATTGCCGCTACCCCCAGCACTGGGTCTTGCACAAAAATAAACAGCATAGCAGTAAGCAACAACCCGCCCTGGAGCAAGGGAACGGCAAATGCATCACCGATGAACCCACCGAGTGGCTCGACCTCGGCAGTAATCATGGCGTTCAGTTCTCCAGGCGAAACTTTCCGGAAATGTGCGAGCGGAAATCGTAGGATACGGCTACACAGTTGCAGCCGTAGCTGACGCAAAAGACGCTCTCCGAGTAACCCCTTGTACACATTCAGCTGGTATTTGAGTCCACCTGTTACCAGCACGGCAAACAGGAAGATAAGGCACAGCAATAACAACCACGGTATTTGCCCGAGCCGTACGATTTCATGGCCGAACAGGTTCAATGCATGGGGGAAATGTTCTACATCTGCGCCCAAGGCCTTGTTTATTATGAGTTTTGGAATCTCCAGAGAGACATAGTAGAACGGTAACGATAAGCTCGTAAGAACAACAATAACCAATTGTTCCCGCTTACTGTGTCGTAGGATGTACCGGAAGATGTTGTATTCCATGAGTGGGATATGCGATCTCGTCTTTCGCGATGTCCATCGAATCATACGTTGCGAGCACGATTACAGCTAGTCCACAAAGATGTTACGTTATCCTTATTTTGTTTTAATATTTACCCATAAACTGAATCTTGGAGAGGTGGAATGAAAAGAATATTGTTAGCGATTGTTATCGGTATTTTAGGTTTGATCCCTTTTTCGGGTTCGGCGGGGGCCGACCGGGCAACGGCCGAGATCGTTGACCAAAACGGGGCGGTAATCGGCAATGCCACTTTACGAGCTGCTCCAACCGGTGTCCTTATCATGCTTGAGATTACTAGCCTGACACCGGGTACGCATGCGATTCATTTGCATAACGTCGGCAAGTGCGAGCCCGAGTTTGCGGCTGCAAAGGGACATGTCAACCCACACAAGCGTCAACATGGGCTGTTCAATCCCGAAGGGCCTGAACGCGGCGACCTGCCGAATTTTTTTGTCGCCGCCGACCGGTCTGCCAGAGCGGAGTTCTATACTACGCTGGTGTCGCTCGATCGAGGTACAGCACCGCTGCTTGATAAGGATGGTTCGGCGCTGGTTATTCATGAGAATCCTGATGATCACCTGACCCAGCCGATCGGTGGGGCCGGGGCACGCATTGCCTGTGGCATAATCAAAGCGCAGTAGGGCGCGGACGGGGTTGGCGGGCTTGTCCTCCCAACCCCTGCCGGCAATAGGGCTGGTGGTTGCGCCAGCTCACGAGGCGTCCGGCAGCTTCCTATTGCGTTTTCGTTTTGGCGTAATCTTGCAACGCCTGCGGCATGAGCTTTTCTAGCTCGGCCATGCGTCGCTCGTCCAACGGGTGCGTACTAAGAAACTCCACAGAACGACCCCCGCTTTGTTTGCCATAGGCACTGAATCGCTCCCAGAAAGAAAGTGCTTCTCGCGGATCATAGCCACCACGGGCCATGTAGAGTAAGCCTAAGTGGTCTGCCTCAAGTTCTTGCTTGCGAGAGTGCGGCAAACTGACGGCGAGTTCGCCGCCGATACCGTACGCGCCAAGGATCAATGACTTTGCCGCGTCGGGACGGGTGCGAAGCGCTGTCTGCAGGATTTGTCCACCAAACTCAAGCAACAGTCCTTCCGAAATTCGTTCGGCGCCGTGGCGCGCTACCGCATGCGCGACCTCGTGACCAATAACGGTTGCCAACCCAGCATCATCACGGGCAATGGGCAAAAGCCCCGTAAATATCCCAACCTTGCCACCGGGAAGGCAGAAGGCATTCGGCGTTTTTGGGTCTTCGAACAGGACAAATTCCCAGCGGGCATTGGGCAATGGTGCTACCGAGGCAATACGCATGCCGACCCGCTCGACCATTGTCCTCAGCGATGCGTTTTGCGAGATCGGCTTAGCTTTTTTAAGCTTCTCAAACTCGCTCAAACCGAGAGAGGTCTCTTCTGTGGATGTAATTAACAGCAGCTGCTTGCGCCCGGTCTCTGGCACCGTCGCGCAGGCACCAATGAGCAGAATAAACGCAAGGACGATCAGTGTCCTGTGTTCCATTTTAGGGTTCCTCGTTTACCAAGGTCATGATACATCTGACCAATAACCCGCTATACAGACATTGTTAAGTCAAAACTTCTTGGTGTCCACTGGCCGTAACGATGGTTTATCTCCTAAGCGTTCACTTCCTCTTTCTTGTCGTACGACCGTGTTTAGAATAAGGTCGACGCAGCCTTACGGGCGAAACGCGGCGGCGACGAATTTTCAAGTTGAGCATCTCCACACACACAGAGAAAGCCATAGCGAAGTATATGTATCCCTTAGGTACGTGCATATCAAGGCCATCGCCCACCAGTACCACACCAATTAGCACGAGAAAACTGAGCGCCAGCACCTTCACGGTTGGATGACGATCGACAAAATCGCCTACGGTCCGCGCGAATAGGATCATGAAAATAGTCGCTATCACGATTGCCGCCACCATAACGCCGAATATGTTGACCATGCCGATGGCGGTAATGACCGAGTCCAGAGAAAAAACGATGTCCAGCAACGCTATCTGGATGATTATGCCAGCAAAGGACGCGGGAATGCGGGCCGCCGCCTGGCCTTCTTCGCCTTCGAGCTTGTCATGAATTTCTAAGGTGCTCTTGGCGATCAAGAACAAACCGCCGATGATGAGTATGACATCACGACCCGAGATCGCCTCACCGAATACGTAGAACCAGGGCTTGGTCAGGCGCATCATCCATGTGAGTGAGAACAAAAGCGCGATCCGCGTGACCATTGCCAATGCTAGACCGATTCTGCGGGCTCGCTCGCGCTGACGACCAGGCAGCTTGCCCGCCAGTATAGAAATAAAAATGATGTTATCGATGCCCAGTACGATTTCTAGGGCCGTTAGTGTGACAAGAGCAACCCAAATTTGAGGATCGGTTATCCACGTCATTAGTATCTCCTGTTCTATATTTTTTTTGCAGACAGGTATTGAGCAAACTCCCAAAGAGATAACCACAGCGAGCCTGTGTTCTGTGGCTGCCCGAAACGATCGGCGAACTGTCCACCTTCACCTTGCGCGGCCTGGCGTTTTTGTTCATTCTATGCCTTTACGTACTTTAACGCTTGCTGTGCCAGTCAAAGAGAAGGTCGAAGCCCAACAAGGGGTGGTGATGGAGTAAGTGCACACCGAGATGCGAAAAGGCGGTAAAAAGCCTGGCTCATGTGTCGCGGGTCTACGCGATATGTTCTACTTTTCATACCATCGCTTATACGCCATCTTCGATCTACCACGAGAAGGATCCACAATCGAACACACTAAGGGTGAAGAAACGCATGAAAGCTCGAATAGCGATAAGTCTAATATTGTTACTGCTGGTGGTGCTTTTCACGCTCCAGAACATAGAAGTCGTGACGATCACATTTATTCTCTGGCAGTTTTCGCTACCACGAGCTCTATCGATCCTTCTTGTTCTAGCTATTGGTACTATTGCGGCTTGGATCCTCCATAGCCTTTCGCGCCGTGGTCAGCAGTGAATCTGGTAGGCAGAATTCGTGCTCATGAATAAACGACTATATTGGTTACTTGCCGTGTGTGGCCTGGTGATTCTGCTAACCACACAGGAAGGGCAATCAAAACAGATCGTGGGCTGGTTAGAAAACATACGCCTTTCTCCTGAAGGCCTATTGATCCGCGCGAAAGTCGATACTGGTGCTAAGACGGCATCACTAAGTGCCGAGGAAATCAAGGAGTTCACTCACAATGGTCAGAATTGGATACGTTTCAAGGTCACAAATCGGCGGGGCGAGACAGCGACCTTCGAAAGGCCGATCTACCGTATGGCCAAGATCAAGCGACATTTTGAGCGCAGCCAGAAGCGCCCTGTCGTGCTTATCGGCATCTGTATGGGAGGGATTCACAAACAAACGGAAGTCAATCTGATCGATCGCACTGGATTTAACTACCAGATGCTTATCGGTCGGACCTTCTTGCAAGGCGATTTCATGATAGATCCGGCACTTAAGCACACAGTTTCGCCACAGTGCGAGGAGGCTCACCAATGAGGAATCGTCACCTTTACTGGCTGTCTGCAAGTCTTACGAGTGTTGGGTTAGCCTTTTTCTTGTACAAGATCTTTGCTTTGGACTTTCCGCTAACGCCGGGCACCACAGCCGATCTCTGGGAAGTAGAGGTGCAGTTACGCTTCGTTACGCGAAATGAGCCTGTCAGGGTGATGCTATTCATTCCGACTAACACCCGACCGTTTGCGGTTGTAGACGAGAACTTCGTTTCCAGAGGTTATGGACTCACCACCACCCGCGAACAGGGCAACCGACAAGCGGTCTGGTCACAACGGAACCCTCGAGGTGAACAAGCGCTGTACTATCGGGCTGTGGTGCGACGGGCAGATGTTAAACAGCCTCAGGCGTTCGCAAAGCGCCCAGATATCCTAACACCTAACTTAAGAGGCCCCCGTCTCGCGGCTGCGCAAGCGTTGCTAGCCGAGGCGAGGGAGCAATCGGCTGACATCGACACGTTGGTTGCACAGCTGGTAAAACGCTTGAATAGTCCGAAAACGGATACGAACGCTGCCTTACTGCTTGGTCGCAAACCCGATGCTACCAAGCCAATAAAGGCGGCCGTTGAAGTCCTTGCGCTAGGAGAGATTCCAGCCCGCCTAGTGCGCGGTATTCTCGTCGAGTCCCAACGACGGCATGCACTACTGACTCCCTGGCTTCAGGTTTATGACGGACAATGGAAATCCTATGATCCGACGTCAGGAGAACTCGGCATCCCCCATGATTACCTCCTGTTGTGGCGGGGCAACGACGCCTTCGTCAAGCTGAAGGGAGGTAGTGGGCTTAAGACACTTGTGTCCGTGAGACGAAGCGAGCAGGCGAGCATCACGGCGGCGCTGATGCGCGGTGAGGTCGATATCCCGCACCTAGTGGGATTTTCTCTTTTTGGCCTGCCGATCGCGACACAAGAAGTTTACCGGATACTGCTGCTCATCCCGGTAGGTGCACTTGTGCTCGTTCTTATGCGCAACGTTGTCGGGGTCAAAACCTTCGGCACGTTCATGCCAATCCTTATTGCGTTGGCCTTTCGTGAGACAGAGCTTCTTTGGGGCGTGGTGTTATTCAGTCTGGTTGTTGCGCTCGGACTTAGTGTGCGGTTTTACCTTGAGCACCTCAAGCTTCTGATCGTGCCAAGGCTCGCCTCGGTATTGATCGTGGTGGTGTTGCTGATGGTGGTGATCAGCGTAATCACTCATAAGTTGGGTCTGGAGCGGGGCCTGTCCGTCGCTCTATTTCCGATGGTCATCCTGACCATGACTATCGAGCGGATGTCCATTGTTTGGGAAGAGCGTGGGGCAGCAGAAGCGATACAGCAAGGGCTCGGAAGCTTAGCCGTAGCGGTACTCGCCTATCTGGTGATGAGCATTAGCTACATTGCCTATCTCGTCTTTGTCTTTCCGGAGCTCATGCTACTGTTGCTGGCAAGCACCTTGCTGCTAGGACGGTATGCCGGATACCGGCTGCTCGAGTTACGACGATTTAAAGTGCTGGCAAGCGAGGCGGCCTGATGTTCGGCTTCGATTTAGCGAAGCGGCTCGAACGAGCTGGCGTGTTGGGGCTTAACGCTCGAAATTGCAATTACACGTTGGCCCACAATCCTCAGCGCCTGTACCCGCTCGTGGACGATAAGCTGCAGACAAAGAAACTTGCCCAAAAGGCCAGTATCGCCGTGCCAGAGCTGTAAGCCGTGGTCGAAATAGAATATCAGATCCATGCGCTACCAAGACTATTGCAGCCGCATTCCGATTTTGTCGTGAAGCCCGCCCACGGAAGCGGCGGCGAGGGCATCGTGGTGATCGCGGGGCGAAGAAAGGAACAGTACCGGAAGGTAAGCGGTGTGCTCATGAAACAAGAGGAATTAGACCATCATGTCTCCAATGTGCTAAGCGGCATGTACAGCCTTGGCGGTCATCCCGACAAAGCCATGATTGAATACCGCGTACAATTCGATCCGGTCTTTGGCGAGATCAGCTATCAGGGGGTTCCTGATGTTCGTATCATCGTGTTTCTTGGCGTCCCCGTTATGTCCATGACGCGACTACCGACGCGAAAATCAGACGGCAAAGCGAACCTCCACCTGGGGGCGATCGGCGCGGGCATCGATATGGCGACGGGGAAAACGCTTACAGCGGTCTGGGGCAATGAGATCGTTACCGAACACCCCGATACCGGTAACCCAGTCACGGGGGTAACTGTGCCATATTGGGATAAGCTCTTACGTTTGGCAGCGCGCTGTTACGAGCTGACTGGCCTTGGCTACCAGGGCGTTGACATCGTCCTGGATAAGGACAAGGGCCCCCTGGTTCTCGAACTCAATGCACGACCCGGCCTTAACATTCAGATCGCCAACCGAGAGGGATTGCTACCTCGTCTACGACTGGTTGAAAAAGATCGGGCGAGCGTGAAGGATCTGAACGAGCGTATCGCCTTTGCAAGACGGCACTTCGCCGCAAAAACGGCGCCGTCGCTTAGCTCAACCTAGGGGAACACTTCGAAGCCAGCTGGCTCTTATGCGCCCCGCCTTCGATCTCAGAAGCCGTCGCGTAACCGTCTCCCGATACCGCTCCAACGTCAGCGTTAGGTCGCGCAACTCCTTGACAGAACCGTCGTACTGAAGTCTTAAGCCGTGTGACGGAGTATGGGCTTCCTGCTGCACTGTCTGGAGTTGGGCTGTCAACTGGGCAAGTGGGCGAGCGATCTGTCGCACACAAAACCACCACATTCCAACCAACAGCACGAGCCCGGCCGCGGAGTAAATCGCTACGAGTTTCTTCACAGTCTCAGCCAACACACCTGCCGCCTGCGCACCCCCTTCAGCCTCGGCTAGCTCCATGGCCATATGCATTTCACGCATAGCAACGATACCAACCATCGTGAGCAGCATGAGCCCGACGATCGTGTATCGGGATAGGTAGTGTGGAATGGTATTAGCTTTCACAGTCTTGCCTCTACAAATATAGTGGGCTGCCGAATGCAACCGACGTATTACACAAGCCGGTCCGGCGAAGATAAAACAAAATTTATTGCTCGAATCGATCGAGACTTTTCATGGCCCACACACTTGCATTCCACGGCGGTCTGCGTCATATGACTAAAGATATGTTGGGACAACCGCACACAAGATAAGGCCGCATGCACGAGGGCGAAGTTGCGCCGTTAAGCACGGCAGACGCGGGCGCTATGTTCGTGGAAGGCGAAGGCGTGGCTCTCACCCGCAACTGTTTCCTGGAAACAGAGCCTTTCGTGTCCTGCAGCAACGGTGGCGAGGCGATTTTAGAACCGTGCGGGTCCGATGAGTCAACTCCAAGTGACGGCCAGCCTTAGGACTGCTACCAAAACTGGCGCGCGTAGCCAGGAACTTCCTTATCTGGTTTGGATCCATTGATTGCCCTTGAAATGAGACAACGTCCGATGGTGAGTAGACAGTCAACCTCTGAGTCGATAGACGAGATGGAAATCGACGCGCTCGATGATTCCTGCGACTTCGACACCTTGATGCAGCTCGAGACGCGGACGGCACACGTGCGCGAATACGATAGCCTGACTCCGGCAGTTCCAGCGGAAAAAATCGACCAGAGTCACGACTCATTGCGCACGTATCTGCGTGAGGCAGGAGTGGTCGAACTGTTGACCCGGGATGATGAAGTGGCACTCGGAAAGTACATCGAGGCAGGCACGAGAGAATGCTTTGAGGCGATTGCAGACTGCCCAGCGACAGTCGAGGAAGCCCTGCGTATGGTTGAACACATTAACGCAGGTGAAATGCGATGGTCTGACTTGCTCGCCGACGTTAGCGATCCAGGAAGATCGCATCAAGCCAACGCAATCCCGACCTTCGATCCCAGAGAAGCCAGGCTGCACTTCACGCAAATACGCAAAGTTCACAAAACCTTGATGCAAGTGGTGGCAAGCTATGGCGTCAAGAGTCCAGAGGTAAATGATATTCGTACGAGGCTCGCTCGGGAAGTGGGCGAAGTCAATCTAACACCAAACGTGTTCAATCACCTTCGCGAACACGTACGCAAACTCATACAGCAGGTTCGAAGTTTAGAAATGCTCATCACTGACATTTGCGTAAAGCAAGCACGTATACCACGTAAGCTGTTTCTCAGTACTTTCACTGGCCATGAGACAGACACCGACTGGTTAACCAGGTTAGTTGAAACTGGGGCGGGTAATGGCGATTTGCTATCGCAACATGCCGAACAGATCGAACGAATACAGCTAAGGCTGAGGCAAATCGAGGTTGAAGCTGCTCTTGCGATTACCGACTTAAAGCAGCTAAACCGCCGGATAGTGCGGGGTGAAGTCAAGGCTCGTCGGGCCAAAAGAAGGATGGTCGAGGCCAATCTTAGGCTAGTTGTTTCCGTTGCTAAGAAGTATAGGGGCCGCGGTATTTCATTCTTGGATCTTATTCAGGAAGGAAACATTGGCCTGATGAGGGCAGTGGACAAGTTCGACTACCGCCGCGGTTGTAAGTTTTCTACATACGCGCACTGGTGGATTCGACAGGCAATCACCCGCGCAATCGCCGATCAGGCGCGCACTATTCGAATCCCGGTTCACCGAATTGAGAATCTCAATAAACTATCTCGAGTCTCGCAGCAAATCCTGCAGGAAAAGGGTCGCCAGGCCCAACCGGATGAACTCGCAACGCGCGCCAACTTTGCGCAACCCACGATCACCAAACTGCAGCAGATCGTCAAAGAACCGCGTTCCTTAGATGCGCCAGTCGGACACAACGATGTACTTTTGGGAGATTTCCTCGTAGACGACAATGCTCGCTCACCACTGGAATTGGCCATGTATACGAGATTGCAGGCGGCAGTCAAGGACCTCCTTAAGCTCCTCACACCACGAGAAGCCGAGGTCCTGACGATGCGATTTGGCCTTGGGGCTCACAAAGAACATACGCTTGCCGAAATTGGCGACGTGCTTCGGGTTACCAGGGAACGAATTCGCCAGATCGAAGCCCATGCCTTGCGCAAACTCGCTGCCGCACACTTTGCCAGGCACCTTCGCAGCTTTCTTGAAGACTGACGTCTGTAAGTCCGCGGGCCCTAAATTCGTCAAACCAGCTACACAAACTCGCAACATCGCGAACTCCGAAAAGGATCATTTCGCATAGAGATTCTTGGTCCGCGGACAGGCTAGACAACGAACGATTGGTGCTGCATCGTTCTAGTCGTTTTACGTTAGATCCTTTTCTATCAGAAAGGCCCCGCCCGGTTTGGCAACGCGGACAGGGTCCTCCAATATTGCCCCTAGCGGTGGTGCAGGCGACATATTAGATGGCGAAACTTTGGCAAAAAGAAAGCGAAATTTTCTAATCGAAACCATATAGACTTTTGATCGTCTAGCAGCCACATAGTTACGTTAGCCACAACCGGCGGAACCGACGAAAGGGCCAACGAGACGTGCCCGCGACATTAATCTGCAACGGCATCTATTGTGGGCATGTTCGGAAAATAGGACAGTGCCCGCTTCAGGATCTCTTGTCGGTCGTTATTCGTCGGGTAGACCGTGTAGGCGATACGATCGATGACGGGCGCGTCTTCGACAAGGGAAAGCCGACCCGCCTGGATTTCATCAGAGATCATCGCCTCCGCCAGGTACGCGGCGCCCCCGCAGTCGCGAATAAAGGCGTGCGCTACACGACCCAGGCCAGTACGAAACACCGGTGAGGGCATATCCGGAAAATGGTTCGCGTGGGCAATAGCAAAAGACGTGCCCCAATCAACGAATACGTAGCCGTCGCCTACCGCTTCAGCGGCCGTCTGTCGCGCGCGTGAAGAGATCATCACCAATCGAATATTGGCGATTTCGTTGAACGCAAGCTCCGCCACTTGCGGGGGCTCAAACATGAACGCAATGTCGAGGGTACCGTCCCGTAATCGGCGAAGCAGTACATCTGATGTGTGTACCTCGGCACTCAATGCGATGTCCGGTACTTCCCGGTAGAGCGTGTGTATCCACTCCTGTAACACCGTGTCCCACAACGTGGGTACCCCGCCAATCGCAAGCAATGATCGCGCTTCCTCTTGTACAGAGACTTCCTGGCGCGCCCGGTTCCAGGCGTTGACAATAGACTCCGCATGACGAAGCAGTCGCTGGCCAGTCGGGGTAAGTTGAATGTCATTTCTGGCGCGCGTAAACAGCGGGGCACCGATAGTTTCCTCTAACAGATGGATACGTGCACTCACTGCCGATTGCGTCAGGAACAGATTCTTTGCGGCCTGGCCAAAGTGGCGGGTCCGGCTTACCTCTAGAAATGTCTTTAGCAGCTCAGTATCCACGGCCGCTATAAAGCCACAGCTGGGCACAACTGTCTACGCTTACACGGGAGGTTCTTAGTCCAAACGGTCGATTTTGCTCGGCCACTGCCTGGCCGAATCAAAAAGTAGCTATCCGCGATCAGCGATAGGTAATAAAAGACCCCACCGGTTGGTGGGGTCTTGATCCCTTGGGACGAGGTAAACCGACTTAGTATTCGTCCATATCAGGCATGCCACCCGCCCCCATCGCGGGTAGCTTCTCTTTCTTGGGTAGCTCGGCCACCATCGCCTCGGTCGTGATCATGAGCCCGGCGATACTGGCGGCATTCTGTAAGGCAATACGCACCACCTTGGTCGGATCCAGGATACCCATCTTGATCATGTCGCCATACTCGTTGGTCTGCGCGTTGAAGCCGAAGTTACCTTTCCCTTCGGCCACCTTCTGATACGCGACAGACCCTTCGACCCCGGCATTGACCGCTATCTGGCGCAGCGGCTCTTGCATCGCGCGCAGCGCGATCTTGATGCCGACATCCTGATCTTGGTTGACACCTTTTACGTCTTTGATCGCATTTACAGCGCGCACTAGGGCGACACCACCACCCGG
>JAOTYM010000035.1 GCA_029861845.1 Gammaproteobacteria bacterium | reverse complement strand
GAGGAGATGAGGCAGCTGCGCCGCGACAATCGCCGGCTGCGTGAGGAGCGGGAGATACTGGCAAAAGCCGCGGCCTGGTTCGCTCGGGAGACCGATGCAGTGCCCCCGATTCCACGCGATGCCGCATAACGCCCCGAATCAGGCGCGCAGGTACTGCGTCGCCTGCATTCGGTTGTGTACGCCCGGCATGGGCATGTTCTTATGGGGTGCAAGTCCCCTGTAGGTGAACCACCGTCAACACTAGTGAGCACTCCGCATGTTGGCGACAACTACTAGCCTGAGGCAAGGGCGGTCCCGCGAGGGGCGGTGCGAAGGAAGCCCGCGGCAAAGCTGCGAGCCGAGGAACACGAACGCCATAGAAGGCCGGCATCCCTGGGGCGAGGCAGCACAACATGTCGAAGCCCCGTGGTTCGCGGGACACGGTAAATGGCGCGGTTGTGCAGCGACAGAGCCTGTCCTTATCCGGGGAGATCTGCTCGATTGGCGGTCATGGGTGGTCACGGGAGCCGGACTGAGGCCCGGGGGGAAACGCCTGGAATCGCCACCGGACCCTGACCGACCTCGAGCGCCTCCTCGACACGCTCATCCGTCGCATCACGCGCACGCTGGTGCGAAGCGGCGCGCTGGTCGCGCAGGAGTATGACAACGAGGAACAGCTCTGGCTCGACCTCGACTCCGAAGGCGAGGATGCGCTCACGCAGCTCCAGGGTGCGTCCATCCGCTACCGGATCGCCGTGGGGCCTATCGCGGGGCGCAAGACTTTTCGGTTGCGCACCCCGGGAGTCGCACTCGAGGGACCGGGGCGGGAGCCGCCGAAGCCCTTCACTGCCGCTCGTGACGGTTTCTCGCTCAATGCGGCCGTCGCCTGCAAGGCTGGCGATCGCCGAAAGTTGGAGCGGCTGTGCCGGTACGTGGCGCGCCCCGCCATTGCCCTGGAGCGCCTGAGCCGCGACGGGGACGGCCTGGTGGTCTATGGGTTGAAGCATCCCTTTAGCGATGGCACGACCCATGTGCTGTTCGAACCGCTCGACTTCATCGCCCGCCTGGCCGCGCTGGTCCCACGCCCGCGCAGTCACCTCATTCGTTTCCACGGCCTGTTCGCCCCGAATGCGCGCCATCGCCGCCTCGTCGTGCCCGGGCCGGCGCCCGGACCGGTGAGCGAGGGTGCCGACCAGGGGGCGACGCCCACTCGCGCACAGATGACGTGGGCTCAGCGTCTGCGCCGGGTGTTCGACATCGACATCAGCCGTTGCCCGCGCTGCGGTGCAGCATTGCGGGTGCTCGCCGTCATCACCGACCCGCGGGTGATCGCGGCCATCCTGGCCCACCTCGAGACCCGCGCCGCCCGCGCCCCGCCGCCGGTACGACACTGAGCACCTCCACCGGCCGTTTTCCTCGGCGGTGCGCTTGGAGCGCCGCCAGGGGGCCGGCTGCTCGCGCGTCCTGGTCGTCAGCCTGGATGCCACGACGGTGTGAGTGAAGCCACCTTCGCCGTGTCAGCGTGTGTCGATGGGCTGCGCGCCACCCGAGTCCCCGCAGAGCTCGCGATGATCTCGCGTCCCCACGATACCGCCGCCCCTTGGCAGATAAGGGGTTTGAATCGCCTATCCGCCGACTCGCCCTCCCGGATACGTTTTGACGAATGACAGGGATCAGCGATAGGAGTCCCAGTGCCCAGAAGCACAACGGTTGTCTCGCTCATTTATTCATAACCTTATACCGGACAAACGGGGTCTCGTTTCTTTCATCGCGCCTAACGCCCCGCATCGGCGACAAACTGCGAGCGTATCGAGTGGCTTGTCCGGCTGCAGCGCCTCTTCAGGCGTCGCTACTTTCATAAAAAACTTCATATAATGCAGCTGTCTCCTCTTTCTCTAACAAAAAGCCATCATCTTCAGGATAGTATTTGGCTTTTTTCGGGCGATCTCCTGCAAATTTTTTAACGGACTCCATGGAATCCCAATAAGTTACTAGCAAAAAATGAGCGATATCAGCTTCAATATTTCGCAAAAACAATAGCTTCTTCAAACCATCGACAGAACTATAATCTGGTGCTGCTCTCTTTTTCATGAATTCGGCATATTCTTCTGATTTTGAAGCGTCGACCATTCCGTGCCACATTCTGACTATCATAACTTTGCTCCCGGTAAAATATTAATCCAATCGTTGTCGTTTCATATTTGAAGACGCCTAATCGGGATAGGCGCGGGCCTTACGGCCCGACCTTTCCCACACCACCGGGCATACGGATCACGTACCACGGCGGTTCAGTGAATACGGTGTTCATCCTGTGGCCAACTCTGGCAACCAGTTAGGCTGGTCGCAGCCATACGTAGTCATTCTGTGGATGTTCCGCGCCGATCGTTGCTACTAACGAAGCACCTCTAGATTCCCACAGATGCCGATCGATTGTCCCGATATAGATCGTCCTTTTTCGGACGTGATGAAAAAAATCAAATCCGCGATCTCATTTGGCTCGATCAGTCTCTTCATCGAGACGTTTTCTATCTCCTGTTCCCGGGCCATTTCATAACTGATACCGGAGTGGACAGCCCTCTCTTTGAGTACGGACTGCATCCGATCGCCTTCGACCGAGCCGGGTAGGATTGTATTCACCCGGATGCCGAACTCACCAAGTTCCATCGCCAAGGTTTGTGTCAGACCGATGACGCCCCATTTCGCAGCCGCGTAAGGCGCCCGCATCGGAAAACCGAGTCGCCCTGCCGCAGACGATATCGTGACAATCGATCCATTTCCTTCTTTTTTGAGAAATGGGATCGAGCTTCTAATGAGATAAAACTGGCCAGAGAGATTAACTGCGATTGTCGCTTCCCAATCCTCTGGCGACACATCCTCAGCAAACGCCGTCGGCCCCGCTGTACCAGCATTGGCGATGACTGTGTCGAGCCCGCCCATGGCCTGCGCGGCATACGCGACCAAGTCCTCCACGGCTGCAGCATCGGTAACGTCGCATTTCACAGCGCGGATTGAAGGCGCGCTCTCGGCAAGCCGTGCGATGTGATGGTCATTGACATCACAAATCGTAACGTCTGCGCCAACCAGAGCAAATCGTAGCGCGACTTCGCGACCAATGCCGCTTGCACCAGCAGTAATAACAACCCGCCGACGCCTTTCACCTTCTCTAGACATCCGACGCTATCCTAGAGTCGCTCATTGATTTCGCATCGTACAAGACGAGCCCAAGGAGCTGTCTCGTTTCTTCAGGCGTCATGACACTTGAACCGAGATGTTCGATGATCGACGCGGCGCGCTCCACGAGTTGGCCATTGGTCGCAAACTCACCTTTCCGAAGGTAAAGATTGTCTTCCAATCCAACTCGGACATTTCCTCCCAATAGGACGGATTGGGCGACCATACGCATCTGGTCCCGCCCTACACCGAAGGCCGACCAAATGACGTCTGCGCCCACAGCCATGTCGACCATAGCTTTGAGAGCCCCTGTATCTGCCGGAGCGCCGTAAGGCACCCCGAGGCTGAACTGAATGAGAGCTGGCTTTTCGATAATCCCTTCACCCATAAGCTTAAGGACGTACCGAAGATGGCCGAGATCGAACACTTCAAGCTCAGGCCGAACACCAAGCTGCCGGATGGCCTTGGCTCCTAAGCGCACGTAGTCCGACGTGCTTATGTAGACAATATTCTCATCCCCGACATTATAAGAACCGCAATCGAGCGTGCAGATGTCAGGCTTTAATGAGCAAACATGCGTGAGACGCTCATGGGGACCGACGAGGTCGGTCATGCTACCAAACTCCCTTGGGTTCGTTACGCCAAATTCGGCATCGCCGCCCATGCCCGCCGTCAGATTCAAGATGATGTCGTTGTCGCGCTGGCGAACGCGCTCGACCACCTCTGCATAAAGCTCGTCTTGGCGGGACCCTTCTCCAGTTTCGGGATCGCGAACATGGATGTGTGCGATCGCAGCCCCCGCATTTCCAACCTCAATGACACTGTCGGCAATCTGCTTTGGCGTCACAGGAACGTGTGGACTCTTCTTTGGACCGTCTCCAGCGCCTGTGACGGCGCAGGTGATGAACGTTTTTTGCAAAGCTTTTTACTCCGCAAGCCCCATCGACCCGCTATCCTTGCCCCACCGGCAGATCGTCTGACTCCAAAAACGTCAGTAATGCTCGGGTCGCGAGAGTCGGTGCTTCCTCGGGGACGAAGTGCCCGCACGGCATGGGCGCGAAATCGACTGACTTCGACCATCGCTGCCAGATCTTACGCATTTCAAAGTGGCGTCCCACGACGCCCTTCTCGCCCCAGAACACCAAAGTGGGGCATTCAATCTCCCGACCCGCAGCGCGGTCGGCTTTGTCATCTTCCACATCGCATGAAATACCGGCGCGGAAACACTCACACATGGCAATGATTGCGTCTTCCGCCGTTGAAGCACAGAGATACGCATTGAGAGCGCCCGGATGATATGCAAGGCCGTCATTCGTCAGGCCAGTCAAAATCTCGCTCATGAATGCGGTTGGATCACCCGCGATGAGCCGTTCAGGATAAGGCGCGGGCTGAGTGAGGAAGAAAAAATAGAAGTAGTCTTGGGCTATCTCGGCGTTGGCTTCTTCATAAAAATCAAGCGCCGGGACGATATCCATGACTGCCAACCGCGTGACAGCGTCCGGACGATCCAATGCAAGCCGTCGAGCAACGCGCGCGCCACGATCATGGCCCACCAAGGCAAACCGATCGAAGCCGAGGTGCTGCATGACATGGACTTGCTCGACTGCCATCTCACGCTTTGAATACGGCCGATGATCTGCAGTGCGCCCGGGCTTGTGGCTTTCACCGCGCCCACGGAGGTCGGTCAGAACAACAGTGAAACGTTCGAGCAGCTGTGGTGCGATATGATGCCAGCATAGATGCGTCTGCGGATCGCCATGCAGCATCAAGACGGGCGGTCCCGAGCCGCCAACAAGCGTCCTGATTTTGCCACCTCTCAATGGAATCATGATCCGCTCGAAACCGGGCAGGAGCTGGCGATCCATTTCCTCAAAGATTGTCATGCAACCAGCTCCGGTAGTCCGACAACCCGTATTCGTTTCGGGAAAAGAAGGACCATCGTCCAATCCGGTTGACCTCAACGAAGTTGGCACGACGAAGGAGTTCAAGATGTCGGCTGACGGTTGGCTGGCTCACGCCAAGCTTGTCGGCAATCAAGGTAACGCAAACCCCGATCTCGGCAGGGTCGCCGGTCTCCTGGTGATTGAAATGGCGCCTTGGCGCCTTCAGCCATTCAAGAATCTTCATACGCGCGTCGCTGGCTAGCGCCTTTGTCTGTTCAAGACGGTCACTCATAAAGACTTAATATAAAGCCCTTTAGCTATATGTCAATGAATATGGGTACAAAACGCTCGATTTTTCCGTCCTGCATATCTGCGATGGATCTAACCGGCGGTAGGGGGTGGGGGAATTGTCAACTTAACCGATTCGAGAGCGTATTAAGGGCACGCGGGAGGCTCTGAGTCAGTGATTTTTTGATTCAGTGCAGGCTCGTTTCGCTCCAAGTTCGATTAAGTTCTGCGTTCTGTTGACAGTACACTAGTCAGCCAAGGAGCTGATTGTCGAACCCAAGCCCCGACAGAATTTCCGGGCCGGCTTCAGTGACTAAAAGCTGTTGTTCCAGCATAACGCCCTCTCGACCACCGACAGCGCCAATGTATGCCTCGGCACAGATAACAATACCCGGCTCCAACGTCATTTCCGGGTACGGCATACGACCCATCTCGTCGCGCCCGCAAATGAGAGGAAACTCGATCTGCAACCCGGCGCCATGCCCGACCGCCTCCTGATAGTGTCGAAATTCCTCCGGCGCCTTCAACATCGACATCGAGATCTGCAAGAGCTGCGGTGGCCGGGTCAAGATCCTTGCCTGCATCGAAGATCCTGCGGTGATCGAGAAGATCCTCACCCACCTGGACCGCAAAGACGCTTCCCATGCCGCCCGGCGTTTACCACCGTCTCGGGCGCCACCCCAGGCCAGCTTGTTCGCCTGATACACGCGCAACCACACGAGTAAGACCAGCGGCTGCCACACCGACGCAGCGGCAGGGTCGCCGTCGTCTTGCGCGTGGAAACCGGCGGAAAATCGCGCTAAAGTGCAGAATTTAGGCCGGCTCAGGGGCGCGATTTGGACCCACATCGCGTCGAAGCGCCGATCGACGACGGTTCGATGACCTGCCGATACTTGATGGAGGTCGGAAAAGGGCGTTAATTCGCTCTATACCTCCCGTCCACTCGAGGCGACCGAATACTTGTCCCGATCGCCAGTTTGCCCGTTTGAAATTACAATCTGCCGACTCATCCGTCATCAGGATCAGACTTGTAAGACCCTGATGGGAAATTGTCGCGAAACGTTGAACAAGCTGACGGAACCCCTCACTGAACGCGGCAGTTCACTGTCTCAAGAACACTGGTAAATCAGTCGTTGGAGGGGGGACATTTGCCTCGTACAGCATCCCTGCGACATGGCCGCGATGATAAGTTGTGTGATTGACGACATGCATTAATATCTCGGCGCGGCTCATATTTCCGTCACCCCCGCCGATAAAGGAAAACCCGATCGATTCCCTCAACTGCTCGCAGCGGAGCACGTCCACGTACGCGACAAACCATTGATCAAGAGCAGTTTGTTCTGCCCGAAGTTCGGGGAACTGGGGACAATCGGCCGGATTGCGTGTGGTGAATCCGTGTGCGCCACCTTCGAGGTGCGAGCGCCACACGACATCCATCGCCCGAACGTGATTTAACGTACGGATAATGCTCCCGAATACGATCTTTTGTTCTTGCACGAGGACTTCTGCAGCAACTTCGGCGAGCGCCGAAAAGAGCGCCGTGTCGGCCCATGCTTTGTAGCGCACCAGCATCCTTAAGCTTTCAACCGATGACATATTGAGCTTCCGTTGGCCCGCGATCATGGACACCCTACCGGCGCTTAGCATCATGGCCGGACGAAATCCGCAGGCCCCGCACTTTCATGAATCTTCTCCACGCTCCGCGAGAAGCTTTTCGCAAGCCGCGAACAGCGTGCACAGAGCGACCGCATCTGCCGCTTGGCGCACTTGCTCGGACGATGGAAAGGTCGGCGCAAGGCGGATATTGCAGTCACGCGGGTCCTGGCCATACGGAAATGTCCGCCCCGCTGGCACCAGCGCCACTCCGGCTTCCTCGGCGAGGGCCACGACGCGCATGGCGCATCCGTCCAGCACGTCGAGGCTGACGAAATAGCCGCCGCGCGGTTCGGTCCAAGTCGCAACGCCGGCGTTGCCGAGGTGCTCCCGGAACGATTCCCGAAGGACCGCGAACTTCGGCGCCAGTATGTGCCGGTGTTTCGCCATGTGTGCACTGATACCGGCTCGGTCGCGCAACAGGCGCACGTGCCGGAGTTGGTTCAATTTATCGGGTCCGATCGTTCGCCTCGTCACCCGGTCGACGAACCACCCGATGTTTGCACTCGACGCGGCGAAGAAGCCGAGCCCGCCTTGCGCGAATGTGATCTTGGAGGTCGAGCCAAACACCAAAGGCCGGTTGGAGTTGCCGTGGCGCGTACACGCACTGAGCACGTTCTCGAGCGCGTCCGGCGTTTCGGTCAGATGGTGCACGGCATATGCGTCGTCCCAGAACAGGCGAAAATCGTCCGCACCGGTGCGCATGGCGGCAAGGCGCTCGACTGTCTCGGCGCAGTACGTCTCGCCGGTGGGATTGCTGTATCTCGGAACGCACCACATGCCCTTGACGCTCGGATCGGCGACAAGGCGCTCGACCTCGTCCATGTCCGGCCCGCGCCCGGTCAGCCGAACCGGGATCATGTGGATTCCATGCTGCTGGCAAATTGCGAAGTGACGGTCATAACCGGGCACAGGGCAAAGAAACCGAATCGGCCCAGCTTGTCTGCTCCAGCCCGTAGCGACCGAGTGCCCCCCAGTTAGCAGCGAGTATGCGATCACGTCGTACATCAGCGCGAGACTAGAGTTGTTCGCAACGACGATTTGATCGGCAGAGGCGCCGAGCAAATCAGCGAAAAGCGCCCGTGCCTCAGGCAGCCCCTGTGGGCTGCCATAGTAATTGCGGCAGTCGCTGCCGTCGGCTGCTAAATAGTTCCCTGGTCCGACCGCGGTTAGGAGATCGTTCGACAGGTCGAGCTGTTCCGGACAAGGCCTGCCGCGCGTGAGGTCGAGTTTTAGATTGGCGTCTCGGAGCGCAACATAAGCCGCCAATGCACGAACGCTAAAGGCGCGCAAGTCGTTAGTTGCAAGCTGCGGTAAATTCTGGGCGCGAAGTTCAAAAGTGGGCGCAAGTTGTTGCATAGGTCACTCCCTTACTGAAGTTGCCCCGGTTCCGTGGACACCTGATCCTTGTTGAAAGGAGGTGTGCACAATGTCGAAAGCACTGAGGTTTTATACACCAGAATTCCGCCAGCAGATGGTAGAGCTGGTCCGAAGCGGAGGAAAGCCCCCAGCACTGGCTCGGGAGTTTGGCTGCTCCACGAGCGCGATCCGTAACTGGGTCAAGCAAGCCGAACGCGACGGCGGGCAGCGTAGCGATGGGCTGACGACAGCCGAGCGCGAGGAGATGAGGCAGCTGCGCCGCGACAATCGCCGGCTGCGTGAGGAGCGGGAGATACTGGCAAAAGCCGCGGCCTGGTTCGCTCGGGAGACCGATGCAGTGCCCCCGAAATCTTCGGGTTCATGAGAGCCAATCAGGCCGAATTCAAGGTGGCCACGATGTGCCGGGTGCTGGAAGTCTCCACCAGCGGGTACTACGCGTGGCTCAACCGTGAGCCCTCGGCTCGGGCGAAGGCCAATGAAAGGCTCACCGAGCAGATCCACACCGCTCATGATTTCTCGCGTGGTACCTACGGAGCACCACGGATGTATGAGGAGCTCAAGGACCGGGGGGTGAAGGTGGGACACAATCGGGTGGCTCGTTTGATGAAGGCGGCGGAGCTGCGCGGGGTGTGCCGGCGCAAGGGCTGGCGCACCACGGTACGTGACGAGCGAGCCCGCCCGGCACCGGACCTGGTGGAGCGGGCGTTCTCGGCGAGCGTGCCCGACCAACTGTGGGTCGCCGACGTGACCTACGTGCCGACGTGGACGGGGTTTTTCTTCCTCGCCATCGTGCTCGATGTGTTCTCTCGGCGTATCGTGGGCTGGGCGATGGCGACGCATCTGCGTACCGAGCTCGTTCTCGATGCCCTGGAGATGGCGCTCTCGCAGCGCCGCCCCGATGAGGTCATCCATCACTCCGACCAGGGCTCGCAGTACACCTCGATTGCTTTCGGGAAGCGGTGCCGTTATTCCGGTGTCCAACCTTCGATGGGCTCGGTGGGGGATTGTTACGATAACGCGATGGCGGAGAGCTTCTTCGCCACGCTGGAGTGCGAGCTCATTGACCGGGTGACGATGCGAAATCCAACCGAGGGGATGCGGGAAGTTTTCTCTTTCATCGAAGGCTGGTACAACCCGCATCGCCGTCACTCGTCATTGGGCTATCTCAGTCCGATGGAATACGAGCGGCGCTACCATGAAGGACTGGATATATCATCACTACTAGATATTAATGCAAGTCATCAATCACCGCACCCGCCGACTAACCCGGGCTCCGATTAATCCCCAGTGCCCGTTTCTATCAGCTTGACGCAGAGAAGGAGAAAGAAGACGTTAATCACAACACCAAAGACACAACCCTAAACTGTCCACGGAACCGGGGTAGGCCCACTGCATCCGTGCGCCCGCGGCATTACCTGACCTCCAGGCGAGCACCCGGGACGTCGGAAGAAGAACAATGCAGGAGCAATTGTCGTGATGGAGGAGGCAGAAGCATTGTAGGTCGCTCTTGCGCATCCGTGCGCTTGCGGCATGAGTGCATCCATGCCCGTCACAAGGTAGGCGGACGAAGAGTGAGCCCGACGGGGCGCAAGCAGGAGGCTGCGGGTTCGACGTCAGGCCAAGCATGCCCTGTCGGAGAACCTTCTGAGACAAGGGTTGAGCGAGGTTGCCGACGAAGCCGGCTGCCGTGCCAGGGGGAGCGTTTCTTTGGCCCCACCCGGGCGAGACCGGGCTAATACACCGTCGCGTCAGCGACATAACTAGTACATATCCATCGGATCAACATCCAGCGACCACCGCACCCGTTTGCTCGCGCGTGCCGCTTCTAATCGCGGTAACCAATTATTAAGGAAATCGTGCAGCGGCCGCCGTCTGGTTGCTTGCAATAGTAACTGTGCACGGTAACGGCCGGCACGCCGTTCCATCGGCGACGGCAAAGGATCCATCACGTCTACCCCATTAAGTGAACAACTGCAGGCCAGTTGATGCGCGAACTGCACAAACGTGAGCGCGGCGTCGGTTTTTGGTGATTCTGCACGCAACAAGGCGAAATGTGCGAATGGTGGATAACCTGCCTCTCGTCGCTCGTCTAGTGCATTCTGCGCGAATGCGTCGTAATCGTGACAGCGTAAAGCGGTAAACAATTGGTGATCGGGGTGATAAGTCTGCACCCAGACCTCGCCCGGCTTATGGCCACGCCCAGCGCGTCCACTTACCTGCATGATCTGCTGAAACAGTTGCTCACTCGCGCGAAAGTCGGCGCTATACAAACCCTGGTCAGCATTGAGCACGCCGACAAGCGTTACGTTGGGGAAGTCATGCCCTTTCGAAAGCATTTGCGTACCCACCAGAATATCGGCATCGCCAACATCGACCTGGGACAACTTTTCTTCTAACGCGCCCTTTCTTCGGGTGCTGTCGCGATCTATACGTACAACACGTGCTTGCGGAAACAGACTCACCAGCACACTTTCGATGCGCTCGGTACCTTCACCAAGTGCGTGTAGGTTCACACCATTACAGTCGGGACAGGTCTCTGGTACGACTATGTCGGCACCACAGTGGTGACAACGTAGGCGCTGACGGTGCTTATGAAACGTCAGCTTGCCATCACAACGCGCGCAAGGTGCTAACCATCCACAGTCATGGCACATGTAGATCGGCGCATAGCCACGACGATTGAGGAACAGCAGGCTTTGCTCGCCCCGATGTAGGCGCTTCCCGATGTGCTCCAATAGTGGCGGTGATAGGCCGTTGTTGAGTGCAAGACGCCGCAGATCAAGCAAGTGGACCGCCGGCAACGCTGCCGTGCGCGTACGATCCGGGAGCACCAACCTCTCGTAACTCCCCTTGGTAGCATTTCGCAGACTGTCGAGCGACGGTGTCGCCGAACCTAAGACAATAGGAATGTTCTCTCGCCGTGCGCGCATCACTGCGATGTCACGCGCATGATAGCGAAATCCCTCCTGTTGCTTGTATGAGGTGTCGTGCTCTTCATCGACAATAATGACCCCCGGCGACTGCATAGGGGTAAATACCGCCGAACGTGTACCCAAAACTATCTGTGCCTTAGCGTCACGCGCCTGCAGCCAAGCGCGAAGTCGTTCTTTATCGCTTATTGCAGAATGCAGCACCGCTACCGATATTGGGAAGCGAGCACGCACACGCGCCACGAGTTGTGGGGTCAACCCAATTTCTGGGACCAGCAGTAGCGCCTGCCTTTGCTGAGGTAACACCCTGGCGATAACATTGAGATACACCTCGGTCTTGCCGCTGCCGGTAACACCATGTAGCAGGAACGCCCGAAACGAATTCAGGCTAGCCGCAATCGCATCTACTGCCGCATTTTGCGCCGCCGTTAGTGCCGGTGCTGGCTCAGCTGGTGATATTGCACCCCCGGACAACTCACTCTCACGAACACCAACCCAGCCCTTGGCCACGAGTTGCCGGATTGCCCCAGCCCAACCACGAGAAATTTTCGCGAGCTGACCGCCATGGAGGCCAGTCGGCGTATCGGCCAACGCCTTTAGTATTCTTCTTTGCAACGGTGCCCGATTAAGTTGGCTTAGATCGACATCAGTGCCGGCCGGTGTCAATGACCAAACGGATAAACCTTTGACAGCGAGGCCCTGTCCTTGGCGCAGCGCCGACGGTAGTGCGGTTTTTAGCACCTCGCCGAGCGGATGGTGATAGTAATCCGCCGCCCATTGCAGCAGGCTCAACATCGAAGTGGACAACACCGGCTCGCGATCGAGAATCTGCAAAACTGATTTGAGGCGAGCCGGTTCTACCGGACTTTCGTCCAATGCACGGATCAATACACCTACCAATTCACGGCGACCAAAAGGTACCCGTACGCGCATCCCGGGCGAGGCAGCGGACATTTGTTCAGGAACGATGTAATCGAAACAGCGCCGAAGCGGCGTTGGTACCGCGACCCGAAACACAGAGGCCGATGTAGTCATGCCGGCGAATGTATCACAGCCGCCAGTGCCTGCCGGGCGGTATTGCTAACTAGTTGTCACAAAAAGAGAACGGACTTTATTAACAGGATTTGTTATGAACCTGTGGATAACAGTGTTGATAAGTACCTGGCGCCTGCGTGAAATGGGCACTTTACGAGCGCCCGCCGCATTTTGCTAAAAAAATAATCTACCTAACGATATGTTTTAAATTCAATGCCTTACGGGCCGATCAGCGCAACCACGCGAGTCGTCGACATTGGCAAGAACGGCGCATACCACATTGTCGCGGGCTTGTGTATATGTGACCGACGAGATTGAGACCCAGACTGACGAACGGCGGTTCGATGGCGACAAGGGGTTAGAAAGATCTTTTCGGCCACACCAGAGTGACGATTTTAGTTCGGCAGTTTCCTACTCCAAGCAGAGCTCTTTAGCCAGCGCAGCAGTTCATCCGGGGGCATTGGACGACTGATAAACATGCCTTGGGCGGCGTCACAGCCCAAGTTCTTCAGATTGGCCATGACGTCGGCGTTCTCAACACCCTCGGCCACAACCTTGAGACCCATATTGTGGGCAAGATCGATGCTTGAGCGGACGATGGTGGCGTTATGCTCATCTTCAGTCATACCGATCACGAAGGAGCGGTCGATCTGCACGGCACTGATTGGCAGTTTCTTGAGATAACCAAGCGAAGAATAGCCAGTACCGAAATCATCGATCGCTATTTGTATACCCTTGCTAGCTATATCACTCAGAATATCCATCGCGCGCGCAGGGTCGGCCATCACCGTACTTTCCGTCACTTCAAGCTCAAGCCACTCGGGTTGGATTCCTTGCTCACTCACAAGGTCCGATAGATTGTCGCCCAAAAATGGGTCCTGGAGATCGCGCAACGAAAAGTTAACGGAGACTGGAATGTCCAGCCCTGCCTTGTGCCAGTCGCGGCAGTCCCTTAGGGCGGCACTCAGAACTATTGGCGTCAAACTCCTTATCAGTCCACTTTGCTCCATCAACGGTATAAAGGTGTTGGGCAGAAGTATGTCTTTGGTCGGATGCTGCCAGCGCACTAGCGCCTCCACCCCAGCAACATCACCCGTTTGCAGGTTTACCTTCGGTTGGTAGTAAACCACGAATTCCTCATAGTCCACGGCCTGGCGTAGTTCTCCCATCAATGCCAGGCGTTTCGGCATGTGTTGGTCCAGCGCAGATGTGTAGAACACAAACTCGCTATTGGTGTTCTTGGCCGCATACATTGCGATATCGGCGCGTTGTGTAAGTACACTCGCTTCCTCGCCATGGTCCGGGTATAGCGCAATGCCAATGCTTGCACCGATTTCAAAACGCTGTTCTTCAACCATGAAGGGCGGCCTGAGTGCCTTTATGAGCATGCGTGCCGCCATTTCGGCCTGCCGATTATCCACCCCGCCGAGCAGGACGGCAAATTCATCGCCACCCATGCGCGCGATAGTATCGCTCGCTCGCAACTTATCGCGTAGACGCTCCCCTACTTGCTCAAGGATCAAATCACCAACATGATGGCCCAGGGTGTCGTTGATTTCTTTGAATCGATCAAGATCCATAATTAGGAGCGCGAACGATCTGCCCTCGCGCCTGGCATTCAGGATGGCTTGATGCAAACGATCATGAAAAAGCACGCGGTTGGGCAACTTTGTCAATGGATCGGTGAAAGCCATGTGTTCCAAACTCTCATATAGTTCCCTTAGGCGGATAGTCATTTCGTTGAATCCAGCTGCGAGTTCGCTGACTTCCGCATTGCCCATGATCTGGACACGTTGACCTAGATGAACCTTGTCCTGTCTAACTTTACGTAGTTGATCAGTCAGGGCCTGTAATGGATTAAGCGCGGTACGTTGCAGAATCATTAACGCGACAATTACCGCGATCAGGGTAATCGCCACCGCAGCTACCATGACTACATGGCGGGTCTTGGTGAGCTTTTTCTGAAATGGCGTGATGTCTTTGTTAGCAGCAATCGTAACGGTTTGGTCAGAACCGTAGATCTGCCGCACATAGTCGACGGTTAGGATTTGATCAGTCGTGGCCGACTGCGACCACGTGTTGGATTCGTAAAGTTTCGTCCCGCTAAACCCGAGGCGTAGCGGCATGCCAAGAACTTTCCCTATGGCCATAAGTTGACTAATGGGATCGACCACAACCTGCAAGTAGCCGGTGGTCGCATCCGGATTCAGCGGTACGGTTATCGCGTAATAAGGACGTTGGCGCGAAGCGCAGAACCCCGACGCACCATGCCTATGACCCAGTTCCTTGACGTCGGTAACCAGCGGAAACAGGTTGCTACAGGTCTGATGATCAAGGCCAGGACTGATTACACTGGTAGAGGATTCGCCGATGAGATCGAATTTTTCATCATAGGCGAA
The DNA here is from genome assembly GCA_029861845.1 of Gammaproteobacteria bacterium. Taxonomy (GTDB): domain Bacteria; phylum Pseudomonadota; class Gammaproteobacteria; order Acidiferrobacterales; family SPGG2; genus SPGG2. Next base: position 23,099 of record JAOTYM010000035.1, on the reverse strand, counting down.
GATTCTAATCCACCCAGCCATTTTGATTTCGTCAGCATGTGCACGTATGTGATTCTTAAGCTGTTGCTCAACAGCAGCACGGCTGCCCTGGCGAACAAAACCCCGGAAACGGGAACTGTTTTGCAAAGGCTGGACCAGCAGCTGCGATCGCCGATTCAATTCATGCAGCAACGTATCGACTTCCTGTTCGATCATTTGCACAACTGCGGTGCGGTGCTGCTCAATCGCTTGCTTGCGATAGATGGCACCGCTGAGGAGCGCCAGCATCAGGCCGAGTACCCCCATTGCGACAATGGTGATAATCAAGCTGGTACGCAGCGACAAACGCCGCCGTGTGGCCGAGTAACTCCAGAATGTGATGAATTTAGCCATTTCTCGCAATACGCGCCCGCCATCTGGCGATGCTTGCCCGCTCCAATGCAAACACCAGGCCACACTGGTGTCGTTAGAATCTAGTTAGATCAAACGATCGGAAACCTCGATAAAACTGGCAGATTTCTATTGGCAAGGGCGGGGGCCGTGGTCGTTAGCGGTAGCAGGATCTATCGCGCCTTTATCAGACCCCGGGTGTTTAATAAATTGGAGCAAAAGTGACACCAGGACGGTGCCGTTTTAGGGAGCTGCGGATACAACGCAAAAACCGCGCTTTTTTTGCTTTGCGAGCCGAGAAAGGGCCGGGCAAGGGCTTTTTTAGCATCTTCCTGGGTCCCGATCCATGCCGCGGGCGTCCCGCGGTTACCGAACGTAGACAAAATCCCCGTAGGCCAGCCTCCACGGGCCTGCCAAGCCGTGGCCGAATCAGTAGAATTGGCCCTCAGGCGGCAGCCATTTCCGAGTTACGTCAAAATACACATGGGTAGCCAACATGTCGATCTGGCCTGACGTCGCAAAACACATCGCCGCAACCACCGGCAGACCGTTTGTCGTCGACGGGCAGCACGCGGTCGGTGGCGGCTGTATCAATGCCGCCGCCGTGATCCAAGGGGGCGATCGCCGGTATTTCGTTAAACTCAATGACGTCGCGAAGCTCGACATGTTCACAGCCGAGGCGGCTGGCTTGAATGAGATTGCCCAGGCCCAGGTAATCCGCGTACCCACACCCATCTGCTGGGGAACGTCGGGCGATCAGGCCTATCTCGTGCTGGAGCATGTCGAACAGGCACACCCGCAACCAGAAAGCATGGCGCAGCTGGGGCAGGAATTGGCGCAATTACATCGGTGCCTCAGCCAACACTATGGATGGCATCGCGACAATACCATCGGCGCTACCCTGCAGGTAAATACGCCATCAACCGATTGGGTTGACTTCTGGCGACGGCATCGCCTTGGTTTCCAATTGGAACTTGCCAAACAAAACAGCCATGGCGGCAAACTACAACGTCGAGGCGAGCGCTTGGTTGCTAATCTTGGGGCGTTCTTTCGAGCGCGTACGCCGGTAGCCTCGCTATTACACGGCGACCTGTGGTCAGGCAACTATACCTTCGATGAGCATGGATACCCGGTCATATTCGATCCCGCCGTCTACTATGGCGATCGTGAAACAGACTTAGCGATGACCGAGCTGTTTGGTGGCTTCCCATCGCGTTTCTATGACGCCTACCGGGAGGCCTATCCGCTAGAGGCGGGCTATGCAGTTCGCAAGACCTTGTACAATCTCTACCATGTGATAAATCACTTGAACCTGTTCGGCGGCGGTTATCTGTCGCAGGCCGAACGAATGATCGACATGCTATTGGCTGAAGTCGAATAACCCGGTGCTGGTTCAGATAGAACTGAACTTCGATGCCAATCTCGCAGCCAGGTTCAACGCTACCCAACTATGCCTTAAGCCACTTATCCCGCGTGAATCGCCGCTTCCACACAACCTGGCCGTGTCGATCCACAGCATGTACCTGAAAGAGGTTCTTTGCCAAATCAATGCCAACACGGATAATCTTCATCGTGGACGCGCTCTCTCTTGACTGGTTACTAACCGCTCCAGTCTGGCACCTAGATGCGGTTAAGGGGAGGAGGAGTCCATGCCATTGCTTATGCCATGACTAAGGCGCTCGCGATTCTGCTCCCTCTCGGCCTGATGTTAGTCGGCCTGCCATTGGTTGGTGTCGCTATCACGGGAAGGCCGCTGGCGCCTTATCTGCGGTTTCCACCAACCACCGTGTCCGTCGATCATCTGCCGTTTTCATGGTGGGTATTCTGCCTGCTCGCGGTCTTGGTCATGACTGTGCTATTGCCTTTCGTCTATCGAGCAATTCGACCGGCAAGCAAGGCAAGAGAAATCGTGACAGCGACTACACCATTTCCGTGGTGGGGTTGGCTCGGTGCAACCATCGTAGTCGTCGCCTGGGTGCTGGCTTGGAATCGCTTTTCTTGGTTCACGGCGTGGCAGGCGTTCACGTTTAGCCCATTATGGGTAGGTTATATCCTAGTCATCAATGCACTCAATCACGCTCGTACCGGCCACTGCTTATTGCGTGATCGCCCCGGCTATTTCTTGACACTATTCCCACTCAGCGCTGGTTTTTGGTGGTTCTTTGAATACCTGAATCGTTTTGTGCAGAACTGGCACTACGTGGGCATCAGCGACTTTAGCCCTTGGCAGTACTTGCTCTATGCGACCCTTCCGTTTGCCACTGTCTTACCGGCGGTGCTGAGTACCTGCGATTGGTTGGCGTCTTTTCCCCGCCTGAATCGGGGCTTGGCCGACGCCTGGCCGATACGGATCATTGGCGCGCGCTGGTTTGCTTGGGCATCGTTGCTAATAGCCGGCGCTGGACTAACCGCCATAGGCGTCTGGCCTGAGTTCGTGTTTTCCTTCTTGTGGATCGCGCCGCTGGTGATTATCACTGCACTACAAGTGATCTGCCGCCGCGAAACTATCTTTGCCCCCGTCGCTACCGGTGATTGGCGCCGGCTTTGGCAGGCGGCGCTGGCCGCCCTCGCTTGTGGATTTTTCTGGGAGCTCTGGAACTACCAAAGCCTGGCGCACTGGGAGTACTCGATCCCGTTCGTCCATCGTTTCGAGATCTTTCACATGCCACTGCTGGGGTATGTCGGTTATCTACCGTTTGGATGGGAGTGTCTGGCCGCGGCAAGCCTATTGCATACGGTCTGGCCGCAACAAGAATGAGTAGGCGGGTTTACGGCTATGACTTTAACAATGTCGGTGGCACAACCCAGACAACTGACCATCGATCTTCATCGCGTTCAAGACACATCATGGTCCCAGGTTCGAAGGTAACGAGGGAATCATTAGTTCCAGTAAGCATCTGTCCGACTAGCTTGGCCAGAAACGGCAAGTGTCCGACGATTAGAACATCTTCCTGCCAACTTGCGATGGTGCGAAGTAGTGATTGAGGATCGTCAAGCGGGTTAAGACCGTTGGCCTGTTCAGGTGTTATATCGGGGGCAAGCGTGCGGGCGAGTATCGTTGCCGTTTGTTGTGCCCGTAACTTACCACTTTGCAGGACGCGACTGATGGTGAGGCGTCGAGGGGCAATAAAACTGGCGAGGCGCTCGGCAGCGGCGCGGCCGCCGTCACTAAGCGCACGCTCGGGATCGACGTCCTTGGAAAGTGCTTCCCCGTGCTGGACGAGGTAAAGCCTCATGTCAGCGGATACCTAGGATCTCGTCCTTACCCACATGCAGCTGCGGGCGGCCAAAATAGTAACCCTGGGCCCAATGAATACCGATTTCCCGTAGCAGGTCGGAGGTTGGCTCATCCTCTACCCACTCAGCCATAGTGGTGAGACCGAGATCACTAGAAATATCACGAATACCCTTAAGGATTGCCCGCACCCTTGATTCTTTAGAGGCCCGGCGCACCAAAGCACCATCGATTTTTAAATAGCTCACCGGTAGATCAGTTAGGTACTGTAAAGATGAGTAGCCACTACCAAAATCATCGATCGCCAATCGCATACCGTAGTCTAGGAACGGGGCCACTATTTGACGTAGCTCACGCGGGTTATTCAAGAACTCCCATTCGGCTATCTCGATAACAAGCGGCTTATTGTCGCTGCTGTCATGACCATTGCCGACATTGTCCATCACTGTCTTTAGAACATCGTATACCAGCTCCGGATGCCGTAACAGATCTGCCGAGACGTTAACGAAACGAGCTATCGTTTTACCCGATGAAAACTGCTGCACCCAGCGTTGCGCCACTTCACGCATTACTTGGCTATCGATCCGACGGGAAAGACGCAGTTGGTTGGCGGCCTGGATAAACCCAGCCGCCTCCAGCAAGTTACCCTCTTCGGTGATAATACGGGCTAGTGCCTCTTCGCCAACAACGCGGCCACTGTCGAGCTCAACGATAGGCTGAAACGCCGGTTGTAAGCGCCCGGACTGCAAGGCCGATTCCAATTGGCCCGCTATTGAGAACACACCGCGCGCTTCGCGACTGCTGCTGACCACCCGATTGCGACCGCGGCGCTTGGCGCCATATAAAGCAGCGTCGGCGGCGGTGAGCACAGTTTCTAACTTATCGCCGGCCTGCGGGTAGTGAGCAAGACCCACGCTGATGCTGATCCGAATATGGCGGCCGTCGCAAGCGACAGGTCGTTCGGCGACCTGGGCACGCAACCGCTCAGCGATCACCGCACCTTTCTCATCATCAGCATCCGTGAGCAGGCACAAAAATTCATCCCCGCCCCAGCGAGCAACCCAATCTCCTTCTCGCAGTGATCGTTCGGCGATATTGGCTACTGCCGCCAGTGCGGTGTCACCAACACTGTGCCCGTAGGTATCATTCACCATCTTGAAGCAATCGACATCTAAGAGCAGCAGGGTGTAGGGGCGGCCACTACGCTGCGACTGCGCATGCTCGCTTTCCAGGACCCTTTGCAGGGCACCCCGGTTGAGTAGCCCGGTCAGCGCATCGACCGTCGCCATATCCTGTAGCTGCTTGCGACTGGTGGCCTGCTCAAACGCTACGCGCCCCAGCTGCGCGAAGGCGAGAAAGGGGTCTAGCCCGACGCGCTGAAAGTAGTCAGGTTGGTCGGCATAAAGCATTACCAAACCTTGTTGTCGCGCATCGCCATGACTAAAGAGCAGGCATACGCAGGTCTCGAGCTGGTTCTCCAACGCGCATTCGCGGCCCGGGCCAAGTTGGGCATCGGTTCGGATATTGGATACAACGGGATGCCCGTTATCGTATAGGCGGGACTCCCGCCATTGTTGGGGGCGCGGGCCGCCGCCCCAGCCAAGGTGCTGGGCACAGGCGCGGGCCGGGCCGACAGCATAGCCAGGGCAAACGGCGCCATCGTCGGTTTCGCCCAGGTACATCCACGCCAGTCGAATTCGTGGCGATGCCGTGACTAGGATGTCACACGCACATCGTAGTATCTCATCGGGGCCTTGTGCCTCGGCCAGGCTGGCTGAGGCAGACAGAAGGGCGCGATTTAATGCGTCCCGTTCCTGCAGCAGTTCGGTTGGCGATCCCTTGCCCTGAATATCAGTACTTATACTGAGCATTTAGGCTTACGCCGCTCCGAATGTTAGCACGTGGCCTACGTCGTGCCTCGCCCATACGGTGGAAAACCACGCTGTTTGTCGCACCCGCATAACGGTCCCCCATCCTCCCTGTCCTCATTTGGTCGACGCTCCCGACTGAGCCAAGCAACCCCGAGCTAATTGCCGCAGCATGCGGCTACAAGCAAGAATTCGCGCACATCACTCCCCCGGGCAATTCGTGGGAAAACCGCCCGACCTATCCCATCGAGAACTTCACGAGGTGTTACTGCCAGTGACCGACTGTTCTTGGTCCGCAACAATTGCGGCGGGGTACATTTCTTTCCGTCGGCCCGAGCTCCCGCAGTCAACTCATGGCAGAACGCTGCATAGATTAATGAGCACGTACCCACTGTCAATGGTCTGTTAAAAGTTCCAAAGAAAACAGGCGTCTGCACATTACAATGAACAAGGGATAGCACACGTTGTTTATTTGTCGTTGAAAGTTTCAAATAAAACAGTCGTCTGCGTACCCAAGAATTAATCGTCGTTTACGGCCATTATTGTGAACTGCAAAAAAAACGAGCAAAACGATGGCTCTATGTGTACTTGCCTCGCCCGCCCTATCTAGCGAACCGCATCTTTTGCATAATGTTTAATCAATTAGCGACGCGCGCAGGTCAATGTCCAATAACGAAGCGACATGCCGATCCAGTTCTAGCCCAACGCAGCGAATTCGTCTTGGGGTAAGTAGTTGTCTGCTTGGTAATCGGGTGCGTTATGACGGTAGCCACAGACGCGATCCGCTCATAGTCGAAACGCTTGGCCAATTATTCGACTTTGTCCCGATTTGCCCAGAGGCGGCAATCGGAATGGGGATACCCCGTCCACCCATAAGGCTACAGGGTGAACCAACCCAGCTGCGAACGGTAGGTGTAGACAATCTGGAGTTAGACGTGGCCATGGCGCTTCGTGACTACGGCAGAGAAATTGCACCTGAACTCCAACATATCAGCGGTTATATCTTCAAGAGTCGATCGCCCAGCTGCGGCATTGGCGACGTGCAAGTCTATGACAATAGCGGCGAGCCGAGTTACCTTGGCGTTGGTATCTTCGCACAGGTGTTAACGTCCTCCTGGCCATTGTTGCCGGTAATAGATGAATGTTGTTTAGCCCAACCTGAAGCTTGCGCAGACTTTGTCGAGCGTGTTTTCTCCCACCGGCTTTGGCAAGACCATAGTCAATATGGTGTCCACATCGACGAGTGACATAAACGCGATCACCAGTTTAATGTGATAATAGACTTACCAGTTCTTAGGAAGTCGTTACCTAGAACATGAATGTGAATACAAACCCACCCCGTCGCAAGTACTGGGGCGTACTGGCGGTCATTGCGTTGGCAGTGCTCGTCTTCATCGCAGTGTGGTATTGGTCACGACCGAAACCGATCCCAGTCGTGTTGCAACAAGTCGACACCGGCCGCGTTGAGGCGAGCGTAGCAAATACACGTGCTGGTACGGTGGAGGCCTGCGAACGGGCGCAGATGGCACCGCCGACAGGTGGTCAAGTGGCATTGCTTCCAGTGAGTAAGGGCCAACACGTCAAGAAGGGCGAAGTGCTTTTAAGTCTATGGAATGACGATCTAAAGGCAGAGGTCAACCTGGCCAAAAGTGAGGCCGGTGCTGCGAAGGCACGTGAAGAGGAAGCGTGTGTACTGGCGGATGTCGCTGATCGCGAGGCTAAACGACTGCTCAAGCTCAAAAGGTCAGCCCTCGTATCCGAAGATCGCGTTGATCGCGCCGTCACCGATGCGACCGCACGCGCCGCCGCATGTCGCGCGGCCGGTGCCGCTACGCAGGTCACTATTGAGCGCATTAGTTTTACTCGCGCGGCGCTTGAACGCACCATACTGCGGGCACCATTCGACGGCATTGTGGCAGAGATCAACGCCAAGGTCGGCGAGTTCGTTACGCCCTCACCACCAGGAATCGCAACACTGCCGGCTATCGACCTGATAGGGCGACAGTGTTTATATGTCACAGCGCCGATAGACGAAGTCGATGCCCCGGCAGTGCGCCCCGGACAATCGGTACGAATCACCCTGGACGCGTTCTCAGGAAAACATTTCGAAGGTAGGGTACGACGGGTCGCACCCTACGTACTCGATCTCGAAAAGCAAGCACGAACGGTGGAGGTCGAGGCAACGTTCTCCGATCCAAATCAGATGGAGAATCTTTTGCCCGGGTATAGCGCCGATATTGAGATCATACTCGACACCCGCGAAGGGATTCTGCGGGTTCCGACCGAAGCGGTACTCGAAGGATATCGTGTGCTCGTTTACGATCCCGATAGTGGAACACTCGATGATCGCCAATTCAAACCGGGGCTCGCCAACTGGAAATATACGCAAGTAGCCTCCGGCCTTGAGAGCGGAGAAATGATTATTGTTTCTGTTGAGCGCGAGGGTGTGGAAGCAGGGGCACACGTAGTACCAGAAGTTTCGACCGAAGATAACACGCGTAACCAGTGATTCAGTTACAGCAGGTTCATCGTATCTTCGAGGTCGGTGACCAAAAGGTCCATGCCCTGGATGATGTGAGCCTGGATATAAAACGTGGCGAGTACATCGCCTTGATGGGACCTTCGGGTTCCGGCAAATCCACATTGCTTAATATCGTTGGTCTGCTTGACCGACCTACGTCAGGTAAATACGTACTCGACGGTCAAAATGTCACGGCGCTGTCTGATCAATCGCAAGCTGAAATGCGGCGCGACAAAATCGGTTTTGTGTTCCAGTTCTTTCATCTAGTCCCACGCCTAAACGCGAGCGAAAACATCGCGTTACCAATGGTATTGGCGGGGGTCCCGGTCGCAGAGAGAAAAGCACGCGTAAGCCGAATCCTCGATGCCGTCGGCCTCACCGACCGGGCGCATCATAGACCCGATCAGTTATCCGGTGGCCAACGCCAACGGGTGGCTATCGCGCGCGCCACGGTGATGGAACCGGCGGCGATTCTGGCCGATGAGCCAACTGGTAATCTCGATAGTGCCTCCGGCAAGGATGTCCTCGATATCCTCGAGGCACTCAACGACAACAACATTACGCTTATTGTTGTCACCCACGACCTCGACATCGCCAAACGAGCCAGGCGCCGCCTACACATGGTAGACGGATGCATCGATAGCGATACCACCACCGGTGAACGCAAATGAGCACCATCGACATATTGGGGTTCGCGTTAAAGTCGTTGCGCGGCTATGCGTTACGTACGGGGCTCATGCTATTAGCAATGGCCATCGGTGTGGCGGCGGTGGTCGTTCTGACGTCACTCGGCGAAGGTGCACGCCGATTCGTGGTGGCCGAATTTGCGTCGCTGGGTACGCATTTACTTATCGTGTTACCGGGGCGCTCAGAGACCACCGGTGGTCCACCGCTTTTGCTTGGCGAAACCCCGCGCGACTTGACCATCGACGACGCCGTCGCCCTTAATCGCAGTCGCGCCGTTCGCCGCATCGCCCCTATCACGGTGGGTAGCGCAAGGGTCTCCTACCGTCGCCGAGATCGCGAGTCCATCATCATCGGTTCGACCCGTGAGTTTCTGGACGTGCGTCACCTGACTATGGGGCAGGGCCGGTTTTTGCCAGAAGCCGATCCCCGACGGGCATCGCCGGTGTGTGTACTCGGCGCCAAGATTCGCCAGGAGCTTTTTGGTGGCGACAAGGCACTGGGTCAGTGGGTGCGGTTAGGTGACCGCCGTTTTCGCGTCATCGGTGTGCTCGCATCGGAGGGGCGAACCATCGGTATCGATGTTGAGGAAATCGTAGTGGTACCGGTGGCTTCGGCATTGGCGTTGTTCGATACAGCCTCTCTATTCCGCATTCTGGTGGAGGCGCGTACACGCGAAGCGATCCCACGCGCGCAAAAGGACATTGTTGACATTGTGCGCTCACGCCACGATGGTGAAGACGACATCACCGTGATTACGCAAGATGCCGTGCTGTCGACCTTCGACAACGTTTTGCGCGCACTCACGCTCACGGTAGCAGGGATCGCCGCCATCAGCCTAGCAGTGGCCGGCATCTTAATTATGAATGTCATGTTGGTCGCGGTTTCCCAACGTACCTCAGAAATTGGTCTGTTAAAGGCCCTGGGCGCATCCGGGCGACGAATACTCGTGCTCTTTGTTACCGAGGCCGGCGCCCTTTCCCTAATCGGCGCCGTGCTGGGACTTGTGATCGGCAAGATAGGAGGCTGGATCGTTGGGCGATTGTATCCCGCGCTGTCGGTAAGCACCCCGTGGTGGGCGATAGTGGCGGCGCTGGCAGTGGCGTTGGGAACTGGACTGTTATTTAGCATGCTGCCGGCAAGACGGGCAGCGCGCCTCGATCCGGTGCAAGCGTTGTCACGGAGATAGCATGACCTTTCTCGATTTCACGCGTCTCGCCACCGGTGCCATATTCGCCCACCGACTACGCTCGGCGTTGACAACCCTCGGTATTGCAGTTGGGATTGCTGCGGTCGTTTTACTGACATCGATCGGTGAAGGCATTCACCGCTATGTGTTGTCTGAATTCACGCAGTTCGGCACCAATTTGATTATCGTTACACCCGGTCGCACCCTCACCCACGGTGTTCCTGGGCTGCTAAAAACGATTCGGCCGCTGACAATCGAAGATGCACAAGCTTTGCAACGCGTGACGCATGTACTGACAACTGTACCGATCGTACAGGGAAACGCTGAGGCCGAGGTCAAGAACAAGCGCCGACGCACCTTCGTAACCGGTGTCGGTGCTGATTTTCCTTCGACCTATAATTTCAAGGTTTCGGCGGGACGATTTCTACCCGACGATGACCCACGGGCCGCCCGTGCATTCGCGGTGCTAGGCGCCAAACTTAAACGTGAACTGTTTGGTTCTACCAATCCGCTTGGACAGCGCTTGCGCGTCGGTGGTGATCGTTACCGTGTAATTGGCGTCATGGAACCCAAGGGCAACGTGTTGGGGATAGATATCGATGATGCCGTTTACGTTCCCGCCGCTAAGGCACTGGAAATGTTCAATCGCGACAGCTTAATGGAAATCGACTTGCTCTATACGGCGCAAGCACCGGTGGACAAGATTATTGCCGGCATACGTCGCACACTAATGGCACGACACGGCGTTGAAGACTTTACCATTACCACGCAGGCACAAATGCTTGATGTGTTGGGTTCTATACTTAACGTGTTGACGTTTGCCGTCGGTGCGTTGGGCGGCATTTCACTACTTGTCGGCGGCGTTGGTATTTTGACCATCATGATTATTGCGGTGAATGAACGCATAGCAGAGATTGGCTTGCTACGCGCGCTTGGTGCGGGCCGCTTACAAGTGCTGGGACTATTCATCGGTGAGGCTGCGCTGCTGGCAGCAATTGGTGGATTGTTGGGGTTAATGCTGGGCGTAGGCGGTGCATTCTTGTTGAAAACATTGATCCCGGCGCTGCCAGTCAGTACGCCCTGGCTCTATGTGCTGCTGGCCGAGTGTCTCGCCATCGTGATCGGGCTCGCGGCCGGCGTCTTTCCCGCTCGTCGTGCGGCAAGGCTCGATCCGGTCGAAGCCCTACGAGCGGAGTAGGCAGGAGAGGGCGCATGCAGGCAAAGACGCTTTCGGCCGGCGTTATCATTGTTCGAAGAGAAGTCGGCGAACCACGCTACTTGTTGCTGCGCGCGTACAATTATTGGGACTTTCCCAAGGGGCTGGTCGAGCCCGGGGAAGATCCGCTAGACAGCGCCATTCGTGAGATAGAAGAGGAAACGACTTTGACGGCGCTCACATTTCATTGGGGTCACGACTATCGAGAAACACCGCCCTACGGGCGTGCTAAGGTTGCGCGCTACTATATCGCCGAAAGCAAGGACCAAACGGTCACCCTGCCGATAAGCCCGGAACTAGGTCGGCCCGAACACCACGAGTTTCGCTGGTCAGAATACCAACAAGCGCGAAAGCTGCTGGCGCCACGCGTACAACCTATCCTCGATTGGGCGCACACCCTTGTCAGCCGAAAGAACCGAGAATAAGGTGTCAAACTCGAGTTGATCCGTATCACCATTGGCTACGATCTCTATTGGACTACATCGACATGCGTTATGCCGACTTAACCCACCGCATTGCTGGTGAATCAGTGGATACTTGGGCAACTCATTACGAAGCAATGCGTCGCATGGATGCGGGAGAGGAGATCTTCCTCCTGAGCGTTGGCCAGGAAAGTGACATGCTAAGCCCACCTGGCGTGGTCGCAGCCGGGATTAGCAGTATCGAAAACGGACGCCATCACTATACTGCCATCGAAGGAGATCGGGCATTACGCCAAGCCATAGCACAACGTCATGCTGAACGAAGTAACAAAGATGTAGATCCCGACTGCGTCACCATATTCGCCGGGGCTCAAAATGCGCTGTTCGCTAGCGCACAAGTGTTGTTACAGGCGGGCGATGAGGTGATTTTGATTGAACCTTATTACACGACCTATCCCGCTACCGTCACTGCCAGCGGCGCGACGCTCGTACCGGTAGTGCTGACTCCCGAGGAGTCGTTTCAACTCGATGCACAACGCGTAATTGCGGCGATCACGCCTCAAACACGCGCTATTGTGATTAATTCACCCAATAATCCCACTGGGGCCATCTATACGAGAGAACCGTTACAGGCCTTGGTAAACGCTTGCCGAGAACGAAATATATGGTTGGTGTCAGATGAGGTTTACATGGACGTTGTTGAAGACCCGGCGTTGTGTCGGCCGTTTGCGCTAGACGGGGCTGAGAATGTAGTAATCAGCATATCCAGTGTTTCGAAAACCCACCGCATGACAGGTTGGCGGGTCGGTTGGGCTATAGGGCCGAAAGACATTTCACGACATTATTACAGCCTAAACATGTGCATGAGTTACGGCCTACCCGGCTTTACCCAAGAAGCCGCGCTACATGCGCTTCGATACGAGCACGAGGTCACTCAACAGATTACACGACGACTCGCCGAGCAGCGTGCCGTAGTGATCGAAGAACTCAAACCCATACCCGGGACCGAGCTTCACCGCGGGGGTGGGGGCATGTTTGTCATGATGAATATTGGGGCGCTCGGCGTAGACGCCATGGATTTTGCGGTTGGATTATTGGATGCAGAAGGCGTTTCCGTGCAGCCGTGTAATGGTTTTGGCAAAAATTGTGGTGGCTTAATAAGGGTAAGTGCAGTCTTAAAAGAAGACAGCTTGCGCGAAGCCTGCAAGCGAATCGCCCGTTATATCGCTTCGATTAGGTAACCCAAAGTCCTGGTAAAACGACGATGTTACAGCTTAGACTTGGGGCCCGACATCCATGTAGATACTGCCATGAAGGAGGCAAACATGCGGTCACTAGTAATCGGTAGCGCTCTTTTTGCTATAGCAATAACGGCGCAGGCAGCCAAGGTCGCCGGGGTTGAGCTTGAAGACAGTGTACAAATCAACGCCGATACGCCCAAGCTTGTGCTCAATGGCGCCGGGATCCGCAAGAAAGTGTTTATCAAGGTCTATGTCGGCGCCCTCTATCTTCAGAACAAGGCTACAAGCGTGGATGCCGTGTTAAATCAGACCGGCGCCAATCGCGTGTTGATGCACTTTCTGTATAAGAAGGTTGGCCGAGACAAATTGGTCGACGGTTGGAACGAGGGGTTTAGCGGTAATAGTTCAGCGGCTGAGATGGAAAAACTGCAGGACCGGCTTGCGGATTTTAATCGGCTGTTTGCCGACTCGAAGAAGGGCGATATCATCTTGTTCGACTATCTGCCAGGCAAAGGAACCCGTGTCACCATTAACGGGCAAGCCAAGGGCGCTATTGCCGGGGCTGACTTCAATAAGGCGCTGCTAAAAGTCTGGTTGGGCGCCAAACCGGCCGATAGCGGATTGAAGGAAGCGATGCTGGGCGGATAAGTCGACAGGTTCAGGGCGATCTTTGGCTACGCGTTTTTCTGGAATAGCACTACATCGTTGTCAAAGAATTGTGGTTTGGAACCCCACGGGTGGCCAAGCCATTCAAACGTATTGCGCGAAAAGAAACTGACGTGGGTCATATCATTTTTATAGTGCCATGTTGCGAACGCCTCCGGTGCAGGCGCCAGCATCGTCATAACACCCAATATACCGCCGGGCTTTAGGCAAGCCCACAGTCGATTAAACTCAGTTCTTGGCTGGTGCAGATGTTCCACCACTTCACTGGCGGTTATAAAGTCATATCGTTTTTCCCACACAGACTCATCCTTTGCGTAGTAAGAATCATAGATTGCCACGCTATGCCCAACCTCTTCGAACATCTTGGAAAGTGTCGGCCCGGGTCCTGAGCCAAAATCCAACCCCCGGCTGTTGGGGTTCAACCGGGCTTGCATAGGCATGAAGATGCGGCTTAGGAATCGACGGTACTCGGGATCACTGCAAGAATTCTGGTGCAGATCATACCTTTGCCTTTCGGCATCGCTAGATAAATAGTAAATCGGCGGCACGAACACCAAGTTGCAAGTTCGGCACTGAAGATAGCAGCGCTGAGAATCTTCGAAATACGCTTCCCCATCTCGGGTCTGGCATAACGGGCAGGCTTGACTACTCATTGCCCCGCATACCTCTTAGGGTTAGATAACAAGATTACGCGGCGCACCGTCAAGAAACGCGTGAATGTTGGTGGCAACCTCCTGCACGACGCGCTGGCGCGTTTCACGACTGGCCCAGGCAGAATGTGGCGTAATGATGAGGTTTGGAATGTCAGCTGCCAACAGCGGATTACCGCGGATCGGCGGCTCTTCGGTCAATACATCCACACCAGCACCACCCAAACGACGACCTCGCAACGCCTCGGCCAATGCTTGCTCGTCGACGATACCACCGCGTGCGGTATTGATGAGCACCGCATCGCGCTTCATGAGCGCAAGTTCGCGCTCGCCGATGAGGCCTTGGGTTGCTGGCGTCAGTGGGCAATGCAGGCTCAATATATCGACTTGCGGCAATAGCGCGTCTAAGGGCATGCGGTCTGCCTGTGCGGCACCGCCGGGCCGCTGTGCGGCCAAGATGTTCATCCCGAAGGCTTCGGCTATTGTTGCCACGCCCCGCCCCAACTCGCCATAGCCAACAATACCGAGCGTCTTGCCCTGAAGTTCACGTATCGGATAGTCCAATAAGCAGAACTGGCGTGCCTGCTGCCAGCGACCGTCCAGCACAGCACGATGATAATCCGAGAGTCGCGTGGTGAGGGCCAAGATGAGCGCAAACACGTGCTGGATGACGGCGGGTGTGGCGTAGCCCCGCACGTTGCTAACTGGGATGCCTAGCTGTTTCGCCGCTTGCAGATCGACATTATTGGTACCGGTGGCGGCGATGCATACGCACCGCAGGCGGGCGGCAGAACGCAAGGCCGCTTCATCCAGCATGACTTTATTGCTAACCACAATCACCGCGTCGGCAATGCGATCGTGCACCTCCCGCGTGCTGGTGTAGTCGTAAGCGCGCCACTCAGAAAAGATGGACTCGAGATCGGCAAAATCGATGTCGTTGGTATCGATTGTGGCACGATCAAGCAACACCCCAAGCATGGTGCCAGCTTTCGTGTTCCCAGACATAACGCCAAGCTTAACATGGCTCATTGCATTGCGTGTTCGGTTGGCCTGGCAAAAAAATTGCCGCCCTTGCGGGCGGCATAAGGGGCACTTGGGAGGCCCCAGGAGGAGGGTTCTATCGTCAGCCGGTGCGAGCAGGGCGTAAACGCATCGCGAACCAAGCGAGCAACAATCCCATCAACGCCAGACCGAAAATCGTGGCCGGTTCGGGCGTGGCGAAGCCAGTGAACTGGGATGAGGCACCAGGCGACGGTGCAGTCGTGTTGCCGTATGCAAGGTGGCTAACGCCCTTGACTTGGGCGAGCGGCACCGGTCGAGTGGGAGTTTGCGCCGGATTGTTGTTATAAATCTTGCTAGTGACGGCAACAAATGCAGTCCAACGTGTTACCAAGGAAAAATCAAGACCTAGCTTTGTCACGTGCTGCTTCAACAGATAATCAGGCATACTGCCTTCACGCAACAGGATCGGCGTCGACAACAAGCGCATGGAATCCTTGATGGCAGAACGCGCCCAAACCAGGGCGACGGCATCACCGTGGTCACTCTGCTTCGGCAGTTTGACTTTCAGAGGTAATACCGCTTCACGACCATTAACGAGACCCTGAACTTTGATCTCGTAGTCTCCCGGTTCTTCATAGCGGCCCTGTACGCGTAGCGACTGTCCCGCGAATAGGTCAGATATCAACTTGGGCGTCGTACCGGTAGGTCTTAGCTTGCCCCAATCGATACGAATGTCGGTCAACACCGGTGATTGCAGACGTTCGGCTAGTTCGACTGCAACTTTTTGCACATCCTCGGTGGGATCCATATAACGCGTGAATCCCCGGCCCACGCGCCCCATCTCTGACATGAGAAAGCGATTGACTCCCGTGCCTACACCGAAGGCGAACAGACGCGCCGAGTCGAGATGTTTGTGGATCAGGCCTAGGACTTCGGATTCGTTGCCGATGTAGCCATCGGTCAAGAAGGTCACGAGTCGGATCGATCCGGCTGGCACCGGTGCCTGTAATGCCTGCAGAATGCCGGCGGTCATCATGGTGCCACCGGAACCACGCAAGCTATCTGTATAGCGAATCCCCTGCCGGATATAGCCGGGCGTCGCCGGTAAGGGTGTGGCAGAAAACTCGGTGGCGGCGTCGCTGAAGCGGATGATGCGGAAGCTATCGTTGGGACGTAGCTTGCGAAGTGCTTGGCGCATAAATGCCTTGCTTGCCTGCAACGGCAAACCAGACATCGAACCCGAACAATCGAGCACGAAAACCATTTCCCGGGGCGTAATATCGGAAACGGCCGGTATGGCAGGCGGTTCAATTAGTAGGCTGAAAAAGCCGCCGCGCTCGTCCTTGTACGACAACAATCCCGCTTGGCTCGTGTCTCCCGCTAACCCATAACGCAAAACAAAGTCGCGATTATCGATGATGCGGCCTTTGGATAAGGTGATACTTCGGCGCCCGACCGACAGGGCTTGTACATCGAGCTTATGCGTCGCGCTCTCGATTTGGCGAATCGGCATGCCACCATTCATGGTGATTTCTATCGCCACGCGATCAGGCTCAATCTGCGCTGGTATATCCAAACCCGCTACCGGCGGATAGGTCGGCAACGTTTCCAATTCCCACTGACCGAAGGAAGCGTGGCTATTCACCGTGCTGGCGAGCGAGTATGCGCCGTCTCTCCAGCGGGGTACGCCACCGATGACGTAATCTGCCGTAACGGTGGGATCGGCGCCCAGTTGGGCTTCTATGATTTCTTCGGCGTCAGGCGGGGCACCGGCGTGGGTTGGTTGAAAGCGCGGGCCCACGACTAGCGGGATGGCCATTTCATAGGCGCCATCGACTTTGGGCAACGCCTGCACATACCGCAACGTCACCTTGATGGGCAGACCCGGCATGAGGTTAGCGATATCCTGAGTGAACATGTTGGGGCGATGCTGAGTTAGCAACGAAGCACTGCGACCTTGGCGTTTGGCCTCATTGAAAGTGGCACGTGCTTGCTCGATACGTTGGATATCGGCGCGAACCGTCTCATCGCCCACTTGCATAATCATTTCGAAGACAGCCGCGTCTTTATTTAGCGGAAACAAATAGGAAGCATGGATGGCGCTGGTCAGTGGATTGACGAAGTTCTGGGTCACGCTCACGGTCGCGAGATCGCCTTGGATATCCGCTTTGATATCGGTCTTCAGGGTCGGGAAGAACACCGTCTCACCGTCGACCCGCGCTTGCACGCGACCACCTAGACGCTCATCCAGGGTTGTGGTTGCATTAGCCGGCATAACAAATACAACGGCTAGCAGCAAAAACGGGGTTAGAACTCTTGGCATAACAACACCCATGACGTGGGCCTCCGTCGCTTTGGATTGAATCGAATCGGGAACGGGTCACAACCGCCGGTGGTGCGCGAGTCTGTGGCGCGGACAAATCCATTGCCCGCACCACAGCCGCGTCCCAGGCCGCTAGCGTCTGAACCGATACCTGCCAGGGGGCGATGCGCTGGACCATACTCCAAGTGGCGCCCGGCGCTTGTAACCATCGCCAGACCGCCTCGGCAACACTGGTTACAATCTCGCCACGATCGGAAACGAACGTCACGGCTACGCGCCAGCGATTACCGTCGGGGTCCTCGCTGCGATATACCGCCGTCGGCAGCGGCTGCTGCCTGATGCCACGATAGCGCACCTTGTGGCCGGCGCCAGCGAGGCATTCGTCGGGTGCGTGTAAGTGACGTAACGGTGCCGATGTACTTACGACCAATAAGCTATAGGGGCCATAGTCTGCACGCGCGGCACCGCCACCATAGCGCGTAAAGTAATGCCGCTCGATATCCGAAAGCTGGCCGGGCACGGCGTAGAAGTCGCCAATACGCTCTGGCAGTTTTGGTGCTGAGATCGCGCGTGCCACATCGACCGGGCGCGCGTGCAAGGTTGTGATAAAGATGGCGACGGCAAGAAATACCAAGCTCGTAAAACGCATGTGCTGCCTTTGTTGGAACAGTGGAAAAAGAATCTGCTTGGCATCAAATGTCGGATCCGAAAGCAGTCTAGGCGTGTACAGTGCCCACAGCAGCACCGGCGTAGCACCGAGCCCGAGAGCCATCAATCCAATGGCCTCGTGCCAAGGTGACGCCATTACATCAATGCCGCCAAGGCTACCCGGGTAAGCGAGCCCCAGCGCGAGCACGACAATGCGCAGAACATTGGCGCCAACGGCAGCGGCCAGTGTAATAGCAAACCCAAGTCCCGCCCGGCGCCATGTCGGCCGAACTAGTGCAGACAAAACGCTGAACAGCAGTAACAAGAGCAATAGACCCTGGGCGCCAGAGCAGGGCAGATCCACTAGCATATCTCTCCCCGCCAACAAGATGCGAACACCTTCGCACTGTATCGAGTCGAAACCGGCTTTTAGTACACCGCATGCACCGGCGGCCGAAATATGTTGTAAACCAAAACCAATCGTGCGCTGAACAATACGTTGCAGCGGAAGCGAAAAGGCGAAGACCAGCGCCAGCCAGCCTGGCGATAGCGCGCGAGTACGCCCATTGATTTCAAACAACAAACCAATCGCATAGACGTCGAGCACCAGCGCCAACGCACCAATCACATTGACACCCATTAGCTGGCCGATCAGGCGTACACCGGCGGTCATGGCAAGTAGCCATAACGCCCGTCGACGACTCACAGTGGTAACCCAACGTCGTTGGCTGGTCACACTCCAAACGAACAGTAACGCCGCCAGCGCAAAAACCAACCAGCCATGCGAACCGTAGGCCGGGTCAATCCATGTGTTTATCAACCAGACGACAGGATGGGCGGCCAAAATGACAACCCCAATCGCGAAGAGGATCTGGTAACTAAACAAAGATTGTAGGGTTCTGCTGTACATACGATTGACTCGTTTGCCCGCAGAAGAGTATGGATTCCGGCTGTGCAGAACGAATGGCGAGGGTGAACAAATACTTTGAAAATTCTGTGCAGATTTTGTGCAAGCCGGAGAAGTAGCACCATAGCCTGCTAAACTACGATCCTAGATCACTCAGTTAAGAGGATTAGCAGTGCATAGACAGAAAGTGCTCGTCGTTGACGACGACCCTCACATCCGCGAGGTTTTGCGCTTCGCGTTGGAAAAAGCAGGGTTCGACATCAGTACGGCTGAAGATGGACGACAGGCGCTGCACTGTTTCGCCGACCAGCGACCGGATTTGGTTGTTTTAGATATTATGATGCCGGAGATGGACGGCACTGATGTGTGTCGCGCGTTGCGCCAACACAGCACCATCCCGATTGTTTTCCTTTCATCTAAGGATGACGAGGTGGATCGCATTATCGGATTAGAACTTGGCGGCGATGACTATGTAACTAAACCGTTTAGCCCGCGAGAGCTTGTGGCTCGCGTGCGCGCGGTATTGCGCCGCACCGACTCTCAAGCCGAAGCACATACAGATTCGGATGCGGCAATTCGTATCCTAAAGAACGGTGCGTTAACGCTCGACCAAGATCGATTCATGGCTTATTGGCAAGAGCAGGATGTCATTCTAACCGTGACCGAGTTCGGGATTCTGCGGACTCTGATTACGCATCCAGGCAAGGTATATACGCGCGACGAGATAATGAACAGCGCGTACGACTTTCATAACATCGTCAGCGACCGCACCATAGATAGTCACGTGCGCCGCCTGCGTTCTAAGCTAAACGCCGTCGGAGCAGGTCTCATAGAGACTGTGCATGGGGTGGGCTATAAATTGCGTGCCTGTTAGGACTTAACCGACATGGCCTGGCGTCCGCGCTTACGTACAGTGTTGGTGATCGTGAACATCGTGATCCTGGCGTTGCCACTTGGTGGTATCGCGGTGTTGCGACTCTACGAAAGCGCATTGGTACGGCAGACGGAATCAGAACTCATCGCCCAAGGGGCTTTTGTTGCCGCTACCTACAAGGCTGCTCTCGTCCGTACGCTCAATGAGAATGTTTCCGGACAAATAACCTCATTAGAACCATACGGCGTCCTCATGGCATCCGAGTGGATGCAGGAGAAAGGATCGACTGAGCGTTGGCAACCACGAGCGGCCAATCTCGATTTGGCCGTCGATCAAATACAACCACCGCCGCCGGACGCGATCCGCTTGTCACTCCCGGCCGATCCCGCTGCAACCGTGGCCGGCCGCGACATCATGCCGGTCATCCAAGACGCACAAGTCGTCACTTTGGCCAGCATCCGCGTCATGGATTATAAGGGCATTGTCGTGGCTTCCACTGGCGAAGAGCTAGATCAGTCGCTTGCGAATTGGAACGAGGTCGCACGTGCGCTTGCCGGTGAACATGTAAGTTCATTACGTGCACGTGTCTCCGACGAACCTATACCACCCTTGCACTCCATCAGTCGCGGTGCACGCGTGCGCGTTTTTGTCGCCATGCCCATTGTTCAAGAAGATCGCGTATTAGGTGCGGTAATGCTGTCAAGAACGCCCGCCAACATTGCGCACGCACTTTATGGAAAACGTTATCCATTATTCTATGGGGTATTGGTACTGCTAATCGTCGTGTTTGCCGTTTCACTTTTTACTTCGTTCACTATCAGCCGCCCAGTGAGTGCGGTTATCAATCAGGCAAAACGTGCGGCGCGCGGAGAAAAAGGTGCAGTAACACCCTTGGAGCAACCGGTTACCAGGGAGATCGCGGAATTGTCGGACGCGGTGGCACAAATGGCACGCACATTGGAACAACGCGCCGACTACATACGCGATTTCGCATCGCATGTATCACACGAGTTCAAAACCCCACTCACGTCCATCCAGGGAGCCTTGGAACTGTTGCATGAACATGCCGATACCATGTCTGAGATGGAGCGTAACCGTTTCTTGAAAAACCTCACCGACGATGCCGCGCATTTGGAGCGCTTGGTGAAGCGATTGTTGGACCTGGCACGGGCCGATGTCATGCGGGTGGGGGAAGAGACCGCCAATGTTACGCACGTGCTTGAGCGAGCTGTCGAGCGCTACCGCCGACTGGGACTAACGGTAAACATCGAACCTACTAGCAAGAACGTTATAGTCACCATGAGCCCAGAGATCCTGGAGAGTATTGTCTCCAACCTTCTAGACAATGCACGCCAACACGGTGGAGACGATGTTACCGTGACCATTCGCCTTGATCAGATTCAGCCAAACGATAAGGCGCACGCAGCAATTGTTATTACGGATGATGGACCGGGTATTTCCGAAGCCAATACCGCACGCGTCTTTAAGCCGTTCTTTACGACCGCGCGCGCAAGGGACGGCACCGGTCTGGGGTTAGCGGTTGTGCGATCGTTAATAACTGCGCACGACGGTAGTATCCGGCTGCGCCCCTCGAACGTCGGCGCCGCGTTCGAGCTGCAATTGCCAGTGACGTCAAACGCTTCGTAGTTGGGTTAAACTACCAGTCGGCGGCGGGTAAGGATTACGGCGATGTAGTAACCGATCACCGCGTAGGCCAAGAGTATTGAAATATGGAGCGTGACGTCAGTAGGCGGTTGCCCAACCATGAGTGGCCGTGCCAACGCCACTGCGTGCGTGAGCGGTAATACTTGAACGAACCACTGAAAGAACTCGGGCAATGCCTTGGTTGGATAAAACACACCACACAGCATAAACATGGGCGTGATTACCAACGTAAAGTAATAGGCGAAGAAATCATAACCTTTGGATATCGACGTCATTACCATGGCGGGACCGGCAAAACACAAACCAATTAAGAACACCACCGGTAAAACCAGTACCGCACGCATGTCGGTCACGGCGCCGAGAATCGCCGCTACCGCGAGGATAGCGATGCCGTTGATAAGGCTCTTTGTGGCGCACCAAAGCATTTCACCAGCCAGGATATCGTCGACCTCGGTCGGCGTGGCCAGCATGGCATCGTAGGTCCGTTGCGGCACCATACGAGTATAGACCGAATACATACCTTCGAATGTGGCGGTGGTCATGGCCGATGATGCAATGATGCCGGAGGCAAGAAACGTCAGGTAGTCCATGCCCGATATCTTGCCGATAAATAACCCAAGGCCGTAGCCAAGTCCTAGTAAATAAACGAGTGGCTCGCCAAAGTTCATCATAAGACTCGGGCCTATGAGCTTGCGCCACACCAAGACGTTACGTCGCCACACGCTGATCGACCGGCGTTTTAGTCGCGGTAGACTCAGGTCTAACATGTCAGTCCTTCAATTCCCGTCCCGTCAACTTCATGAAGACATCCTCGAGATTCGCTGGGCGGTGTAAGAACACAAGGTTGTCAACGCTGTCGATTTGCTGTACGAGTGGCCGCGCATCATAGGTGTAACAAAAAATGGTATCGCCGACTATTTCGGTGCGACAATCGACAGTACCGTTCAACAGTTCACCGGCCATATCGGCAGCGCCACGCATTTCCACCACTTCCGGTTCAACATGTCGCTTGACGAGCGCCCGCGGCGGACCTTGATCGAGAATCCTACCATGATCCATGATCACCAAATCGTCGCAAAGACGTTCTGCCTCTTCCATGTAATGCGACGTCAGTAGCAACGTCTTACCCGACTGTCTGAGATCTCGCAGGCGCGCCCAAATCATATGCCGCGCTTGCGGATCAAGTCCGGTAGTGGGCTCATCAAGGACGATAAGTTCAGGGTCATTAATAAGCGCCCGGGCGATGGTTAGCCGTCTTTGCATCCCACCTGAGAGTGTCGTTATCCTTTGATCGGCGCGGTCGGCGAGTTCCACAAATTCAAGCAGCTGCTTAATGCGGCGATCAAGCGCTGCTTTGGGAACATTAAAATATGAACCATAGATACGAAGATTCTCGACCACCGTGAAATCTGGATCGAGGTTGTCTATCTGTGGTACCACCCCCGCGCGCTGACGAATCTCGCTGCCTCGCCGTCGTATCGGTAGTCCAAACACATACAGCTCACCGGCATCGATGGGCGATTGTCCGAGGATCATGCGCAGAGTGGTGGTCTTGCCAGCGCCATTAGGGCCCAGAAATCCGAAACACTTCGCAGGCGGGACGGAAAACTCGATGCCAT
>JAOTYM010000118.1 GCA_029861845.1 Gammaproteobacteria bacterium | reverse complement strand
GCACGTTCTAGCGCGAGGCCATCGCATGGCGGCCCGCAAACGCGCGCGCAACCGTTGGTTGAGCCAAACCGTGGACAACAACCGCGTACCCAGGCAGCAGGGCTAAGACCCAAAATCACTGTGCCGATTAAGAAAAACGGTGCTGTAAACCGTACCGTAAATACTCGCTTAAGCCCGAGCCCCTCCAAGCACAACCCAATTCGGCGGCCCCGGGCGCAAGCGAAGCTGAGTGGCGCTGCGCCCAAGCAAACTAGCGTGCCGGGGGTGGCATTTCGTGCAGCACAGGCGGCGAGAATAGCGAAGGCAGTGGGAACTGCGCGCGCGATGGAAGAGCCAACAACTAATCGTGACGCGTTTCACGCTGCACAGGCAGAAAAGATCGAACAGGCACTGAATACGGCGCAGACGATGGAAGCCCTGAAGGCTAGCCGGGAATGTCCCCTTTGTACGGCAGCGCTATCAGTAAACGCTACCGATTGCGCCTGCGGTTGGACTGCCTCGACCAGTGAGTCCGAGATGGCTGGTTTGGAGCTTAGTGAACAAGAGCGGATCGACACCGTAGGCGTACCGCAATCGATGACATGCCCGGTGGAGTGTCCGGTGTGCACCGCTACCGTGCCAGCGGGCACGCCAAATTGCGGCTGCGGTTGGGCGGTTCCAGTTGGTGAACGCGAGATGCCGCCGTTGTCGTTAACTCCCGATGAGCGCAGCGCCATTCAACAGGGCGAAAAGATTAAACGGGGTTAAGGCGCAACCACTCGTAACGATTCCCACTGTGAACCGTTACATTCATTAACTTCGAGCCCCGCAATACAGTGAGCGCTACCTGCACACCAGCCTCGCCCCGCATCCAGACTCGGCGGTAGAAGTCCTCCATGGAAGCGATCGCCTGGCCGTTGACCGAAACGATTATGTCGCCCGGTTCGATGCCGGCTTTGGCGGCTGGACCCTGATTTGCCACACGCGTGACGAACAGGCGATCTCTGAACTCTTCGGTGTAGACACCGAGCCACGGACGCGATGAACCCGGTGCAAGCCCTGATGTAACTAGGTCCTTCAGAATCGGTTTTAGAATATCGACGGGTACAAACATGTTGCCGGGCATCTGTTGCTGACCCTGTATCGCATCACCAACGATGAGGGAGCCGATGCCGATGAGTTCGCCGTCGGTGCTCACCAATGCAGCACCACCAAAGTTTCTATAAGGCGGCGCTGTAAAAATAGCGTTCTCGAGCAAGTATTCCCAATAGCCAGCGAACACGCGTCGGGACACGACGATCGCCGGTTGCGCTGCCGCAGCGCCACCGTACCCTGAGATCAGCAACTGCGCCGACTCTTTAATTTCAGCAGACTTACCAAGTTTCATTGGGGTCGTATCGATCGGATCCACCGTTCGCAGCAAACCGAATCCGGTGTTGTGATCATAGGCCACAACATTTACAGGCACAGTTCGACCGTCGGCAAGTGTAACCTCGACCCGCGAGGCCTCGAGTATCAAGTAGCCGATGGTGACGATCAGTCCGTCTGCATCGATGACCACACCAGATCCTTGACGTTCGGTGCCGAGTGCGGCCGCGGTGCGTGCCGTCATCGGTACTTCAGCATTTACGCCAACAATGGCGGAAAGGATCTCATCGCCTTTCGAGTCGTCAGCGACAGCCGTATCGAACAGTGAAAGCGTTAGGAACAATAGGCAGCTACTTAGCCAGCGAGTAGCGACCCTGTGCCATGGGGTGGTCAACCCCTTAGGTTTGCAATTGCCTAATACACTCCGCATCGTCGTTTCTAGGATGATTAACACGCTTGCTAACTGGGTAAGCGACCAATTTCGTTGCATCAGAGCGTACGAGCAGCGGCTGTAGTGCGTCTGTATCCTGCACTGACGGATCAAGCCAAAGGTCATAAGTATCCTCCGGAAGTAGGACAGGCATTCGATGGTGTATCGAGGCCAGCGACTCGTTGGCATTGGTGGTAATGATTGCGCAAGACTCAATCACTTGTTGCCCACGCTGCCATCGCTCCCATAGCCCGGCAAAGGCGAGCAGGTCTTCATCTCTGGCACGTACAAAGTAGGGTTGTTTGGTACCGTTGGCATGTTGCCATTCGTAAAATCCATCCGCCGGTATCAAACACCGGCGGTGGGCGAACGCCGACCGGAAAGCAGGCCGCTGTGACAAAGTCTCTGCCCTCGCATTAATCATACGATAGCCGTTTTTTGCATCTTTGGTGGTCGATGGGACTAGGCCCCAGCGAAGGAGGACGAGTTCCCGTTCTTGGTTCACGTTCTCGCGTATAGCCGCTACCGATTCACTAGGGGCTATGTTGTAGCGTGGCACCAATTCGGCGGCGTGTTGTATGCGGAAGCGCGCGATCAGACGTTCACGCGGCGTGGCTAACATATAGCGTCCACACATGGACCCTATCCTACGCCCTCAGGCTAGCCGCAGC
Organism: Gammaproteobacteria bacterium; assembly: GCA_029861845.1. Classification (GTDB taxonomy): domain Bacteria; phylum Pseudomonadota; class Gammaproteobacteria; order Acidiferrobacterales; family SPGG2; genus SPGG2. Next base: position 8,235 of record JAOTYM010000118.1, on the reverse strand, counting down.
TAGCCAGGCAACCTCAGGATACGTTTTGTGTACAAGAAAACTGCTAATATCGCGGGCGCTTACCCTGAACAGAGACTCATACGTGGCCCAGCAAAAAGTGGTACCGCCTGAAACTAGCGCAGATATCCTTGGTGAGGACGGACCATTTGTACGTCTATTACCGGGGTTTAGCCCGAGGGCCGGTCAGCAAGACATGGCGATGCGCGTCGAGGACGCCTTGGCCAATAACGGTGTATTCATTGGCGAGTCGGGCACAGGCACCGGGAAAACGTTTGCTTACCTGGTGCCGGCACTGAGATCGGGCAAGCGAATACTGATTTCAAGTGGCACCAAAAACCTCCAAGATCAGATATTCAATCGAGATTTGCCGCTGGTGCGCGATGCCTTGGGGATGCCTATTGCGGCCATGCTACTGAAGGGCCGCGCTAACTACGTTTGTTTGCACAGATTAGCGTGTGCGCGGGAAAGTCGTTCCATGGATGGCGATGGTGATGCCAGCGATATACTTCGCATTGCCCGATGGGCCGACACGACGCGCTATGGCGGTATCGCTGAAGTCACGGATGTCCCTGAGGACTCGGGCATTTGGCCAATGGTAACGTCGACCGCAGACAATTGCCTAGGCAGCGCATGTTCTTATTATGATGATTGTTTTGTTAATCGCGCACGACGCGAAGCCCTCAACGCCGAGGTTGTGGTCATCAATCATCATTTGTTCTTTGCTGATTTGGCGCTACGTGAAGAGGGTTTTGGACAGTTGCTGCCTGGTATGGATGCTGTGATCTTTGATGAGGCGCATCAACTACCGGAGATCGCTAGCACATTTTTCGGTGTGACTTTGAGTAGTCACCAGCTTCTGAATTTATGTCGCGACACTATTGCCGAGGACTTAAGGGAACAGAGTGGGATTCCCGATTTGCAGGAGCATGCACATCGAGTTGAAAGAGCGACGGCAGACTTCCGACTTGCATTTGGTAGAACGTCGCGACGTAGGGCTTGGCACGATGTGGCGGGCGAAGATGCGATACAAACGACCCTGGCCGATCTAAAGGATTTGCTCTCTAAGCTTGCGCTGGCATTAGAGGTCGCGGCTGGCAAGGGTCAGGGACTGGCCAATTGTTGGCGCCGGACGCTCGATTTACTCGAGCGACTGTATGCGATCAGTGAGTCGCCGCCGCCTGAATATGTCGCCTGGTTCGAAACTAACGGACGCAGCGTTAATTTGCATCTCACGACCTTGGATGTGGCTACGCCATTTCGGCAACACGTGGATGAGGGGGATAAGGCTTGGATTTTTACGTCCGCCACCCTAACCGTTAGTCAGCGTTTTGACCATTACCAGACACAGATGGGTCTTGAGGTTGCCGATACTTATCGCTGGGAAAGCCCCTACGACTATACAAGCCAGGCGCTTATGTACGTTCCGAGAGGCATGCCTAACCCTGCAAATGCAGATTACACCGAAAAAGTTATCGAGGCAGCACTACCCGTACTGACAGCCAGTCGCGGCCGTGCGTTTATGTTGTTTACTAGCTATCGAGCGCTTCACATCGCGACCGACTTATTGGCGAATAAGATTTCATTCCCGTTGTTCGTGCAACGCAATGCACCGCGAAGTGTCTTGCTAGAGCGTTTTCGCGCGGCCGGAAATGCGGTATTACTCGGCACCAGTAGTTTTTGGGAGGGTGTGGATGTGCGTGGTGAAGCGTTGTCTTGTGTCATTATAGATAAGCTCCCGTTTGCGTCGCCGGACGATCCCGTTCTGCGTGCCCGTGGAGAAGCATTGGAGCAAGCGGGGCGCAATCCGTTCCTCGAATACCAGCTTCCCAACGCGGTCATCGCCTTGAAGCAGGGCGCCGGTCGACTCATCCGTGATGAGCGCGACCGTGGCGTGTTGATGCTGTGTGACCCACGTCTCCTGACTAAGGGTTATGGAAAGTCGTTCCTGGCCAGCCTGCCACCGATGCCATTGACCCAAGATCTGGCCGAGGTCGAGAGTTTTTTCGCCGACGAGAACGATAGGCCGACGGCTACGTGAAGGCTCGTTGCCAGCAAAAGAAAGGGCGGCTTTTGCCGCCCGATTTAAAACAACGATTTATCGTTGTTGTTTATTCGATGGCGTAGTGTTACATGTCACGGCCCTCACGTAAAGAGCCAAATAAGACAATCGTCACAGTAGGTGCTCGGCGTCGGTCAAGGTAATATCGGGCGACGTGAAAATTCTGGCCCTTGACACCTCAACCGAAGCCTGTAGCGTCGCGCTGTCCGTAGATGGCCACAGCTGCGACCGTTTTGAGCTCGGTGTACAGCATTCATCGCTCATCTTGGCAATGGTTGATGAGGTGCTGGCCGAGGCGACGCTGGCATTAGCGGACCTGGATGCCCTGGCGTTTGGTCGTGGTCCTGGTTCGTTTACTGGCCTTCGCATCGGCGCGGGTGTCGCCCAGGGCCTCGCTTTTGGTGCCGGTTTGCCGGTGGTGCCAGTATCGTCCCTAGCTGCCATGGCCCAGGGTCAGCGACGAGATCGGGTGCTGACCGCGTTCGATGCCCGCATGTCTCAGGTCTACTGGGGTGCCTATCGTCGCGGGCCGGATGGGATAGCGACCCTCATGGGCGACGAACAGGTGGTGGCACCGGGAGACGTCCCAGTACCTGAGACTGGTGATTGGTTTGGTGTCGGTAGTGGTTGGGATCAGTACGCCGAGGAGCTGAAGGCGCGTCTCGGAGATCGCGTTCAAGATTGGGCCCAAGGCGGTTATCCACATGCCCGTGACGTGGCGCGACTCGGGGAGTCAGGCTTTAATAGCGATGAGGCTGTCTCGGCTGAGCATGCGCTACCGGTTTATCTTCGTGACAACGTCGCCGTAAAACAGTCACCATAATTAAGTTTCTATTCTGTGCACCTGCCCATTAGATGACAGTAGTTGCCGCGAGCAGTCTGAGATGAATTTTCCACCACTACCCGATGCCCATGCCATGGCGGTGCTGGCATTGATGGTAATAGCGCTCTATTTGTTCACGCGTGAGCGTATCCCGATGGAATCCTCTAGTTTGTCTGTGTTGGCAGTGCTAGCGGTTGGATTCGAACTATTTCCTTACGAGGCCGACGGTAAGACGTTGCATGCCGTAGATTTCTTTACCGGCTTCGGCCATGAGGCACTAATTGCAGTTTGTGCCCTCATGATTGCTGGCCAGGGGATCGTTCGTACCGGTGCACTAGCACCGGTCGGGCGTTACCTCGCACGTCTTTGGAAGTTCAGCCCCGTCTTATCACTGTTGCTGACCTTAATTATCGGGGCCGTCCTGAGCGCCTTTGTAAACAACACGCCGGTTGTCGTGTTGTTGCTGCCCATCTTAATAAGTGTCTCCCTGCGCACCGGCACTCCGGCTTCCGATAGCCTTATGCCTATGGGTCTCGCTACCCTCGTCGGTGGGATGGCGACGACGATTGGCACATCGACGAACTTGTTAGTGGTAAGCGTGGCGGCAGACCTGGGGTTGCGTCGCTTCCAGATGTTCGATTTTCTTGTGCCGGTCGCCATTGCTGCTGCCGTTGGTATCGTTTATTTGTGGTTAGTGGCGCCACGGTTGCTACCCAAGCGTGAAATACAGCTGCAAGACACCTCACCGCGGATATTTACCGCACAGCTTGTTATCAAGGAGAACAGCTTTGCCGACGGCAAGACGCTGGCGGAATTACGGGAGAAGAGCGGTGACGCCATGAAGGTTGTGCACATCCAACGGCGACCGGGGACCAGAATCATGCCACTGGCGGATGCGGCGGTAAAAGCCGGCGATCGACTGTTAATCAAGGATACTCCTGAAAACCTAAAGGAGTTCGAACAAGCCCTCGGCGGGACGCTTTATGCCGGTAACGTGCTGGTGGATGAAGATCACCCGTTGACGGCTGACGATCAACAGCTCGCCGAAGTCGTGGTCGTACAGGGCTCGCCGCTGGAAGGTTTAACAATAAACACCGCGCGGCTGATTGGTCGTTATCAGCTCGTAACGTTAGCGTTACAACGGCCTGGCCGGTCGATCGAAACCATGCGCACCAATCTACGAGATGTGACGTTGCGTACGGGCGATGTATTGCTTGTACAGGGTCCCCGTGACAGCATCGCTGAGCTCAAGCAGAGTGGCGAGCTACTGGTACTCGATGCGACCACAGATTTGCCTTACACCGCCAAGGCACCACTCGCACTCGCGATCATGGCAGGCATCGTGCTTGCTGCCGCTCTCGGTCTATTGCCTATCGCCATCAGTGCCGTGTTCGGCGTACTCCTGATGATCATCAGCGGGTGTCTTGATTGGCGAAATGCTACGCGTGCCTTAAGCGTGCCAGTTATCATGATAGTGGTGACAAGTTTGGCCTTGGGCGCTGCATTACTCAAGACCGGCGGCGCCGAGTATCTGGCGCAGATGTTTGTCGCCGTCGTTGCCGGCGCGTCGCCAACCGTGATTCTGAGCGGACTGATTCTGCTGATGGCATTACTTACTAATATTGTTTCAAACAACGCAGCAGCGGTGATCGGTACCCCCATTGCGATCAGCATGGCCAATCAGTTAAACCTGCCGGCGGAGGCGTTTGTATTGGCAGTGTTATTTGGGGCCAACATGAGCTATGCGACACCCATGGCCTATAAAACAAACTTGCTCGTTATGAGTGCTGGCGGTTACACGTTTGGCGATTTTGTCCGGGTTGGCATACCATTAACCGTGATTATGTGGTTGGTATTTTCCTGGGTGCTGCCGTGGCTCTATGGGCTCTAACGCAGGCACGCGCGCTATAGTCGGCCCGTGACGACAGTGGTAGATGAGTAAAACCCCCGCAGCCGCGAGTTCCACCTTCGCGCGATCGTGCAATCGCTCCATTGCCCTAAAGCTTGTTCCTTAACATTAAGCCTGGTGTCCCGATGACGGCTCGGTTTGATATAAATCAGGACAGCTAAGAACCGGCTACTTTGTTGACGCAGGTCAAGGTCTAATTTGGTATTTGGGCGTATAGTATTTTGCTAGTTAATTCAGTGAGGGATCGCATGGGGGATGCTATGGCATTCAAAGATCTGCTCGTACACGTAGACGGCAGTAAGGCTAGTACGGTCCGCGTAGATGTGGCTATTCGGCTGGCACAGACACACTCCGCCCACCTGACTGGTCTTTATGTGCTGCCGTACTTTGAAATTCCTGTATATGCCGAGGTCCAGATTCCCGACGATATACTGGCGGCCCAAAGACAAGCAGCGCTTGCTCGGGCGGCCGAAGCCGAGAAGGCGTTCAGAGTGGCGACTGACAAGGCGCGCTTGTCATCCGAATGGCGTTTCGTAGAGGATAGGCTGGCACCCACGCTGGCGCTGCACGCGCGCTATGTCGACCTGGTCATCGTCGGACAGAGGGGAGACACGGATCCATCATCGATGAGTAATGGCGTGGCCGAACACGTCGTCTTGCAAAGTGGGCGCCCGACTCTGGTGGTTCCCTACATTGGCGCTCCCGATTCAATAGGAAAGCATGTGCTGGTCGCCTGGAACGCTAGTCGTGAAGCCGTGCGTGCAGTTCATGAGGCAATGCCGTTTCTGGAACAGGCGCAAACCGTAACAGTGTTGGCTATTAACCCGTCCGAGCACACCGATGAGGATAGGATTCCGAGCGCAGATATCTGTCAGCATCTTGCGCGCCACGACGTGAACGCCGATGCCACCCACATTGAGGCACACGATATTGCAGTGGGAGATATGTTGTTATCCCGTGCGGCTGACCGAGGGGTCGATCTTATTGTTATGGGCGCCTACGGACACTCGCGGTTTCGAGAATTTGTGCTCGGCGGCGCGACCCGTAACCTCCTCGAGCATATGACCGTACCGGTACTGATGGCCCATTGATTTGTAGCTTGATGGCAGTGGATGTCGCCGCATCTGGAGTAATTTATGTCGATTGGTGATATTTGCAACCGTGAAGTAGTGCTCGTCGATAGGGACAGCTCCGTCCGAGATGCAGCTCGTTTGATGCGAGCGCATCATGTGGGTGATCTAGTCGTTGCCGAGGAACGCGATGGTCGACGCGTTCCAATCGGTATTTTGACCGACCGGGATATCGTCATTGAGGTTATTGCTGAAGATGTAGACGTTGGTAGTGTGGCAATAGGCGACGTTATGAGTTTCAAGCTGCTTACGGCACGTGAAGAAGATGATACCTTTGACACGATAAAGTTGATGCAAACTAAGGGCGTGCGTCGCCTCCCGGTTGTTGACAAACAAGGTCAATTGGTTGGCATCGTGACCATTGATGATTTAATCGATCTGCTTGCCGAAACCCTAATGGACGTTGCTGGACTTATCGCGTACGAGCAAAAACGTGAGGAGAGGATACGTCCCTAATAGATCGATATGAGCTCGAACACAGAAAGAGTTATTTTTGAGCAGCATGGTCATGCGTTAAGTCGTGCTTCGGTATGTTTCAAGTGGTTGAGCGCTTGCCTCGTTCTACTGCTCATTGGGGTCGGCTACGGTTGTACATCGATTTACTTGGGAAGGGAATTTGACTCCACGCGATTCGAGGCCTCGGTGCAGATCGGCGTTACCACGGGTGCCGATGTGCGAACATGGCTAGGCGAACCCGTGAGTACTGGTATCATCGTTAACGAGAAGGGAGAACGCTTCACGCGGTGGATTTACTATTTCGGTAAGGGCAGATTACCAAGCTTGCGGAACAGTACACTAAAAATGCTAGAGGTCCGATTCGATCGAAAGCAGTTGGTGCGTGCCTACAACTGGTCGTCCACTTAGGGGCTTCCCTTGTAGCATAGCCAGCATGACCCATGGAAATTGTTATAAGCGATCACGACCGGCCGTCGGTCGAAGACCGCAAAGTTGAGATTGTCGAACGCAAGGGTCTGGGACACCCAGACACCATATGTGATGCGTTAGCGGAACAATTTAGCGTAGCCCTAAGCCGATTCTATCTGCAGAAGTTCGATCTGATTCTGCACCACAATGTCGATAAGGTTCTTCTGCGGGGCGGTGTTTCGCAGCCTGCTTTTGGTGGCGGTAGGGTAATCAGTCCTATTGAAGTGTTTTTCGCCGGGCGGGCGACGACCTCGTTCGCGGGAATCACGGTACCGGTGGAGGAACTGGCAGTGGAGGCCTGCCGAAAATGGTTTCGCGACCATTTCCATGCGCTCGATGCGGAGGCCCAGATCAGGGTTCACTGCCTTATTCATCCCGGGTCTGCCGAATTAGTGGACCTGTACATGCGTCAGCAACGTACCGGTCTCTGGTTGGCAAACGATACTTCCTGTGGTCTCGGGTATGCGCCGCTAAGTACGCTTGAGCGGGTAGTGCTCGAGATCGAGAATCATCTGAACGCTGCCAGCACGAAGGCAGCACATCCGCAAATCGGAGAAGATGTAAAAGTGATGGGGATACGTAATGGGCAACGCATCGGGCTCACGGTGGCTTGCGCTATGGTCGGCCGATATTTGGTGGACCTACACGCCTACCTTGATGCCAAGGGCGTGGTCGCCGATCTCGCGCGCGAGGCGGCACAGCCCATAGCGCACCGCGGTATCTGCACTGCCGTTAATACCGCCGACGATCCGACAACGGAAAATGTTTACCTTACCGTTTCCGGCACCTCGGCTGAGGGCGGTGACGATGGTGGCACCGGCCGCGGTAATCGAGCCAATGGCTTGATCGCGCCGTTTCGCCCGATGACGCTGGAGGCGGCGGCCGGGAAGAATGCGATCACCCACGTAGGTAAGCTGTATAACATAGCAGCGAGCGCGATAGCCACGACTTTGGTAGATGAGCTATCGACGGTAATTGAGGCCGATTGTGTCCTTGTCAGCCGCATCGGCCAGCCGGTGGTTGAGCCTCAAATTGTCAATATCGTGGTGCGGACTGCCAATGGACAGCCGGTCGACGCGAACATAGCGTCCGGGATCCGTGAAATTGCACAGCGGAAGCTGAACGACATACCCACCCTGTGGCGCGACGTGATTGCCGGTGCCGTATCGCTTTACTGAAAGGTGAGCCTTGCTGGTTGCCAGGTATGTACGTCAATCAATGGCAGGGAACCTTTAGCGCTGTTAATGATCTAACTCGTATTAGTTAAGGTCTGGTAGATCAGACCGAGCAGGCTGGGTTAAGACAAGCCGCAAACATGGAATGAGATTTGTCTTGTAGAAGTCGGCGTGGCAAGCACAATTTGCCACATAGTGGTTCGAAATTGATCAAC
>JAOTYM010000117.1 GCA_029861845.1 Gammaproteobacteria bacterium | reverse complement strand
ACGGAAGTTGACGATCTCATCACCCTGGATCAGAACTTTATTCCTCAAAACTTTAGTGAGGCCGTGATCGAGGGGCTCGAAGCCGAGATATCCGCTAATATTGCCGAGTGGATTGCACGTGCTGCCCTGTCCTATGTCGATCCAAGAGATGACCAGACAGACAACAGATTACCGCGGCGGGCCAGGCGGAGCGCGAAGCTGGAAGCAGAGCGCCGGTTCGGGAAGACCCGCGCCGCCCTAAGCCTGATTGCTCAGAGCCGGCGTTTCGACGACCCGGACAACACAATCGAAGTCAACGGGTATGGTATTGTAAACGTGGCGGTCAGTCGCGAACTATCCAAGAATTGGACGTTGCGGGGGCGTTTCAACAATCTTTTCGACAAAGAGTATCAAACCGTCAATAGTTTCGACGAGCTTGACCGAAACGTGTTCGTGACTCTCGCTTACCAACCGCACGAATGACTCAGCGCTTGCTCAAGACGATACGTCACGACACCAACCGGTTGCACAAGATGCGGTCCGATAAAATCAATATGTTTAAATTCGCGACGCTCTCTGCCGCGATTCACATGTTAGGGCTTGCCCACTGGCCCACCCCGATTATGTTGACCTATGGTGCCGAGAAGGTTTTATCGGTGCGCTTCTTTCTTGAGATGTCAGACGACGTCACGTCCGCCGCGACCAAACCCGCGGCAACCTCGCGCGAGCGGCTTGCCAAAGAAAATGCCAAGCGCCCACAATTCCGCCATGCTCGCGATAATGAGCGCGACAGTAATTTCGGTCCACCAACAAGAATACGAACGGCCGCAAAACCGGAAGTCAACAAAACACTGCGCGCACCCAAATACACTCGTGAAGATGGTATCGTCATGCAAACAGCGGCGCCTGTTCCATTCCCCGAACCGCCGAAGGCTGGGCCTTTCGCAGCTACGCGGCACCAGCAACCACCGCTCGATAAGCCTATTGCGATGTCATCCATGGTCAAGTTGGACCAACCGGTCACACCCGCGAATACAATAGCTGGTGGTGACACGAAATCGGCGAGCGCACACATTCGCGGGAAACTACGAACCGACCTCGCACGCTATTTTTCGTACCCAGCCATTGCCCGGCAACGCGGGTGGCAAGGCCATGTGCAGATCAGGTTCAGGGTACAACCGGATGGAAAGCTCACCAATATTTACATCGCTCGCAGCTCTGGGTACCGATTGCTGGACAAATCAGCCCTCAAGGCACTGCGGCAAGTTGAGCCCCTAGTCGAGGCCGCAACCTTGCTCAACGGAAAATCGGTTGATATGGAATTACCCGTTATTTACAAACTGGAACAACCGTAAGCGATGGGGCATCGCCTTTCAAAGATTTACACTCGCACCGGCGACGATGGCACTACTGGCCTCGGCGACGGCACTCGCGTCAGCAAGGACAATCCACGGGTGGAGGCCTATGGCACCGTCGATGAGCTAAACAGTGTCATCGGGCTATTACTGACGAACAGCCTGCCTGAGGAAATTCACGAATGTCTGGTGGGCGTGCAACACCGCTTATTCGACCTCGGGGGTGAGTTGTGCCTGCCAGCACACACGGCCATTACACAGCATCACGTCAGCGAACTTGAACGAATACTCGACGATCTAAATGCCAGCCTGTCGCCACTTAAGGACTTCATCCTGCCTGGTGGCAGTGCGGCAGCTGCGGTGTGTCACGTCGCGCGCACCGTATGCCGGCGTGCCGAGCGCCGAACCATCAGCCTGAGCAAGCAAGAAAAAATATCCGAATTTATCGTGCAGTATCTCAATCGCCTATCCGATCTGTTGTTTGTAATTGCGCGCACCTTGAATGTCCAAGCTGGCCGTCAAGATGTTCTCTGGAGAAAAGAGAAATCCTAGAGTAAGTAGAACGTACGCGGATGACGGCGCTATTTCTTTGTACTTCGCGCAATCTCCAAGACTTTGCACAGCTGTTCGGCGCCGTCGAGAATACGCGGACTTTGACGTGCGATCAGGTTGTCAGGGATGAGAAACAGATTATTCTTCTTCACGGCATCGACATAGGTCCATTTTTTCCAGCCATGTAACACAGTTGAATCGTTTAAGCCAGCCGCAACAATGGCAGTTGGGTTCGCTTGTAGTACCGCCTCGATATCGATCTGAGGTGTCAATGTCGACAGATTGGAGAATACATTGATGCCGCCACATAGTTGGATAACATGGCTGATAAGATGTTGTCCATTCACGGTCATAAGGGGGTTATGCCAGATTTGGTAGAACACACCAACCGCCTTGCGGTGGGCATAGCGTGATCTTAGGCCGGAATACCGTAACCTGAAATTGGCGCTCTCGCGCCGAGCCACGTCCAGCGTGTTGGCCAACATGCCCAGATCTTCGATATTTTCGGCGATGTCCGTCATGTTTCGTGGCTCCGAACGAAACACTGGAATACCGAGTTCCTCAAGCCGCCTTACCACTCGCGGGGGATTCCCACTTTTCCACGCCACTACCAAATCAGGGCGCAAACCGACGATCTTTTCTAGATCCAGACCACTCGCATCACCGATACGAGGAATATCGCCAGCTGCCTGCGGGTAATCACTATAGGCGGCTACGCCTACCACGTAGGGTCCGGCCCCTGCTACAAATAGCAACTCCGTGGCATGGGGCGACAAACTAACAATTCGGCGTGCCGGCTTTGCTACGCTAACGATCTTACCGGCATCGTCTTGTACCTCGATCTTCGCTAGCGCCATCGGCAGCATTGCAAAAACGACCACGAGCACCAACAGTAAGCGCCAAGCCGACGTCTTCATGTTCAAATCCACATCAAAGGCGATCACGCCATGAGCTTGCGCGGGACAGCAACTAACTCGCGACTAAACTAAAAACCAATAGGAGAAAAACCAGGAGCAGCCAGAATAAGAGCGCGCGCCACACCAAGGCTAATGCGCGTTGCACATGGGTTGTATCTGCCGTCACAAGGTCAAGCGCTTCATCGTCATCACCGCCGGCGGCGACCTCACAATTTTTCATCTGCATCGCGCCTAATCCAGCTGCCAATAAGGGGACATCCGCACTGTCAGACCACACATCCCCGGCGTCACGCCAACAACGAAGAGCATCTTCGAAACTGCCCACGGCGGCGTAGCTCAATGCTGTAACGCGCGCCGGCGCCCAATCAAGTAGATTGGATAAATGCACTGTCGCCCAACCAAAGCCCACCGCCCGTTCAGCATCTCCGGCCCACAGTCGGGACAGGGCGCCGGTCATGCGTTGCAGAATGGCACCAAAAGGTCCAAGCAGAGCAAACCAGAACAACGGTGCAATGACGTTAGAATTCCCCTGCTTCAAAACCGCCACAACCGTATCATGGGCGATACTGGGTTCACTTAGGTCATCTGATAGCTGGCCCGAAAGTGTACGTAGCTTTTCATTCGCCACTGGAATCTCGCCCGCTTGTAAAGCATCGACAACATCCTCGGCTCGCTGTCCGAGACGATGAAGACCCACGCACCAAAACAACACTATCACATCGAATGCGAACTGAAATATCCAGGCTATTAGTCCTAATACAAAATGTAGAATCACAATGACTATCAACACGACAACTACAACAATCACCAAAGCGATGGTGCCGTGAGCGCGGCTATCGCCGTCGAATCGCTGCGCAACAAACTCGCCCATAGCACGCACCCACATGAACGGGTCCACGCGGAAATGTTCGGGAACGAATCGATCTAGCGCCACCGCTAGAAGAACGGCACACACAACTTCAAACATAGGGGGCCATGTATAAGTTCAAGTCGGCTCGTAATGTACCGGGGCGCCCACGTGAATAGCAAGCATCGCCATCACAAAGTAGCGAGAAAACGTGGCCAGTCGAACTGTGGACCGGGATCGGTCTTCCTTCCAGGTGCGATGTCGCTATGGCCGTAGATCCGATCACGCGTGATCGCCGGATAAGCGGCCATGATCGCCTGCACCACGTCAGTTAACGCCTGATACTGATGGGGCTCGAAAGGCAGATTATCGCTGCCCTCAAGCTCTATCCCAATCGAAAAATCGTTAACACGAGTACGCCCTAGGCAGTAGGATTCGCCGGCATGCCATGCTCGGCTGCGAAAGGGCACAAACTGTATAAGCTCGCCGTTGCGTCGTATGAGTAAATGGGCTGACACCTGCAGATCACAAACCTCAGCAAAATATGGATCAGCACTAGAATCTAGCGCGTTACAAAAGAACTGCTCGATCGCGGGTCCACCGAAATCGTCCGGTGGCAGACTAATCGCATGGATGACCAAAACATCAATCGCCATGCCTTTCGGTCTTTCGTCACAATTCGGAGATGGAACGAAGCGCACGCCTTCTAAAAGCTGGCTATTTGGGTCGACTCTCATGATCTAAACGACTGGACAAAACTACCTTCTCGGCACCGGCGATGCTTCGCTGGGCCAGCATTATCAAGCCTGCCGCCTACGCCAGCAAGTGCCGACATGAGTCATCATCGAATGTAGGAACGCAACTTGTTGAAGTGCTAATTAGCGTTGCGTTTAGCGACCTAAAACCACCGGCCCTAAAGTTTGGCGATATGATCCATGGGATTGATACCGAAAGCGCCAGATGGTAATACGCGCTTAATGCGCAATTCACCGCCAGTCCGAGTGCGATGCTTGGCCAAGTCAGCGATAAAGCGTTCGGTATAGGGTTCTTTATTGCTTTTAAGTACGAGCGCCACTTTCGGTTTTAGTCGCCGCTCGCGGTTAATCGTAATGACAACACCGATACCACCGGTGTTGAGTTCTACCAAACTCCCGATAGGAAAGATTCCCATGCACCTGATGAACTCCTCGACCAGTTCCGGCTGAAAATCCTTGCGGCGCCACTCATACATGCGCTTGAGCGCGTCCTCAGCCGAGATACCGCCGCGATAGATGCGCTGACTGGTGATGGCATCGTAAACATCGACAATCGCGCCAATTGAGCCTGATAACCCAATCAGATCGCCGGTTATTCTTTTAGGATAACCAGATCCATCGTGGCGCTCGTGATGTTGTTCAACAATCTGAATCGACTCATGGGGAAAGCCATCGGAACCCTTAAGTATCTCTACACCTGCCGGTACGTGTCCCTCCATGATTTCAAACTCGGCTTCACTGAGACCAATAGGTTTGTTAAGGATTTCGTCGGGCACCTTTACCATTCCGACATCATGCATTAGCGCCCCAAGCCCAAGAATCATGAGCTGATCGCGACTGAGGCTGAGATGACGACCAAAGATCAACGCCAACGTACACGTTCTGATGGCATGAAACGACATGTACGTGTTTGCCTGTTTCTCCTGGTTTAGCAGGACCAGGCTGTCTGGGTTTCGCTCCACGCTGTCGACGAGCCCATCAACAACCTTTTTTGCAAGCTCACTGTCGACCGCTTTTCCCTGACGCACATCTTTCAAGGTTTTCCCGACCGCATTCTTGGCATCCAATTCGATCTTCCTTGCCCGTCCGATCTCCTCCTCCACCGGCACACCTTGATCGGAGGCAAACCTACTTTCATGTGTTTGGCAGGTTATTCCCATCAACGCATCGGGGTTCCGCACCACGCTTTCGACCATGTCACGCACAACACTTTCGGCAGAGTGGGCGTCGACCGGTTCGCCTTCGCGCACACCAGCGAGTGCGTCTCGCACCATTTCCCAGGCCACTGACTCCAGCTGATTGGCGCGTTCTAACTCTTCTTCCAGGGGTAACTGGTCACGGTATGGCTCCCGATTGCGATAGGGGAGCTTGCCCGGATTGCGCTCGGGACTCTCGAGCAATTCCTTGAATTCTTGCTTTAGCTTTTTCTCAGCGACTCTAACCGCCTGCGTCCTGTGCGGTAGTTCTTTGCGCCCTTTCACCGGGACCAGATCATCGCCGAGCTCGGCGTCAATATAGACGTATTGGCAGTGCTCTCTAAGCTGGTCTATCTCTTTGGGACTGCCAAGCTCGAATCCCTGAAATAGGAAGGGTGTCTCAAGCCAAGGCCGATCCAACTCCGCTACGTACATACCCAAGCGAAGGTCACCAACATCTACGCGTTTTTTCATGGCCCCGCCCCGTTCCAACCCCAAGAGTTACATGCCGGTGCTACTGCACCATGGCTAAGTTCTTACAATTACAAGCTTAGTTCAATTACTTATGCGGTTTGAGATCGCCGCCGTCGCGGCCGGCAATGGCACATGCTGACAACGCCGAACAACTCAGCCAGTTAAGAAGTATAGGCCACCCCATGACACGAGCATGGAGGCGGCCCCGTCGGCTTGCTATCGCTTAAACCGACTCGCTGATAGACGTGGTTAGGCCTATTGACTCTTGCCGGGTCGGAAATTACCGTAGGTACGGCACTGTTACCGTCCACGTAGAAACACATTGAATATAAAGATATTTCTACAGGGAAGTAGCACGGCAGTCATGGCACTTGTTTCCCAATCGGTACTAAATGGGGCGGAAACGGGACGAAGGGGTATACCTTTTATCGGCCTTTTAGTACCGTTCGTCTGTCGCATCGATCGCCCTGTCAGACCGTTCATCTGTAAAAAACGACCGTTTATTCTCAATCGCGCATCTTTCGGCTTTACGCTGATAGAGCTGATCGCCACCTTGGTCATCGCTGGCATCCTCATGGCCCTGGCCGCACCCAGTTTCTCAAACTTCGTTAAGAACAACCGCCTCACCACCCAGGCCAATGACATAATGGCGGATCTGGCATTTGCCCGTAGTGAGGCCGTCAAAAGCGGCACCAATATCACCGTGTGCAAGTCCACTGACGGCACTACTTGCAATCCGGGGGCGGCGTGGAATGACGGGTGGATTGTCGTCAACACCGCCAGCGGCCAGGTATTTCGTGCCCATGAGGCGCTCACTGGCCGAAACACCATGGTTGGCACGGCAAGTGCGGCCCCCGGCCTCACCGATCAGATCGTTTACACCCGTACTGGGGTTTCGGGGCTGCAAGCACTGGAAGAGTTTCGTATCTGCGATTACGACCGCGGCCCCGCCCAAGGCCGGTTAATTGAAATCGCGATCACCGGGCGAGCACGAATCGCGATCGACGCCAATACCAGCCGACCACTTCCGCCTGCGGCCTGTAGTCCTTAGGAGAGCGCCCCCATGCCAAAAGCAACTATTTCTTTAGCATCCCGCAAACACCACGGCTTTAGTCTGATCGAGGTGTTGGTCGCCTTATTCGTACTCTCGATTGGCTTACTCGGTCTAGCTAGCCTGCAGACGTTGGGACTGAAATTCAACACCCAATCTTACCAACGTACACAAGCGGTGCTAAACGCCTATGACATCGTCGACCGTATCCGCGCCAATGCCGGTGGCATCACCGTGGCCGTTTATGACGATATCGGTATCAACGCCGCACCGCCGGGTTCGCCACCGAATTGTGGCGCCATCGCTTGCGACAATACGCAGATGGCTAATTACGACATAGCACAATGGAAGAACTCGCTAAGTGAACTACTAACCCAAGGCAAAGGCGCAGTCTGTCGGGGCGTACTTACCGCCGATTTCACCGGCTGCGCTGTGGATCCAGCCGGCGAAACCAGTTTCCAGGTTGGGGTGCAGTGGTTGGAAAACGATATTCCCATGCGTTTGGCGGTGGAGGCACAACTATGACTAACGATATAACGTCATGCGCAACGCAGTTGGCAAGCACGAGACCAAAGATGCAGGGCTTTACACTGGTGGAGATCCTAGTGGCCACCAGTATTGGGCTCATCATCCTCGCCGCCGTCTCACAGATCTTCGTTACTAGCCATAGCACCTTCAGACTGGAAGGAGATTTGGCGCGATTACAAGAGAACGGCCGCTTCTCGGTGGAGTTTGTCGGACAGGATGTGCGTATGTCCGGTAATCTGGGTTGCATGCAAAAGTACTCTGTACTCGCGGGCACCATCGTCGACCCAGTTACCAACCAATTGAATAACAATACCGACTATGGCTGGGATTTTTCCGCCGGCCAACACCTGCGCGGCCATACGTATACAGGTAGCGGCACGGCGTTGGGCGACTGGACGCCGGCCCTACCTGGGACCATCAATGGCCTCACCTATTTCACGGATGGAGAGGTGTCGGAGAACACCGATGTGTTGATGACACGCCGCGCCATGGCCGAGACTTTTAAACTCACTGCTGCGGTGACTGCTGGTGGCACGCCGAATATTGGAACTCCCAATGGCATAGGCAATGACGATATTGTACTGATTACGGACTGTAACGTCGGCGACGTATTTCAGATCACGAGTACCGGCGACCCGAATACCGACGGCAATCTCCCACATGGCACCGGTGGGACACCGGGTAACGTCGGCAACAACCTATCTCGAACCTACGGCATAAACTCTGAGGTCAGCAGAGTAGTCACTCGCCTCTACTATATTGGCCCAGGAACAGACGGTGTTACGCCTACCCTTTTCCGCAAAGACATCACCAGTGGAACGGCAGACCCGGTACCACAACCGCTGGTCGACAACGTGGAAGTCATGCGCGTGCTGTATGGCGAAGACACCGACGCGCCTTCTGACAATGAAGCGAATATTTATCGGCAGGCCAATAACGTCGTCAATTGGACCAATGTCGTAAGCGTGCGCATCGCGTTGCTCGTGCGCACCGCCGCCGAATCAGGGGATGTCGACACCAAGACCTATAACCTCGCGGGCATCTCCGTCGACCCGACCCCGACCAACGACGATCGCCGTCAACGGCGTGTGTTCACCTCAACTATCCAGCTTCGCAACCCGATTCCGTAAGCTAACCTTATCTGGGAGTAATTATGCAGACTTCGGTCAATATTAGCAGCCTGGTACCGCGCGAGCGCGGCGTTGCCCTTGTGATGGCGATGGTGTTTCTTTTGATATTGACCCTCATCGGGGTCACGACCATGAGCACCACGGTGTTAGAGGAAAGAATGGCGGGCAATATGCAAGACAAAAATACCGCGTTTCAGGCAGCCGAGTCGGCGCTGACGTCGGGCGAAAACTGGTTACGGCCGCTGGCAGCGATACCCATATTCGACCCATTGGTTACCAATGACGGCTTACACCGGCAGTCCGCCATCTCTACCCCCGTGTGGGATGTGACCACCGGCGTCTGGAGTGGGACCGATGTTGTCGACTACACCGAGTTACCCGGAGCGGGTAGCCCGCCATCTGGCCAGCTGCTCAGCCTTGTCAACCAGCAGCCGCGTTATCTTATTGAAGATCTGGGTCCAGTTCGGGACCCGCTCAAAAGCATCAAGCTTGGCACCCCGTCCCGGTCGACACGTAATGTCTTTCGCATCACTGCGCGTGGTACCGGCAGCAGTGACCAGGCAATGGCGATGGTCCAGTCCGTATTCGAAAAACAGTTCTAAACTAATGGATGGAGAAAGAAGCTGTCGTCGTCGGCCTGCTTATCAGTTTTGGGCATGTGCCCGGGCCCGCATGGATGCAGCCCATTAGATATCACTCTTGGGGATGAGAGTGGGAGGTAGTTTACCGATGAACATGTTGTCTACGATCTTGGCCAGACCTTTCGCAAGCCCGCGACGTCGATTGGCGTTGTTCAAACCAGGGCTCGCGTTTTTCGCGGCCTTATTGACGTTGATCCCGTTGACAAGCCCGGCCGGGAATCTGCAACTTCTCGACTCGCCGTTGTTTCTGCAAACCGCGGTGCAACCAAATATCTTTTTCATGACCGATGACTCGGGCAGTATGGATTGGGAAGTGCTATTAAATATGGGTGCTACCGGTGCGGGCAGGGACGATCTCGATTTAACCCCTGCTACCGATGAAGATCGCAGCGAGTTTTGTGTCGGCTATAACACCTTGGCGTATGACCCCAATGCCACCTACACGCCATGGAAGGGTAAGGACAAACTGGGCAGCGATTTTCAAGACGCGCATTTGATGGAAGCAGGGGGTTTCACGCAAATACGTCGCAACCCTTACTGCCCCGGATCGGACACCACGTCAAGCGATTGCAATGACGCCACCAACAACGGCACCACCGATCTGACTGACACCAACGTGCTGACCCTCGCCCACTATACTTGGACCGACGCCGACAGCGACGATGCCTTCGACCTCGGCGAGTGCGGCGATGTGACTAACACCACCGATGCGACGCTGTGGACCGGGCTGTCCGCCGCCCAACAGATCAACTACGCCAACTGGTATAGCTACTACCGCAAGCGTGAGTACGTCGTTAAGCGGGCGGCTAGCGAGCTAATCACCGCTAGCAAGAATCGGGTAGGCCTATCGAGTCTGCATAACAACCAAAACATCGGCACCCAGATCGAAGACATCGATGATATCAGCTTGCCGGTTAATCCGACTGCGCAAGCCAATAAAGCGGCCTTGCTCAACAATCTCGCCCGCGTGCGTTCGGACGGCGCCACACCGTTGCGCTTAGGGCTTGAAAACGTAGGCCAATACTATCAGGGCATCTCGCAGCCGGCGTTGTTCGGCTCTGCGCCAACACATAACACCAGCGAGACGATAAGCGCGCTGTCGCCGATCCTGAATGCCGCCAACGGTGGAGAGTGCCAACAAAACTTCACCATTCTGTTGTCAGACGGGTTTTGGAACGGTGGTGATCCGAGTGTGGGCAACACCGATACCGATGGCGCCGGCCCCTACGATGGCCCGCCCTACGATGATACCGTCAGCAACACCCTGGCCGACGTCGCTATGGATTATTACGAACGCGACTTGCAGCCCGGTCTTGCCGACCTGGTACCGACGTCGAGTGGAGACCCCAACCCGCAACAACATATGAATACCTATAC
>JAOTYM010000240.1 GCA_029861845.1 Gammaproteobacteria bacterium | reverse complement strand
CTGGCTCGGCGGCACGGTTGGTGTCCTCGCCGTTCTCCATAGTTGGACGCAAAGGCTCGATTATCACCCCCATGTCCACTGCCTGGTTATGGCATGAACGCAAACACGCACTTGCGCATTGTGCTTTCTGTTTTGATTCCTGCGCAAGAAGTCGACAGCTTTTATCCCAAAGTTCATAAGCGGTTACGTCGGACGTGGGAGGAGAAGGTTGTCTAGAGAATTAAACCGCTATGTCTAGATGTTTTTGCCGCTTTAGCATGAAATTTGCCATTTGTTGGTATTTATAAACATGTTGGTGATACGATCGATGATATGCGGGATAAATCTATTGACATTTTGTTGCTTGTACAACTAGATGTCTTCCCATGTCGGAGAAACCAACCCGTAAGCAACAGAACCTCCGCCAAGCCGGGCTGCTCCATGCCGAGCCCGAGCGAGTCCAGGACCCCTTGTTCCTCGAATTGCCAGCATTCTTTGACCCCCACGACCAACTGCAGGTGCGTTACGAGATGCTGCGCGCGCATCTCGTCGACCGCCAAAATGTGGTTGGGATCTGTCAGCGCTATGGCATCAGCCGGCAAACGTTCTACAGCTTTAAGGAACGTTTTTTAAACGACGGAACCACGGGATTGCTGGCGAAGAAACCGGGACCCAAAGGCCCGTCGAAGTTGACCGCGAATGTGCGCCAATTCATCGAGCACCAAGTCGAACACGATCCCTATCTCAGTACCCGGTCGCTGCTGGCGCAGCTCAAACAGCAATTCGATCTATCCTTTCACCAGCGCACGCTCGAGAAGCTCTTGCAAGAGCTCCGCTCAAAAAAAAAGGCCTGAACCCACGCCCCGCAAGGGCGGTCGACGCGCAGCGCTCAACGACATCGCAGCGACGCGCTACGAAGCGCTACGCCGTGAGTTCCTTACACTCGGACGCCATGGCACCCATCAGGACTGGGTACGCTTTTCCTCGATGGGGTTCCAAGGTTTATGGCCTTCCCAGCCACCCACCGAATACGTGGTTGAGGTGTATGCCGCGCCGGCGCGGCTTTGGTGGGGTCGCATCGATCCTAAGGAGCAAGCGTTACTCGAAGCCTTTCGGCTGTTGACCGCTCACCCATCATCACCCTCATCTCCAGGAGAGCATTGTCATGCACGTCGCCTTGTACGCACGCGTCTCGACCAAGAATCAAGAGAAGCACGGCACCATTGCCTCTCAGCTTGAGGCGCTTCGCGCTTACGCCAAGAGGCAAGGCGTTGTGGTCGCCGAGGACTACGTGTGTCGGGATGAGGGGTATAGTGGGGTGCTGTTGGCACGCCCTGGACTAGACCGGCTTCGCGATGGCGCTCAAGCCGGCGCCTTTGACGCCATTTTCGTCTTGTCGCCCGATCGCTTATCCCGCAAGTATGCCTACCTCATTCTCATCCTTGAGGAATTTGAGCGTTTCGGGGTCCCCGTCACGTTCTTAGAGCAACCACCGGCGGACGATCCGCATAGCGCCCTGCTGGTGCAGATCCAGGGCGCCGTGGCGGAATACGAACGCACCAAACTCGCCGAACGCTATCGGCGCGGTAAATTGTATCGGGCGCGCCAGGGTGAGATCGTCTGGAACAGCGTTCCGTACGGCTATCGTCGGGTGCCACGCCGAGACGGTGTTCCGGCGCATCTGGTCATCGATGAGGCCCAAGCCGACGTGGTGAGGAAGATCTTCGCCTGGCATGCGCACGAGGGCATGACCATTCGCCAGATCACAAAACGTTTGACCCGAGAAAGCTATCCCACGCCCAAGGGCGGGCCGCAATGGGGCGAGACGACGGTGCATCGGATTCTGCGTCGCGAAGCCTATGTGGGCACCTTGTACTACAATCGCTCTGTTTGGGATTCAGTGCCAGCAACCGACGGCGGCAATGGGCGGCGAAAAAAGGGACTACGCCCGCCTTCAGAATGGATAGCGATCTCGATTCCCCCTTTGCTCGAACGTGAAACATTCGAACGCTCCCGGGCGCGTCATGGTCCCAATCAACAGTTCAGCCCTCGTAACCTGCACCAGGAACGCTGGTTACTTCGTCGACTAGTGCGTTGCGAGAAATGTGGATTGAAATGCGCTTGTGTGGCCGCAGCCGCGCCCTCCGCGCCGTACTACCGTTGCGAAAAGCAGGACCGTGTCCTCGGGCGTCCCCGATGTCGTCCCAATCACATTCGCGCCGAGGCTCTCGACGACTTGGTGTGGCAAGAGATACGACGTCATTTACTGGCGCCGGACCTGCTGGTGAAAGCGCAAACATCGCTGACCCAGAGCGAGGCGCTTGATCAGTCCCTTCTATCGACTCAACTCGAACACATCCGCAAACGCCTGGGCCAGGTCAAGGGGGAACGGCGTCGCCTACTGGATGTTTATCAGCGTGGCTTCATCGAAAAGAACGAGTTCGAAAGCCGCATCTCTCAAGTGGCGGACCGAGCTGCTCAACTGCAAGCCGACCTAGAATCGCTCGAGCAAGACAGTCAACAGGCCAATGCCAGCCTGAACCTTTCAAGGCGACTGCATGACTTCACCTCGACGATCACAGGTAGGCTCGACAAGATGACGTTTCACGAGCGACAGATGCTAGTTCGTTCCGTCCTCGAAGAGGCCGTTATCAACGACAATGTCGTCAAGCTGTACTTGAAGATTCCTCTGCCAAAACCCGATCCCCAGCCCCCTGCCGCGCCAAAAAAAAGCCCGCACCAGCTAATGTCAACACAATTCGATTTGCGTTCACGCCCTGGTCACCGCCGGCGGCCTGTCCAGGGACGGCACCACCTGGCATCAGGCTGGCCCGACCTTTCTGTTCCCCAAAGCCGCCCTTGCCAAACGCGTGGCACGATTGTTTCGCG
>JAOTYM010000034.1 GCA_029861845.1 Gammaproteobacteria bacterium | reverse complement strand
GGACGCCCAGTCGGCTTGCCCAAGCTATTAAGCCCCCTGTTCAGCCCACCCCGAACCGCTAATTCACCTGCTTAGTGCTGTCCTTTCGCTTATGAGGGGTCTTGCCCTCCGTCTCTTAGAAATATCGATTGTTTGTGAGCACAAAAGGCCGCCCCTTGGCAGAGCACTTGGTGTGACATCAATGGGCGTCAAACACTCTACTCTCAGGCAGAAGGAGCAAAAATTCATGAAACAGTTTCTAAAACGCTCTCAGCGAAGTCGCCAAAATTCCAACGCTGCATTGGGTGGGTCAAAATCTCCGTATATGAATATTTCAAGGTGGTCACCAGTGAATCGGTTAATCCGATGTTCTAACATGGCAGTGTGAAATGCCTGCCCCTCTTCCATACCCTCGCCTTCTAGCTCGCGCATGCGTACCACAAGCGCGTCCTGCGGCCGAGCGCCTTGCTTTCCTCTCACGTGGTTCTTGGGCTTTTCCTCTTCCACGTTCATCACCTGGCCTCCGGCACGGATGGCCGAATGCCCGTTGTGGCACCCACTATACAGCGCGCGGTAAACCCTCAGAGCAACTCTGACGGGAATTTCGCGAATTGCTACCCACCACGCTACCCAGAAAGAAAAGGCGGCCCATAGCCGCCTAATAAGTCTTTGTTTTATATGGTGGGCCGTGTAGGGCTCGAACCTACGACCCGCTGATTAAGAGTCAGCTGCTCTGCCAACTGAGCTAACGGCCCATATGCTGGGGTGAGCGATGGGATTCGAACCCACGACAACCGGAATCACAATCCGGGACTCTAACCAACTGAGCTACGCTCACCATAATCAATAACACAAGGGAGGCGCATTATACTCGCCACCGCGTTCATGACTCCACATATCTGGCGCGCCCGACAGGAATCGAACCTGTAACCTACGGCTTAGCGTACCACCACGGTTTTCACCGCCCCCCGAACGATGCGCAGGAGTTCGTGGTCTGGACTATATCTTCGCCATCGCAGGCGGGACACGTATAGTCTCTACGGATCCCAACAGATCGATACTCAAGCATGGTCCATCGGTTTCCTCGGTATTGCCATCGCCGTCACGCGTTAAGGGTCTACCGATACAGTGTCCTCCACTCTAAGGGTTCCGCTTTCCCCCAAAAGGCTCCTATCGTCGCGGTCTCACCGCAACAGCAAAAGGCCGTTGCTCTATCCAATTGAGCTACGGGCGCTAGATGGTCGGGGTAGAGGGATTTGAACCCCCGACTCCCTGCTCCCAAAGCAGGTGCGCTACCAGGCTGCGCCATACCCCGAAACACTACTATACCAGTCTTAAAGCTACCTCGTTATGTTACTCTACTTTCGAGTTGCACCTTATCTGCACCAAGGGCAACGCTGTTAGCGTGTTGTGCTACGTACTCGGAGCTAAGGTGTGCGTACCTTTGCACCATCGCTGGGCTACTCCAACCACCAAGCTCCTGTATCACGGGTAGCGGTGTACCTGCTTGCACATGCCACGAGGCGAACGTATGCCTCAGGTCGTGCCAACGGAAGTCCTGAATCCCGGCTCGCTTGAGAGCCTTCGTCCAAGCCTTACCTCCGGCCTTGTTGATCGGCTTACCACAGTAGGTGAACACACGATTCGGATGCTTGCCCTGTTGGTAACGTAGAACTTCCAACGCTTCTGCATTCAATGGCACTGCAATCGCCTTACCACTCTTTGCCTCATTGGCGTGAACCCATGCACAGCGCCTATCCATATCCACTTGGTTCCACCTGAGACCAGTCACGTTGGACTCACGAAGCCCTGTCGCTAGGCTGAAGCGTGCCATGTCGGCCAAGTGATCCGGTAGCTCAGACAGTAGCCGGTGGGCCTCTGCCTTGGTCAACCAACGCACTCTCTCCTTCGGTTCGGGGAGGATACGGAGTACTGGTGCCTTAGACAGCCATCCCCACTCTCGTTCCGCTTTCCTCAAGACCGCTCGTATTACTTGCACATGCCTGTTCACTGTGGCGTTGCTTACTCCTTCGGCTAACTTAACTCCCATGATCCGATCTACCAGGTCCCTCGTAATCTTGGGTAGGATCAGGCCCCGTAGATAGGGGTCCAACCACTTGAGCATCCTCACTCGCTCGTTATAGCTCGATAGGTGCTTCCCTTCGTTTAGCCAGCGTACAACAGCGTCATTCCATGACTGTACTGGTGCTTCTCCTAACTTCTGCTCTCTCCAAAGCTCTGCTTTCCGTTTGTCGTGGTACTCCTGTGCTGCTAACTTGTCTACAGTCCGAGTAGTTTCATATATTCGCTCTCCACTCGGTGCCGTGAACCTGATATACCAGGTCCCTTTCTTACCTCTGCGGAAGATGGACATAAGTGCCTCCTTCTGTTTGATGCCACTCCCGCCGCAGTTCTAGCGCCAGTAGGGTAGCGTGTTCGTAACCAGGCAATCAAGTCAGCACGTAGAAATCTCCAACGCCTGCCAACTTGTACGCCTTTGATCTTTCCCAACTTAGCTCGTGTTCTTACGGTCTCAGGATGGAGCCGCAGTAACGTCGCGGCTTCACGAAGTGTAAGTATTTCATTCATAGCTCTCCTAACTAGGTTAAAACTTTTCTTACGTCTTCCTAGTCTTGGCCGCACTCGATCCCATCGTGTGCCTAGCGTCCCAGGTAGTGGTGGGTAATGTCGATTCGGCTGTGTCCGAGCTCCTCCGCTATTTGCATGCGTGCGGCAGTATCAAGCTCTTGTTGGTCGCCAGTCAGTGCGAACCGTCTTGGTCCACCCGCCGCCGGTGCCTTGAAACTGGTGAGCTCGAAGTAGCGTCGTTGCGCATAGGCATGGCGCAGCCCATGGGTCTGGGAGAGGCCTGCTCTTTGAGTTTGATACTCCCAGGTGTGTACCTGTTCGCGATAGGATTTGTGCGAAGGTATCAACGATCCACCGCGGGCTAACGCTTTGGCTTGGTTTAGTATGTGGCGTTGCTGTGCATTACGAATGGGAACGACCCGCGGGCGCCCACCCTTGCACCACGCGCTTTTAAGTTCCAGGTAGTGGCCGCGATCGGCCTGGGTGGGGCAAAGCTTCATCGCCTCGGCGCGTCGTAGCCCAAACGCCTGTTGCAGTCTCAGTCCCATCGCCACATGTGGGTCTTTGACGCGTTGGATGGCTGCTTCGGGGTGGTTGATGGCCTTGGAGACATTGAACCGATAAGCGCGTTTGCCCACCCCCAACTGGGCGTTAGTGGTGGGAACGATGTTTCGTTTGCCGACCTTGTTGGCCCACCAACGTAAGGCCGCGATGCGGTTCTTTAGGGTGGCAGTGGATACCGTGTTTTTCCAATGCGTCACCAGGGCTGCCACATGCTTGGGCTTCAACGAGCGTACATTCGGGAGTTGAAAGTTACAGGTGCGGTAGAGTTGGCGCGCCGCCAGTGACAATATCTTACGCCGACCCCGCTGAGTCGCATGGGACCCCTCACGGTGCTGCCGCATCAGTTGCAGTAAGCCGTATTCCAGATCAAGCATGTCCTACCCCCGTTCATTCCTCACGCTCTCAGTTCAAAACTGTGTGCTAGGCCTTTGGTTAGTGTTGATCCGCCACGATGGAGTCTTCCGACTCACATCGCCTTGAACTGCGGCGGGATAACGATCGCGCACACTTGGCGACCGGGTCCGAATGGACCGCCGAGGGGGTTCGTAGACCTGGCATGCCCACTCGGTGTAGCGGTGGGGATCGACAACGGATCCACCACCGCGAGGTGTCTTAGTGAGGCCGACGCAGAATGCGTCTTAGCGATTGGACATAGTGCTTTCTCCTTTACTTGATTGAGGCCGGAGAAAGCGCCCCTACCGGGGGCTTTCCCCGGCGGGGTGGATGAGAAAAGGGGCCTGATCGACGACCTGAGGAGTTAGGTCATCGCAACAGGCCCGGGGTTGAGAAGGTTTCGTTCTACCGAACCAAACCTTACTGCACGGCTACCCGGTCTCGAGTGACAAAGAGACCCAGTGAACCGGCGGTGATGCGACTAGGATTGAACGTGAATCTCAAACGCCCAGGCGGGCGTTAGAGAGATCTCAATTTAAATGATGGACCGACAATCCGAAGATCGTTGCGCCTATCACACGGCCCGACGAGGCGCTTGAAGGGTGCGATCCCGAAGGATCGCGAGGGCGCTACGTTTTAGACCGACGTAGCCACGGGAGAAACCGTTCGGCTGATCCCGCACAAAGCTTGGGCCAGCTGATGAGTACTCTAGGCCGAAGGCAGACCTAAGTAAAACGCTAAATCGTCACTCCCTCAGCACGCTTGGAAAGCCTCAGTAGGACCTTAGCCAGTAGGCGTTCCCCAGCGAGTCACTACGGACAAACCCCTTCCGTAGTGACTCGCTGGGAGCGTTTTTTGGGGATTTGCACGCAGTTGGGCTGCCCGGCTCGGGTGACTTGCGCTTAAGCTACGGCCACGCGAGAGACTGACTTGGGTCTTATTTAATGGTCAGTTTGACTATATTTTGTCAAAGTCTCTTTATATAACCCAAAACCGGTGCTACAATAAGCCCACTTTGACGATTTCCTCGCAAAAAACCGACCAATGCTTACCAGGCTAGAGATAGAGAACTTCTATTCGATTCGCCATCGGCAGATTCTCGACCTTGCTGTTGCTCGGAACGCCCCGGATATGCCAGGCCGCTTTGGCCATCCCTATCTGGAGTCACCGCAGCGAGTCCCAAAAGTAATCGCTTTGTTTGGGCCAAATGCCTCCGGCAAGTCTACTGTTCTGCGTGCTTTGACATTCCTCCGGTGGTTCGCGCGTGAGTCCTTTCAGATTCGACCCGATGAGAACCTACCCATTATGCCCTTCATGCAAACTGACTGCTGGAACCGACAGATTAAGCTGGCTGTCCATTTTGGAGCTCAGTTAGTCGAAAACGAACCCCCTTGTTTGTACTCCTACGAGGTTCACATTCAGCCATTGCAAAAGGGGGCAAGCGCGGTCGTGTATGAAGCACTTAAGTATTCACCTCGAGGCAAACCGCGTCGTCTGATCGAGCGAACTGCGTCTGAAGTAAAAACCGGAGTAGAATTCGGAGCGTCTGATCTTACACGGCAACAATTCCGTCCTAACGCTAGTGTGATTTCTACACTTGCGCAGTTCGCACATCCCCTAGCAACAAAAATCTATGAGAGCTTGGGCACGGTACTAACAAACATGTTTCTTCACAAATTTGACACTAATCCGTCTGGTATGACTCCGTACTATTCGGAAAATCCTAAGGTACTTGAACGCCTAAATGACCATGTACAAAAGATTGACTTAGGGATTGAGAGGATCGAGATCGATCAAGACTCGAGCGGGCCTCAAGCCAAGTTTTTTCATAGGGGACTAAATCAGTCGCTTCTACTGGCTACAGAGTCACACGGCACACAAATGTTTTACGAGATATTTCCGGTGCTTAACTTCGTGCTCTCCACCGGGGGACTCGCGATAATTGATGAGTTGGACAATGACATTCATCCACTTGTCCTTCCGGAAATGGTCAGATGGTTTCACGAATCTAGCTGGAATCCCCACGAGGGACAGCTCATTATGAGCTGTCATAATCCAGCTCTACTGGAACACCTTGTAAAGGAAGAAGTGTTCTTCACAGAAAAGAGCCGTGAGGGTGTTACTAAGTTGTTTGGGCTTCAAGATATTAAAAACGTGAGACGGACCGATAACCTATACAGGAAGTACTTAGGGGGATTCTTTGGTGCTGTCCCTCGCTTTGGGTGAGCCATGCCCCCCAAGCGTTCTCGCCGGCCACAAATTCCACAGAGAACCCGTATATTTATCGGTTGCGAAGGTGATAGCGAAAGAAGTTACGTTCGATTGCTGCAAGATTTCGCCGATGAGTGCGAAAATTTGCACATTCACTTTGATGCACATTTATTGCAACCTGGTGCCGGTGATCCGTTGGAACTCATTCGACGTGCAAACGAGAGACTCCGTCACGGAGAAAGGCACGGTCCATACACAGAAAGAGCTGCGTTGATTGATCAACAGGGATTTGGGCAAAATCACCGACGAGACCAGCAATGTCGGCATTTAGCAAGACAGCTTAGCATCGATTTGATACTTCAAAATCCTGACCATGAAGCGCTATTGCTCCACCATCTGCCGGGATGCCAAACACGTCGCCCTCCGCAGGGACAAAGCTTAGTGGCGCTCCGCGCTGAATGGCCAGATTACAGGAAGGGTCGATCTCACTTGTGGCTTTCCGAAAGATTGGATTTGATTGCCTTGCAACGTGCCTGCTCAGTCGAACATGCTCTGGGGCGATTCTTGCGGCGGTTAGGCTTTCCTGTCTAGTTTGCCAAGTGTCGTGAACCTGTAAAGGGTAGCTCGATTCGAATCGAGAAGCTCAATTGTCCTTCTAGTTCAGAGGAGTTAAATATCAAAGGCCGAAAAGATACAGACCAGCAAACTATCTACACGGTAGTTCTTCGCTGTGCAGAGTCGCTTTTGCGAGTCCCCGCCAGGAGACGCATTCGTATTGCCCCGATGACGACCCAATACGGCGACTATGAACTGAAAATCCTAACTCGGACGGATCAAATAAAGGAAATTAAAACCCCTTTACCTCGTGAACTATGGATTGAGGTAACAGGGCCAGCCCCTTCGATTGAAGTCGCACTGGGCATCGCGGCATCGAGTGCCGACCACTATGCTCGACAAGTGGCGTTCGGAGCGAATGCGTGGCAGGGACTACTGAGTGTTCATCTCGCTTACGAAAGCACACCTGGCCACCGTCAACGAATGTTCTTTCAAAACTGGATTCGAGACGAAATCGGCTTGCCACGCGTGGCCCGCGACATCGACCCTGATTTGATGTTTCGGCTTTTGGCTGCCATCACACAACTCACGGAAAAGGACATAGCAAGGGTCCTCAGAGCAATCATGCAGTACACTGATGCCCTGCAGCATTGGAAAATCGGCAATGAGCTATACGCTCTGGCGCACCTCTACATGGGTGTTGAAGCGATCACACCCACTGCGATCAGGTGGGAAGTTAATAGACGGGGCCTAAAGGATCCAAAAGAGTTGGAAACAGCGGTGCACGGTCCACCCGCAGATTCGCTTAAGCTTCGAATAGCCAGTTACCTCTATCGGCGTGCGGGCGGCTATATTCCCAGTAGGTTAGACCCGTGGGCGCGTAGAGAGATTATCTTTTGTGGAGATAAGAAAACTTACTACACTGCCAAAAATGCAAGCGACCAATTTGAGCATGGCCTATCGCACCATCAAGAACTGCAGCAGTTGGCAGCAAAGTGTGTCGAAAGAACCGCAGCATACCTTCGCAGTGCCATCTTGAACTATATCCCCCTAACTGACGACGACCGGACCTCGCTCAAAGAGAAGCCCTACGCCAAGCCGCTAAGCGCCAGCGGGTTTGAGAGGCAGCTACTCGCCACAATTGCTTGCGGTGAAGACGAGATCGCAGCACCAGACCAAGCCTATCCGATTGTGCGGTGGGCATTTAATCTCAAGGACTTCAGATTGGCTGATGATGGCGGCCAGCACATGCGTGTAACGCAGACCGTTACGCCAAGAATAGGTAAAAATGCGAAGTTTAAGCTATCAAAAATTCATTTCGCAGGACCTGGCGAAACCACACACGCTGAAGTCGAGATTGAAACAGATCAGAAGGAATCGGACGTAAAGGCTGGTGTCGGTTTTCTAGTTGACGAACCTACAACCACCAAGTGGATTCAACCATTGGGAAGATTCATTCTAAACTGTAACACTGTCAGGTATCTGAGTTTGGCCTGGATAAAGCAACTAACTGGTGAGGCGGCAAGTAGTTCAGATTCATTCGCGCAAGTGGTGGAGCGCATAAGTGAGATAGTATCTCAAGACGGCGTACGGGATGAACTACAAGAACAATGCCAATCAGCGTGGCGGGAGGCTATACAATTCGACGAAGTGCGCACGTTACTATCCGGCTCTGCCGCAATCCCGGACGGGTTGGTTTCCATCGACAAACGATGCGACGGTAAAGCGCCTCTGGCTGCTGACATCAGCAAACTAACAGAGTTAAACGATAAGACGGTCCAGCTTGCACAAAAGCTTCGTGATCTCTTAGATGAATTGTTGGGACTGGAAGTCTTCTCTCGAAGGACAGGCAACGAGTGACAGTTGCTGCGACACTAGCCGCGCGGCAATGTTGAACACCCGCTCTTGGCCCATACGCTGATATTGCGAAAACCATTAAAGGTGAAATGGATGAATCGGATGTTTCTCACCCTGGCACTGCGTGCCGGACTTTTGCCGGGATTGGTGATGCGCGGTCCTGCAAAGTAAGGCAAATCTCGCAACGGGCGGCCTTAACAACGTTTGCAAAATTAAATACTTACGTTACGACTCGATAGTTCCCAACCAGGCCGTCACTGCCAAGGAACGTCCGCGTTCGCCTAGTAGCCGACGTTCGATTGCTTCGAATTTGATGCTGGCGACGGGCTGAGAACGGCCATAAGCGGTAGGTTCTAGATCCAGCTCAGTGCATCTTCGATAATCGCTGTTGCCCCCGTTCGCGCGCATTCGCCGTGGGCAATCAGCAGTCGGCTGGGTTTCCAGCCAAGTACTTTCTGGCGTGCAGCGCGGGCGGGTCCGCGGCGCAGAAAGCTAGCCCGCCACTCCCGTGGTGTGCTGCCGTGCTCGCCAACCAAGTTGTCGAGTTTCATAAGCTTTCCTTTCCAGCCCGACATCTCTTCTTCTGGAAGTCGCTGGATGAGGTCGCAGACGATCGCGGTACGAGACGCGCGGTGGAAGAACACAACCTCTTCCATCGCTAACGAGCCGCGGAAGACGACTTGATCGATATCCGCAGCCCACACAGGATCGGGGTCATCGTGAAGATCGGCATGAAAGCGAAGCTCCGGTTTCCTCCGGGCGAGCCCAGGCGGCGCGTAAAGAAGCGCATTGGGCCATCGCTCAACCCATTCTGCCAAGAAAAGATGATGGAGCTTGTTTGGCGATACGATGTGGCGTACTTGTCCGATTGCCTCCACCGCGCTGACCAGCTCGTTGGTGAGGGCCACCGGCGACCATACCCATACGCTACCATTTGAGAGCCGAACCACCGCCATTCGCGTGGGATAAGGAAAACCGTAGAACGACACAGTAGGCCCTTCCGTCGAATAGAGAGATGGTCCAAATTCTTCGAGCATACCAATGCGCTAAGCATGCGCGGGCTGTTGTATTCCCAATCACCTTAGAGTTACTGCTTTAGACATTCGCGTCAATCAGGACTCACCAAATGGCCGCTTCGGGGTCGTTTTCTGCCCGTCGGAATTCTATCACCTGAGCGGCCGCTACTAGGCGGAAGCGGTCATTGAGACGCTAGCTCAAAGTTGCACCGGATTTGCACCAGGTAAGGCCTGT
This sequence comes from Gammaproteobacteria bacterium, assembly GCA_029861845.1. Classification (GTDB taxonomy): domain Bacteria; phylum Pseudomonadota; class Gammaproteobacteria; order Acidiferrobacterales; family SPGG2; genus SPGG2. The sequence continues at coordinate 29,767 of JAOTYM010000034.1, read as the reverse complement.
GGTCTGCTGAGATAGGCTGACTTCTACGTAGTACGATTCAAGGAGTTTGCTAGAACTACGGCGGTAATAGCGGGTTTGTGGGGTGCGTTTATCTGCTCCCAAAGCAGGTGCGCTACCAGGCTGCGCCATACCCCGTGCGATCAATAAGACAACACAAGGCGTTGAAATATAAGTGCCCAGTGCTGGGTCGTCAATGCCGCAAGCGAACCGGACGCCTAATCGAAATCCGATTCGCTATGGTAAGCTCTCGTCCAACCGCCAATGATCCCACTGCACGACGATAATCCGACCACCATCCGCCCCTACGTGACGGTCGCCTTTATCGTCATCTGCGGTGTGGCCTTTCTATGGCAATTCTCCTCTGGCCCACAGGGACAACAGATTATCGCTTATGGTTTCGGCGCGGTGCCGGCTGTGCTGTTTGGCCACGCCGAGCTACCGCCAGAATTATATTTCATTCCACCGTCGCTTACCGTGTTCTCATCGATGTTCTTGCACGGCAGTTGGATGCACCTTATCGGCAATATGCTTTACCTGTGGATATTCGGTAATAACGTAGAAGACAGCATGGGGCATGTCCGTTTCGTGGTGTTTTATCTCGTGTGTGGCATCGCGGCCGTGTTCGCGCATGCCTTGCCCAACGCTGAGTCTCAGATCCCTATGATCGGGGCCAGCGGCGCCATCTCTGGTGTTCTGGGTGCATATCTATTATTACACCCACACGCTCGCGTCCTCGTGCTTATCCCAATAGGCATCATCATGCATACGGTGCGCCTAAAAGCGATGTGGGTCTTAGGTTTTTGGATCGCATTGCAACTGATCAGCTCCGCGTTTGCTGATCCAAGTAAAGGCGGCGTTGCGTTTGGCGCCCACATCGGTGGTTTCTTAGCTGGTCTCGCATTGATTCCATTCTTCAAGTACCGGAAGGTACCATTATTGCCACGCCGTGCTCATAGCGGCCTCAAATATCGGGAATAAGTACATGCAGCAGTACCTAGATCTTATGCGATTAGTACTCGACCATGGTTTCGACAAGAAAGACCGTACTGGTACTGGAACCAAGAGCATATTTGGTTATCAGCTTCGGTTCGACCTAGCGGAGGGTTTCCCAGTTGTCACCACCAAGAAGCTGCATATGAAGTCCATCATTTACGAACTGTTGTGGTTTCTGCGGGGTGACACCAACGTGCGCTATCTACGGGACAACGGCGTAACCATCTGGGACGAATGGGCTAACGACGACGGAGAGTTAGGGCCGGTATATGGTGCGCAATGGCGATCGTGGCCCACACCGGATGGACGACACATCGATCAGATTAGCCAGGTCCTACAGGAGATTAAGCGGGATCCTGATTCGCGCCGATTATTCGTGAGCGCCTGGAACGTAGCAGAACTGGAACGCATGGCGCTACCACCTTGTCATGCTTTTTTTCAGTTCTATGTCGCCGACAATCGCTTATCGTGTCAACTTTATCAGCGTAGCGCTGATATATTCCTCGGGCTCCCCTTTAACATCGCGTCCTACTCCCTGTTGACAATGATGGTCGCCCAAGTAACGGGACTGCGGCTGGGAGAGTTTGTTCATACGCTCGGTGACGCCCATGTATATGTGAATCACTTCGAGCAGGCGCGCGCGCAACTTGCGCGCACACCGAGACCATTGCCGCGCATGCAATTGAATCCAGACAGAACTTCGCTTTTCGAGTTCGACTATAACGATTTCACGTTGTTGGGTTACGACCCTCACCCTGCACTCAAAGCGCCCGTGGCGGTTTGAGGGTCGCCACTCAACAGTCTCCATTCATTCGAGGAACCATTGCCTACGCCAAGGATCTGTTTGATCGTCGCCATGGCAGAGAATGGTGTAATTGGCATCGACAACGCCCTACCCTGGCACTTACCGGCAGACCTTAAACACTTTCGCAACCTGACAACCGGTCATCATATCCTCATGGGCCGAAAGACCTGGGAGTCACTGGGCAAGCCATTGGCACATCGAATCAACATTGTTCTCACGTCACAACCCGACCGGTTGACAAGTGGTTGCGTTGCCGTTTCTTCTATTGAGGCGGCGCTAGACATTGCGCGCGAGGATTCGGAGCTTTTTGTAATCGGTGGCGCCAAACTATATGCACAGATGTTGCCGTCGGCGCATCGACTTTACCTAACATTCATCCACGCATGCGTCGAGGGTGACACATTGTTTCCCGATTTGACATGGAGTGATTGGCACGAACTGGAACGACACACACACGATGTCGATGCAAGACATCGTTATGCCTTCAGTTTTATTACCTTAGAGAGGAAGTGTTGAGATTCTTTGTCGCAAGTCTTACTCAACCGAGTTGAGCTGCTAGCTCGGCCGCTTGCTTCTTCTGTTCGTCGTTACCCTCGGCAAGGACTTCATCAAGGATACTGCGGGCACCCTCGGCATCACCCATATCGACGTAGGCCTTGGCCAGATCGAGTTTGGTGGCTGTTTCATCCCACTGTTGCGAATCATCGGTGGAGGGGCCTGCATCGGTAGCCACTTCGGCAACCGCCTCCTCAGCGGAATCTGAATCAAGGTCCCACTGCACGTCACCGCTGTCGGTCGCGACATCGACGGCGGCGCTAATATCCTCGGCCACGGCTAGATCGCCTTCGTCCGTACCCTCACTGATATCGAAGTCGGCCCCGGTATCCGCCGCATCGCCAAGATCGAGCGCCGCGACCCCGGCGTCATCTTCTAACCCCATCGCAGCCAAATCATCGGCCGTATCTGAGAAGGCGGGATCGGCACTGATCGAGGGCTCCTCGGTAATGGCCGCCTCGTCGGGGGCGGCCGCTACATCGGTATCCATATCCAGGTCAAACTCAAGCCCGGTGTCGGCCGGCGCATCGTCGGCGCCCACATTGAGATCAAGGCCGGCATCAGCATCCATATCGAACCCCATATCGGCCGGCGCCGCTTCAGCGACCTCAAAGTCCATCGCCGGCTCGGGCGCTTCAAATGCGACTTCTGGCGGGACAGTGGGCTCCTCAGTCGGAATCTCCGCCACCGGCGCCACGACTTGAAACATGGGATTGCCGGGATTGAGCTTACGGCCCATTTCCGCCACCGTGTTCCAAAGTTCACCACCGCGGCCCTCTTGTGCCGCATACAGCTCTTCCGCCATGGTCTCAAATGCAGCAACGTCGTTGCGCCCATGATAGATTTCAAGCAGTTTCACTTTGAGCTCTTGGCGACTCGGGTCTTTAGCAACGGCTTCCTTAAGAATCTCCTCTGCCTGCTCGTCACGGCCGTAGGCCAGGTATACCTCGGTCTCTGCCAACGGGTCGACTTCGTCGGTGGAAATGTTACCCATTCCGCCCTGACTAAAGTCACTTAGGAACGAAGTATTACCGGCGGAGGATGTGGTCATAGCTGCGCTCTGGCCACCACTTTCAGTCGTCACCATGTCTTCAGTGGTAGCGCCGGTATCGGTAAGAATGCTTTCCTCGAACTCGGCTTCGGCCTGGCGTCGACGCCGGACATATGTGAGCCCGACCAGGAGCGCCGTTAAGGCGACCACGCCGCCGACGGCCTTGGTCATGTGGTCACCAGCGATACCACCGAGGACCTCCTGAATCATCGCCATGATGCCTGGTTCAGGTTCGGCTGGCGGGGGGGCGATGCGTTTCTTTGGCGGTGTTAGTTTCTTTTTGTCTGGCGTGTTTGCCGTCGCGACTTTCGCCGGATCTGTTGTCGCCTTAGTATCGGCAGCCGCGACCTTTACTTCCTCTGGTTTCTTCTCCAGGGCAGTGTCGGGCTGCGTCGGTGTCGTTTGTGTGTCTGAACCTTGCGCCTTGGCCAGTGATTCATTCTCGATTTCGATAAGCCGTTTTTGTTTTTCGATTTGCGTTTCTACCGTACCGATGCGCTCGCTCAGTTCCGCTTGCTCCATCTGCTTGGATTCAAGCGCCTCCTCGAGTGTGGTCGCACGTTCAGCCAAGGCCAATTGCTCCGCGTCAGTCGTATCGGTGGTGCCTTCACCTTCGGCAACCTTACCCGCTTCGCTACCTTCACGCTTAATGGCAGCACGAACGATCTTTAGTAAGTCAGCCGGTGGCTTGGCCTTGGCCGCAAGCGCGGCCGTACCAGCGCTGGTGGCAACCTTTTCTTCCTGCAGCGGCTCTTGTATCTCAGGTTGCATCGCCGCTTCTGGTTCTACCGCTTCTTCCACCGGCTGCTCCGCTACCTTGATCTCTTCCGTCATCGGCTCGGACGGTGTTTCAACTAGTGGCTCTGCACTCTCCTCGGCCTGCGACATTACGGGTTCTTCTCCTGCCGGTTCCGCCACTTCGATCGCACCGCTTGCCCGAGCCAGCTGCACCTTGTAGTCCTGCCATTCGCTGTATTGCGCCAGAAACACCCTGCGTGCGTCGCGCGCGGCGAGCCGATCAATCGTCTCTCGCTCGGGTATAAGTAGTATCTTGCCAGCGTAAACGTTATTAACGTTATTGCGGAAAAACGCATCGGGGTTTGTTTCGTAAAGCGCCATGATCACTTGTTCAGCGGTCAAGGTTGGGTCCATACTAATTTGTTGGGCGATGCCCCACAGGGTGTCGCCACGCTGTACTTCATACTCGGCGATGTTGGCCCAATTGGGGCCAGTACCCATCATCATTCCCTCGGGTTGAACCGCGGTCGGCCCAGCCGTGTCATCGAGTGGTAACGGCTCAACAAACTGGTCAGCGGACTCGGTCATGGCGATATCGGGGGCCTCTTCGACCATGGGTCCACCATCTGCCGACAACATCGCTGCCGAATCATCGCCCATATCCGGCCCGAGCGCCTCGACCTGAGGCTCCGCCGATGCCATCGGTTCCATGGCTTCAATAGGCTCCGCGTCCTCGGAAACCTCGGGCGTCATTTCTGCAACCTGGGTTTCGGCCTGCAGTGCGGGCTCGGGTGTAAGCGGCTGAACTACAGCTTCGGCGGGTTGGGTCATCACCGGTTCCGATTCTGCAGTCGGCGTTTGTGGCGCCTGAATATTCGGCAACCTGCCCGCTACCAAATAAGGCGGGTCTATAAGGGCGGTGAACTCCCGAACCAGGCGACCCCCGGCCCATTCCACCTGCAACAGGAAGTGTAGAAACGGCTCTCTTATTGGGTGCTCGCTCTGCAACTGCAGAAAAGAGCGGCCATCGAGACGCTTAGCCAAGGTGAACTTGATACCTGCTAGGTAGGGGAGCCTTTCGACCCCGGCGCCATCAAAGTCTGCCCGTGATGCCAGGCTGACATTGAGGCTCTTTAACTCTCGTTTGCTGATCGAAGTAAAATCAATCTCGGCATTCAGAGACTCGTTCAGCGCCGAGTTTACGCGAAGGTTGCCAAGGCCAAGCGCATGGGCCACTGCAGGCGCCATGGCGATCACGGCACCCAAAATAACGAGCCGTGCCGCCCTAGTCCTTAACTTGGTCGGTCGGTTTACGTACATCACCCCTGATCTTACGCAGTCTGTAATACGCCTCTCAGCCAATTATAGCTTATATTACTGACAGTTATATTACTATGATAGCAACGGTCTTTATAAACCCCTAATAACTATAGTTTATAAATAGTCTTTCACAAAATGCTCGGCAATCTGGACACTATTCAGGGCAGCCCCCTTTCGCACGTTATCGGCGACTACCCACAGGTCTAGACCTCGAGGATGGGAGATGTCCTCGCGTATACGGCCGACAAAGACGCTGTCGTCTCCCGCCGATTCAGTGACCGCGGTCGGATAGCCACCAGGCGCACGCTTGTCTAAAACCTTTATGCCCGGTGCCTTCATGAGCAGTTCTCGCGCCGCCTCGGCGGTGATTTTCTCGCGGGTCTCGATGTGCACCGCCTCCGAATGGCCGTAAAAAACGGGTACCCGCACGGTCGTGGCATTTACCCTGATGTTGTCGTCAGCCAGAATCTTCTGGGTCTCCCAGACAAGTTTCATCTCTTCTTTGGTATAGCCGTTGTCTTGGAATTCATCAATGTGGGGTAGCGCATTAAAGGCGATCTGTTTGGGATGGACTTGGACGTCCACCGGCCTGCCGTTCAGCAGGGCGGCCGTCTGCGCCGCTAGCTCGTCGATCGCCTTCTTACCGGCCCCCGACACCGCTTGATACGTACACACGTTAATGCGCTCTACACCTACCGCATCATGGATCGGCTTAAGGGCCACCACCATCTGGATGGTGGAACAATTGGGGTTAGCGATAATGCCCCGATTCTCATAGTTGGCGATGGCATCGGGGTTCACCTCTGGTACGACCAACGGAATATCGTCGTCGTAACGATACTTGGACGTATTGTCGATCACGATACAACCGGCGGCGGCGGCCTCGGGCGCGTACTGGGCCGACACCGAGGCACCGGCCGAAAACAGACCCACTTGCACATCCCTAAAATCAAACGTGCTGGCGTCTTGGGTAGTCAAGCGTTTGTTACCGAAGTTCACTTCCGACCCGGCAGAACGGCTGGAGACCAGTGCATAAACAGAGGCAACCGGAAACTGACGTTCCGCAAGAATGGACAACATGGCTTCACCCACGGCACCGGTGGCACCGAGAACCGCTATATCAAACAGCTTACTCATTGAGGCAATCTCATAAACGGGTTGGAGAAAAAAAGCGGTTAATTTGTCGCTAGCGCCTGGGCAACCGCATCTCCCATCTCGCTCGTGCTCACCTGCCGACCGACATCACGGAAGATATCGGCAGTGCGCAAACCCGCATCGAGCGTCTGTGAGATGGCCCGCTCTATGCGCTTGGCCATCTCTGGCTCGTCCAACGAATAGCGCAACAACATGGCGGTAGACAGAATGGTCGCCAGCGGATTGGCCAGCCCTTGACCCGTGATGTCAGGCGCGGATCCGTGCACCGGCTCGTACAGGCCCTTTCCTTGGGTGTCTAGCGATGCCGACGGCAACATGCCGATAGAACCCGTCAACATGGCGGCGGCATCGGATAGAATGTCACCAAACATATTACCGGTGACGATAACGTCGAATTGCTTGGGCGCCCTAACCAGTTGCATGGCGGCATTGTCGACATACATATGACTCAAGGTGACATCGGGATACTCGTTTCCCAGCTCGGTCACCACTTCACGCCACAACACGCTGCTCTCGAGCACGTTGGCCTTATCGACCGAACACAGCTTGCCGCTACGCTTGCCGGCGATACGGAAGGCGGAGTGGGCGATACGCTTGATTTCAGATTCAGAATACACCAGTGTGTTGTAAGCTTGGCGTTCACCGTTCTCGAGCGTACGCACACCGCGTGGCTGACCAAAATAAATCCCGCCGGTAAGCTCGCGCACGATCATTATATCGAGATCGGTGACTACCTCTGCCTTCAAACTCGATGCATCGGCGAGCTGCGGGTACAAGATGGTTGGGCGTAGGTTCGAAAACAACACTAGCTCCGAACGTAGGCGCAACAATGCCTTTTCCGGGCGCAAGGCGGTGTCGAGTTGATCCCATTTAGGCCCGCCCGCGGCGCCCAACAATATGGCATCAGCCGCGCGCGCCAACGCCAACGTCTCGTCGGGTAGCGTCGTGCCATGCGTATCATAGGCGACACCGCCCACGGGTGCATACTCGAGTTCTACATCAAGGCCGCAATCTTGGCGTAGACGCTCTAATACCTTTACCGCCTCGGCGACGATCTCCGGCCCGATACCGTCACCCGGTAGTATCGCTATTTTCTTTGGCATGATTGGCCTTACGCGGAAGGGTTTAGATGCGAACCGTGCCTCACCGAAACAACCAGGGTGCTTCGCTACGTCGACGTTGCTCGTAGGCTTCGATGTGTTGTCGATGTTGTAAGGTAAGGCCGATGTCGTCGAGGCCATCCAAAAGACACTGCTTACGAAATCCATCGACATTGAACCTAAACACGTCGTCGCCGGGTGTCATCACCGTCTGCGCCGACAAATCGACGTCCAAACTGTAGCCCGGCGTTGCCTCGGCCTCTTTAAATAACTGATCCATGTCATTCTCTTCTAATACCACCGGCAACATACCGTTCTTGAAACAGTTGTTGTAAAAGATATCGGCGAAGCTTGGCGCCACCACTGCGCGTATGCCGTAATCCTGCAACGCCCACACTGCGTGCTCGCGCGAAGAACCACAACCGAAGTTGGTGCGCGCAATCAAGATTTGTGCGCCCTGATAGCGCTCGTCATTCAGCACGAAATCCGCATTCAATGGACGCTTGCTATTGTCCATGCCCGGTTCACCATGATCCAAATAGCGCCAGGCATCGAACAGGTTGGGACCAAACCCAGTACGGTGAATCGATTTCAAAAACTGCTTTGGAATAATCGCGTCGGTATCGACATTCGATCGATCTATTGGTACCACAAGTCCAGTCAGCTTTTCGAATTTTTGCATTAGTCCCACTCTCGAACGTCGACAAAATGGCCGGCGATCGCCGCAGCGGCGGCCATGGCCGGACTCACCAGATGAGTACGCCCGCCCTGTCCTTGCCGACCCTCAAAGTTACGATTCGAGGTCGATGCGCAACGCTCGCCGCTCTCTAGCCGGTCGGCGTTCATCGCCAAGCACATGGAACAACCGGGCTCGCGCCACTCAAATCCCGCCTCGCGGAAGATTTTGTCCAGACCCTCAGATTCAGCTTGCTGTTTCACTAATCCCGATCCCGGCACCACCATCGCCTGCTTGAGGCTGGCGGCAACCTTGTGACCGCGAATGACATTGGCCGCCGCACGGAGGTCTTCAATGCGCGCATTGGTGCACGAGCCGATGAATACCTTGTCGAGCGGAATATCTTCTAGCGCCTTGCCAGGTTGTAGACCCATGTATTCGAGGGCGCGTTGCATACCTTCGCGCTTGATTGCGTCATCTTCTTTTTCCGGGTCGGGCACACGACCATCTATCGGTACCACCATTTCTGGTGATGTGCCCCAGGTCACTTGCGGTTTAATGGTAGTGGCGTCGAAATGTACCGTGCGGTCGAATACGGCGTCGTCGTCGCTCTTTAGATCCTGCCATGCCTGCACCGCCTGTTCCCAAAGTCTGCCCTTGGGCGCAAACGGTCGGCCACGTACATAATCGATCGTCTTATCGTCCACCGCAATCAAGCCGGCCCGCGCACCCGCTTCGATGCTCATGTTGCAAACGGTCATGCGGCCTTCCATAGACAAGGCGCGGATGGCGTCGCCAGCGAATTCCAACGTGTGCCCGGTGCCGCCAGCCATACCGATCTCGCCGATCACCGCGAGCACAATATCCTTACCGGTTACACCCACACCCACTTGATTGTCGACCATGATGCGCATGTTGCCGGATTTCTTCTGAATCAAGCATTGCGTCGCCAGCACATGTTCGACCTCGGAGGTGCCGATACCGAAAGCCAGGGCACCAAAGGCGCCATGCGTGGTGGTGTGCGAGTCACCACACACCACGGTCATACCGGGCAAGGTGGCGCCTTGCTCGGGGCCGATGACGTGCACAATGCCTTGGCGAAGATCGTGCATATCGAACACAGTAATGCCGTACTCCTGGCAATTACTGTCCAACGCCTCGACCTGTATGCGTGAAACCGGATCGTCGATCCCCTGACTGCGATCCGTCGTCGGCACGTTGTGGTCGGCTACCGCCAGGGCGGCATCGATGCGCCAAGGCCTGCGGTTGGCGAGCCGCAGGCCCTCGAAGGCCTGCGGTGAAGTCACTTCATGGACCAGGTGGCGATCTATATAGAGCAAGGTGGTGCCATCGGGATCACTGCGAACCACATGGGCATCCCAAACCTTGTCGTACAGCGTCTTTGCAATCATGTCGACATTACCGAGCGGGTGTTGTGATTAGACTATTTGAGCTGTATAAATAACTCCAATTCATATTTATCATAGGATCGATTCTTATTCGTTATGGACTTTGAGGCCTTGCGGGCGTTCGTGGCTGTCGCCGAAACTGGCTCGTTCTCACGCGCGGCGGCGCAAATCTACCTGACCCAGCCGGCGGTCAGCAAGCGTATAGGCACGCTTGAGGGGGAGCTCGGGACACGGCTATTCGACCGCATCGGGCGTGGCATCCACTTAACCGAGGCCGGGCGCACGCTACTGGTCCGCGCGCAGACAATACTGAGCCAGGTCGAGGACGCCAAGCGCAGTCTGCCGGCGCAATCGGGGCCGGTCAGGGGCACGCTATCCATGGCGACTAGCCATCATGCAGGGCTACACCGTCTACCGGCAGTGCTCAAACGCTTCCACGAAGCCTATCCAGAAGTGAGCCTGGACCTACATTTCATGGACTCCGAAGTCGCATGCACCGCGATCCAGCAGGGGCAGCTCGAACTAGCCGTGGTGACGCTCCCCCCTAGGGACTATTCCAATATCGAGCGCGTGCCAGTCTGGGACGATCCACTCGAGATCGTGGTCGGGCGATCGCATCCGCTGGCCCGGCGAACACGGATTAAGCCCAACAATTTGGTCGAGTACCCGGCTATCTTGCCCGGCCCTGGCACGTATACCCGCGAGATTGTTCTGGCGGCACTCGCGCCCATACGCCATGAACTCAATGTGGCCATGTCAACCAATTACCTAGAGGTATTAAGGATGCTGGCCGCTATTGGTCTCGGCTGGAGTGCGCTGCCACGCACCATGATTGACGATGAGCTGAAAGTAGTTCACATTGATCGCGTGCACATTCGGCGCGAATTAGGTATTGTCTTGCACCGTGCGCGAACATTATCGAACGCGGGCCAGGCTATGATTGGCACGATTAAAGAAGAAACGTCATGAACTTCAAACAGCTGCTAGAGCATCTCGAGGAGTGTCTCGGCTATCATCAGGTACCGGTGAACCCGTCTGCCACCGGCGCCCGGGATGTGTTCGAATGCTCACCGCTGCACCACGAGTTAATGACGGAACTCATAAAGGCCATCTATCTAGAGAATAACTGCCGCCACTTGACCGATCCGGTTAAACGAAAACCAACCTTCAAGGCCATGACGCCGATACGGCTTAAGGTATTGCGTTCGTTACGAACCGATGTCGATGCGTTTCAGTTGATAGACGCGTTGTGCACCGCCGTCGACCAGGCGTTTAGTAAACAAGGCGGGCAGGAAAACGGGGAGAAACGACAATCCAAGCACGCCACCGACGAATCCCCGAAAGCGGATGTCATTCAACTAGATAATTTCCGCTACCGACGTTTTAATCAATCTCGCCTAGCTCCTCACCGAGACAAGTCTTAGTTCTTCTTCTTAGGTGAAGCGCTCACCAATGATGTCGTTTCAACATCGATATTTTGTGCCCGGTGGCGTAGCGCGTGGTCCATCAGCACAATGGCAAGCATGGCCTCAGCGATCGGTGTCGCGCGAATGCCGACGCAAGGGTCGTGGCGCCCGGTGGTAACGATATCGGTCTGATCGCCGTTCAAGTTTACGGTGCGTCCCGGTATGCGGATACTGGAAGTTGGCTTAAGCGCGATACTGGCAACGATATCTTGGCCAGTAGAAATACCGCCGAGAATACCGCCGGCATCATTGCTTAGAAATCCGTCCGGGGTAATCTCGTCACGGTGTTCACTACCCCGCTGTTCGATAGAGCTAAAACCGGCACCGATCTCCACACCCTTAACCGCGTTAATGCTGATTAAGGCGCGCGCGATCTCGGCGTCTAGCTTGTCGAAAACGGGTTCGCCCAAACCCACTGGCACGCCACTGGCGACGACGTTGATGCGAGCCCCAATCGAATCGCCGTCTTTGCGTAGCTCATTTATGTGAGACTCCATTTCCTTTACCTTGCGGGCATCCGGGCAAAAGAACGGATTGCGCTCGACTTCGTCCCAGTCAAGCTGTTCCGCTTTTATCGGGCCGAGCTGGGCAAGATAGCCGCGGACGGTTGTGCCATAGCGTACGCGCAGATATTTCTTGGCAATGGCGCCGGCGGCGACCCGCATTGTGGTTTCGCGCGCCGACGCACGACCGCCGCCGCGATAGTCGCGGATACCATACTTTTGTTGATATACATAGTCGGCATGCCCCGGCCGAAAGCGATCCATAATCTTGGAGTAATCCTTAGGTCGGGCATCGGTGTTCTGGACAACCAGGCCGATGGGTGTCCCCGTGGTCCGTCCCTCAAACACACCAGATAGGATTTCCACCCTATCCTCCTCCCGACGTTGGGTCGTGTAGCGAGTCTTTCCCGGCCGGCGCCGATCGAGATCGGGTTGGATGTCGGCTTCCGACAGCTCAAGCCCGGGCGGGCAGCCGTCGACAACACAGCCGAGGGCCTTACCATGACTTTCGCCAAAGGTCGTGATCGAGAACAGCTTACCGAAGGTATTTCCAGACATGGGCCGATGTTAGCGGATGCTACGGCCGTACACAAAAAACGAGCAGCAATTTTTCTGATAGAACTTGATTAGCTGTCCGCGCTATCGCTGAGTCGACGCGCGTCTAGAGGTAGCGCCAACGAGACCTTACGGTGGCGTTCCACATCGCGCCACAGCATCACCTCGAGTACAGGCCCTAGTTGAAGTACCGGGTCGAGATCGGGCATGCCGGTGCGCGCATCGTTATCGTCGCTATCCGCTCCAGGCGTACCGGCCAGGCTCAAACCCAATTTGAGGCGATCGGTCTTAAACAGTATTCCGACTCTGTCAATTTCCAGGCGCTCACCGCGGTAATCAAAGTACGGAAGGGGAACAAAATAACCTCGCTGTTCGTCGGAACCCCGGTAATCCGGCAGCCAGAACCCAGCTGGCCCAATTTCGAATTCCCAGCGCGGCAATGTTTCTGCGCGCGCCGGTGGCACTAACTGCAAACCAATCATTGCGCATACAATCTAAAATGAAACGCGCATGTAGATCCCTGACAAAACAAACAAGCGTGGAACATGTCTTATACTTCGAATAGGGAAGACATGCCATTTGTGGACGAGAAGTCGCCGCCAAACTCGATGAACTTGAAGATCGCCGGACTTTTTCTGACGCAGTGCAAATCGCGCTTATGGACGCTGGCCTTGGCCATAGGCCTGACGTGCTCGGCTATCCTATCGTTCGCGCAGGCCAGCGGCCTTAGCGCGTCTTCGGTTAGCGCACAGGCGTCCCAAACAGAACGGCGCGCCAAATACAGCCGGGGATTACTGTGGAAGATTGAGTCCCCCGGTCGCGAGGCGAGCTATCTGTTTGGAACCATGCATTCCGCCGACCCCAGGGTAACCAACGTGCACCAATCGGTGCGCGATGCGCTCAACAATGCCTCTAGCTTTACGATGGAGCTGCTATTCAACGGTGCCAATATTTCCTCCATGGCGGAAGCAATGTTCTTCGCTAAAGATCAAAGTCTGCGCGCTGCCGTCGGCGATGAGCTGTTTGAACAAACGAAACAAGCAATGGCCGAACATGGATTCCCAACTCGCGGTTTGGACAGCAAAAAACCCTGGGTGGTCATCATGATGTTAAATACGCCGCCGGCAGAGCCTGGGCTTGCGCTCGATTTGTTGCTGCAGCTCGAGGCCACGTTGCAAGGTAAACCAACCTTCGGGTTAGAAACCATAGAGGAACAGATCGGCGTATTCAACGACATGTCCATGGAAGACCAAGTAACCCTCCTACGACACGCGGTGCGCATTCACGGGGAGATCACCCGCGAGTTCGAGCGATTAGTAGAGATCTATCGTGACGGTGACCTCAACCGCCTCGTGGAGTTGGTTCGTGGTTATAAGGACGAAGAAGGTGGCGCCTATGACGCCATGCTGGAAAGGCTGCTGACTCGACGCAATCGCGTGATGGTAGAGCGAATGGCACCACGCCTCCAAGAAGGGAACGCCTTTATCGCGGTTGGTGCTGCCCACCTGCCAGGTGAGAATGGCTTACTCGATCTGCTAGACCGGGCGGGCTACCGCGTAAGCGCCGTTTATTAGAAAATCGGGGTCTTCTTGCAGCGAGCAGACCCTGTACTCGCTGCTTTCCGAGGAGGAGGACCACCGATTACAAGCAAGAACAAACCATCTCGGCGATTCAGATCCAAGAAAGGCGAGTACGTCTGGGCTTCATGGTCAAACCAAAAGCTGCTCGACACACGCATCTGTGATCTTGATTTACGCATCGAGGACAGCGAGCTCGAAGAGCGCACCCGGCAGCTGCGTAAAGAGCTACGCGACAAGGGCTTCGTTTTCCGACCACACTTTTGGCTATCGGACGAATGGTACTCGCCCGATGGCGTGCCCGGGGTAGGCGTACCGTTTTTCCTAGCACACCCGCGCTTAAAGAGCCTCGAAAACGAACACATGCTCGAGGTCGAGGGCGGCACGCGTGATTGGTGCATGAAATTGCTGCGCCATGAAACCGGTCATGCCGTGGTTAACGCCTATCAACTTCACCGTCGGCGCAGTTGGCAACAGCACTTCGGCAAATCCAGTGTAAAATACCCAGATTCGTACTTGCCCCGCCCTTACAGCAAACGGTTTGTGATTCACCTTGATAACTGGTACTCGCAGAGTCACCCCGATGAGGATTGGGCGGAAACTTTTGCAGTATGGCTAACACCACGCTTTGATTGGCGTGCGCGCTATCGTGGTTGGCCTGCACTAAAGAAGCTGGAGTACGTCGATACGTTAATGAACGAAATCAAATCGCAGCCGCCAAAGGTGACAAACCGCAGGCGTGAAAGCCCGGTGAGCACCATGCGCATCACGCTGGGCCAATTCTATAAGAACAAGCAAGCTCGCTACGGCCGCGACTTGGCTGGATTTTACGATAGAGATCTGCGTCGATTGTTCTCCGACAAGGTGGAACACAAGGCCAATGAAAAGGCGTCACGCTACATCCGCCGGGTACGCAAAGAGGTCATGAATATCGTGTCCAACTGGGCGTCGGAATATAACTACCGTATCAACGAAGTGCTGAAAGAAATGATAAAGCGATGCGATAAGCTAGACCTTCGGGTTGGCCAAGACGATGACAAACTCAAGCTACAGTTGGTCGCCTACCTAACCACGCTCGTAATGAACCAGTTACACACCGGTGGGTTTCACGTAACGGTATGAAGAAATTGCGCGTCATGCTTTTAGTGCATTCGACCCTGGTACCGCCTGACGATCTGTACCATTGGGAAGACCCGCGCATGGAAAAGTATCAGACCGAGCACGACGTTAAGACAACGTTACTAAAACTCGGACACGAAGTAGAGGTGGTCGGTGTCTATGACGATATTGCACCGATACGAAAAACGATAGAGAAATGGAAACCGCATATCGCTTTCAACCTTATTGAAGACTTTGCCGGGGTAGGCGCGCTCGACTACTACGTCGTGAGCTACTTGGAAATGTTGAACGTGCCCTACACCGGCTGTAACCCACGCGGTCTACTGCTGGCACGCGACAAGGCACTCTCAAAAAAACTTTTCACTTACCACCGCATCAATGTCCCGCGTTTTGACGTATTTCCGCGGCAAAGAAAGTTCAAAGTATCGACCCGCCTACGCTACCCGGTTATCGTTAAGTCATTAATGGAAGAAGGGTCGGTGGGCATCGCGCAGGCCTCTTACGTTGAGAATGAGAACCAGTTGCGCGATCGCGTCAATCTCATCCACGAGAAAGCGGAAGGCGATGCCATCGCTGAGCAATACATCGACGGGCGCGAGCTCTACGTTACTGTCGTCGGCAACACCAAACTCGACGTTTATCCATTTCGTGAGCTGGTCTTCAAGTACGTCGATGAGGGGCTACCGAAGATGGCGACCTACAGTGTTAAGTGGGATTACGAGTATCGCGAGCGTTGGGGCATCGAGTACCAATTCGCGCGGAACCTATCGGCTGAAGTCGCCGATCGCATCCCGAAACTCTGTAAGCGCATCTATCGAATACTGGGGTTGAGTGGCTATGCCCGTGTCGATCTGCGCTTGCAGCGCGATGGCCAAATCTATGTGCTGGAAGCCAACCCCAACCCCGCCATCGCCGAGTTTGACGACTGCGCCCTGTCGGCCGAAAAGGCTGGCATCAAATACCCCGAACTCATTCAGCGAATCATTAACTTAGGGCTGGCGCAGAAGCGCACCAACTAGCCGAATCAACGCCCGCGCTTGGCGTGGACGCGGCCTACCAGCAGCGTTATGCTGAACTCATGCTAGCCATGCAACCGTTGCCGGCACCCGATCCCCGCTTTACCGTCGAACACTTCGAACCGGCCTATATGCGTCTTTACCGTCGCGGCGAGCTTAACGCGCGGGTTGAGTCGGCGCTGGCGGAACTCGTCCACTGCTGCGCCTGCCCACGCGATTGTCACATCAATAGACTCGAGGATGAAAAGCGCGTATGTGGCACCGGTCGACATGCTATCGTCTCTAGCGCGTTCCCGCACTTCGGCGAAGAGAATTGCCTACGCGGCTGGCAGGGTTCGGGCACAATTTTCTTTAGCATGTGCAATCTGCGTTGCGTGTTTTGCCAAAACTGGGACATCTCGCAGCAACAATCGGGTAAAGAATGCACCGCCGAGGAAATTGCCGAGCTTATGCTCGCGTTGCAGACGCAGGGTTGCCACAACATCAACTTCGTCACGCCCGAGCACGTCGCACCACAAGTGATCGAAGCCATCGCGGTGGCGGTACCCGCTGGATTACGGTTACCGATTGTGTACAACACCAGTGCTTACGATGCGCTCACCTCGTTGCGATTGCTAGATGGTTTGGTCGATATCTACATGCCCGACTTCAAGTTTTGGCATCGCGAGAGTGCCCGCCGGCTCGCCAAGGCCAAAGATTATCCCGAGCGTGCCCGTGCCGCCATTTTGGAAATGCATCGACAAGTCGGCCCCTTGCGGTTTGGTCGCGATGGTCTGGCGAAGCGTGGCTTGCTGGTTCGTCATTTGGTGATGCCAGGACAACAAGACGAAGCGACGGCGATTTTTTGTTGGCTCGCGCACGAAGTCTCGCCCGATACATACGTAAATATCATGGGGCAGTATCGGCCCAGGTATCAGGTCGGCAGCATCGCCAAGAGTGGTCAACGAAAATACACCAACATCGAACGCAATCCCGCGCGGGCCGAAATGGACGGTGCTTTTCGGGCTGCACAGCAAGCAGGACTATGGCGATTCGATGAACGCCGCCCGCACTTAGGTCTGTTCGCAAGATAAACAAAACCAATCGAAACCATTGGGTTGTTAGAGAGGAGAAACTGTTTATGAAAATTGCCAGCGCCAGTTTTGACAACAACCAACCGATCCCGAACGCCAATGCATTCTGCGCCCCGGATCCGAGCAGCCATGTAACGATGTCGAGTAACAAAAACCCGGCCTTATCATGGAAAGATGTGCCGACGGAGACAAAATCATTCGCCTTGCTCTGCCACGACCCTGATGTGCCAAGCCAAGGCGACGATGTAAACCAAGAAGACAAGACCATACCGGCTGACTTGCCTCGTATCGATTTTTACCACTGGGTACTAGTCGACCTAGCGGCTACTGCAACTGGGATCGAAGAAGGCGAATACTCGGATGGTGTAACCGCTGGCGGTAAGGATGGACCGGCCGGTCCTAATGGCACGCGTCAAGGGGTGAACGATTACACAAATTGGTTTGCCGGCGATGCCGATATGGGCGGTGACTATTATGGATACGACGGCCCGTGCCCACCGTGGAACGACACCATCGTGCACCACTATACGTTTACATTGTATGCACTCGATGTGGAGAAGTGCCCCCTGGACGGCAAATTCACCGGCGCCGATGTGCGCGAGGCGATTGCCGGCCACGTGCTGGCCGAAGCAAGTGTCACGGGGATCTATAGTTTGAATCCTGACGTAAAGGCCTAGGCGATCAAAGCCGGCTCGGGGTGCTCCTCAATGCTTTGCTGAGGATCCGCCAGCACTTTGTCTTGAATTGTGATGCCGTGCTGTCGTCGTACACCAAGCCGGCGAGCTTGGCGCATTCAGTAATCGCGTTCTCTAATCCCTGCCAATCGGATGAGGCCTTTCTAAATTTCTTGACGGCGTTTTCAGCGCCGTCCCCAAAGGTGAGAATTGCCGTGTCGATCAAACGCGCCCTGATACCGGTAAACGTGGAATCACCACTACCATCGCGACTACGTCTATCTGCACCTTCGTATTTGCCGCGCTTGTCGATCTCGAGACGTCGGTCCCAAGACGGTAATTGGGCAGAAATGAAACCGTCGAGCGCGAGGTCTTCCAAGAAGCTTTCGAATTCGGGGATGGCGCTGGCCTTGTCGCGCAACTGATTAACGTTGGATGTGCCGTCGACCAGAATCAACACCGTGCGTAACCGCATCGGCAGCTGATGCTTGCGCGAGTTGATTTCAAAGTTCCCCTTCTGGGTACGGCTAAATACAAGGTCGGTATTCATCGGAATCTCTCAACAACTTCGACATCTTGGCAGAAATGGTACCAAGAGAACTGCGATACCGCCAGCCACTTAAAGAGGATAATCAGGTTTTCGCTCTAAGGCATTGTTATCTTATGGGAAGTGACATTCTAAGAAACATACGCTGAGCAAGCCGTCGACACGCTTTGCAGCATCACGAGCAAATCGATGCGAATCTTCGACGCGCTGTCGCACTTGGTGCCGGTTGGGAGTCGCCGTAGGCAAACACCAAGAACTGTGATGGCTTGTTATTTGGTATGCTTATGTAGGCAATCACGATTTGGTTGATCGATACGATGCTTTGGAAACTTGTGACCTTCGTTGGCATGGTGGCCGTTGTGTTTATCGTGGTCCGTCTGCTGTCAGCGCGGAAGGAAACGAACTATGAGAAGCTGTCCAGAAAAAAGGAGCTGCCAAATCCTTACCATGCCGTATCAATCCGCTATCGCATGAACGCCTGTGAAGCAGCCAAGCAACTAACCGATAAACGCTTCCTGTCTAACGAGGCACCGAAGCTACCACTACCTGAATGCGCTGCCTCAACCTGTCATTGCCGTTATGCGCACTACGAAGATCGGCGCGATGGCGAAGAACGCCGTGCGCCATTTAAAGGCGAGAACAGTACCGGGTCAGAACGCCGAGCTGCAAGCAGGGACCGCCGGCGGTCTTGACAAAAAAATCCCCGCACGCAGCGGGGCTCCTTACTCTAAATGAGAACACGTACGCTCAGCCGTTCTTGCTACGTCGCTCGCGCCAACTAAGATCGTCCCGCACGTGGAACAATCGTGTAAGCACGGCTTTCAGCGTATCCCATTTGTCGTCCTTGCGACGGCCAGTCCCATAGCGTCGATCGCCGCCGTCGGGATGCCAACGCAACGTACTGCGTCGGTCCGATTGGCATCGCCTTTCGATTACGCGCCGTTCCTGTATCAGGCTATTTAACGTTTCCATCTAGCATCCCCACCTTTCACTTGCACTGTGCGTTCAAGATTGAAAATGTTATGAACGCGGCGAGCGCGTCCAAGATAAGAAACTGTGTTGCACCGGGGCAGGCAACCGTATTGCTGCTCGTATTCTTGCAGGAGCTTGCGCTGGCGAGCGACAGGATCACGACTCACCTCGCATCGGTAATGGGTTGCGTGTTCGGTATTCGGTCCACGGTACCCCTCGCAGTGGCTCTTTAGTCTCGCACGTACGGTGGTGATGCTAAGACCGCCTTCGGCCCGCCCGATGTAAATGAGGTCATTGCCCTGGTATAGGCCATAGACACCCGGCTCATCAGGCGCTTGTTCGATGACTTCCCTTGAAAATGCCCGTAGATTTCCGTCGATCGACACCATGCCCTCTCCTTGGACAAGACACAGGCCTATTCTAAGTCCGTAGCGTCGGATGCGGGCGTCCGCTCGTCGCAGAAATCGACGCGCCGGACCGGCAAACATCTGCATCGCTTGAAGCAAATTATCACGTTTTTCCTATAACATATTGTTATTTATATTTAAATTGTCTTTGTGCAGTTTAGAGGCGCAAAGACCGGGGTGTCGCGGTGATGTTCGGCGATAGAATGCCGGACGGCATCGACCACCTAGAGCGAAACTTGGACCCTGCCCTTCTCAATAGATTTAAAACGAGAGGCATGCGCCGTTCGCGGTCCTCGATGCAGCACGACACGCAACGCATCACATTACTCCCAACGCTGCGATAGCTATCGAAGCCCGGCTGAAAACCGACGATGGGCATACGCGGCTGCTTGCTGCCCTATTCACCGCAGTTAAGAGATGGCGGAGGCTGACTGGATCGTGTGCTTCGCAACCTCAGTGTACACCAACAAACCTTTGCCATCGGGCTGGGGTTCTAAGACTTACGTTGAGCAAATCGTGAATTGGGTCTGCCAAGTCACCAGCGGATCGACGCTCCAAGAGCTTTGAGCTTGCAAAAGCTTTAACAGTCAGAAAACGAAACGGGCCGTTCAGCTATCTGCTAAGCGGCCCGTCTATGTAAAGTTATAAGTCTTTCGCTATTGTGAGAGGAACGTACCTTCGACGTGCACACCCGAGTTGCTCGCTTGCTCTAAATCGAAAACACCGCCAATAAGCTCTCCGTTGTTACCACTAAAACCGCCGTTGAGATCGCCGATGATCGAATTGCCATTCACTGTACTCGTACCTGGATTCACTTTCGCCTGGAACGTTGGACCGCCGACGGTGCCCGCGAAATTTGCGTCCCAGTTCTGCACTGGGGTCCCCGCCGCAAATTGCATGTTGCCAGTCAACGTCGACGCGCCAAAATCAACGCCAACGTTGAAAACAGTCGGAAAAGAAACCGCACCAGCATTGGACACGCCCTGGAAAGCTATGGGCGTAGTAAAGCTCGTCGAACCAGTCGGCAGTGTAATCGGTTGCTCCATGCTGATCCAAAAGACGCTTTGAGCTAGGGCGTTAATATCTCCAGGATCGTGGGGATTATCCTGGACATGAGCGGCGGCACTCCAACTTCCTAGATTAATTTCAGACCCAAAGAGGTTTAAGTTAACAGGAAGCGGGGCCGACGCTCCACCTTGACGCACGACCTCATTGCGTCCCAAGTCCAAAAATACCGGGCTACCCGCGATGCCAGTCGTCGCCAGTCCACCCACCGGTGGTTGTCCGCCGGGCCCCGAAACGACAGCGGCGCCCACTCGATTGAGACCACCGACTTCCGACGCGCTTAAGCGTACATCATTGCCTTGGCGCAGATACCCAGCCAACAGATCGGTCTCGGTTGAATTCAATCCACCTTCTTGTAGGCCCGGATCGACGCTTTCGAGAAGTTGTGGTGGCGTCACTAATAACCCAGTAGGGCTACGGGTAAATCCGGTAACGCGGGCGAAATTGGTATCCTCGTCAAATCCGAGCAAAATCTTACCTGCCTCATTTTCGATGGAAACCTTTCCTTGCCAGGCTGCTACGTACAGACCGCTATCTATCAGCGTTTCGAACGTAGTGCCACGCACACCGACGACGGCGTAGGAGGTCTTCACTCGGTAACTCTCGGGCTTAAGCCTGGAGACGAGTCCAGTGATGGTTCGAAAGCCGCCCTTGATTAGTGTGAACAAACTCTTGTTACGATTCGCGTTCTTGTTATCGAACTCATACTCGTCCACACGAAATTCGGTATCCGCCCGCAGCGTCATGATGGCGCCGTCGCTGAATCGAATCTGTGCCTTGGTCGTCGGGCCCGTCCAGAGACGATCACCCTGATAGAACTCAGAGCCGCGCGTTAGCGAGCGCGAAGAACTGTCCGCCTGAATCGCCAGGAATGTGCCGTTGGTAAGAATGACCTTACCAACCGGCTTGATGGCGCCCTCGACAGGCGCGCACCACGAAGCCAGCGAGAAAGCGATGAAAAAGGTGAGCGAACCTAGGGAAATAAAACGTTTTGATACTGCGGGCATAGCTACTCTCCTTGCTATCACCTGCTCCGGGCTTCCTTATTCAGAAGCCGAAGCGTACCCCCCCGTGCAGTTGTGTTCGATCGTAAGAAAAAAGCTCTAGATTAGAATCGTTTTTATAGTAACTTAACTCTATGTTTATAGTCCATTTCGGCCGCCACTGCCAGGTCCATTCGGCCGATAGCTGGAAGAAATCGTCGTCCCGCACCTGGCCGAAAACGGGATGTTGGGCATCATGCTCGATGCTCTGAAGATTACCGCCGACAAGGAAGGCGGTTCGTGGCGTCATATTCCACTGAAAATCACCGTAGAGCCCGAAATAGTCTCGCCCATTATGTTCTTTAAAAACAAAAGGTTCGTCATTATCGGCTGCTTCATCGCCTAGATAAACACCAAATCTGACCCGGCGGTTGGTCTGCTCAAATCTATGGTTCCACGATCCACCGATGAGGGTGAGATCGACATCGCGAAAATCCTGCTCATCGTACTGGATGGTGCCAAGCTGCCCGAATACCGCAATTGAGTTAGCCCCTCTTATGGGCCGCTCCCACTCGAGGCCGGAAATAAGATATTGTCGAAAATCCCGCCCATCGAGCTTCAATTGCTCGTATTGGAGGGGGACGCGGAAAACACTCCGTTTACCGAGGATACTGATACCGCCACGCAGACCCAGCGTATCGGTATCAAACTCATCGTGATCGGCGTTAGTCCGCGTATTGAAAGAGACCTTGCCAAATAGGACTTTCTTCTTACTTAGTGGGCGCACCCCCTCGCCACCCAACTCTATCTCGGTAAAGTTGTCGTCCAGCTCTTGACTAGCTGGGTCTAAACGGATCGGCCCAAGCGCTGGCGTATCTACGGCGGTGGCGGTGGTGGCACCATTGACGTTGCTGTCAGTGCCCGCATCGATCTGGGCATAGGCATGGAAGCGAGACTGTAGCGCCTTCTCCTGCTGGCGGATCTTGGCTAGGAATAGCTTGATCTGTTCGCGTACTGCGGTTGGCGGCCGGTGGGTCAAGACGAGCTCAAACTGGATACGGGCCTCAGGATAATTCCCAAGCAGGAACTGGGCGCGCGCCAGCTCGAGGCGCACGCGGTCGTTCTGGGGATGCAGAAACAACACCCGCTCTAAGGCGAATACGGCACGCTCGGGATGCCCTACTTCAATGGCAGCCAGCGCATAGAGGAAGTCAAACTCCGGATCGCCGGCCTCCTCGGCGGCACGGGACTCCGCCAAATCATAGGCCCGCTGCGCCGATCCGGCGTCTAGCAACCGCTCCATTTCCTTCGCCGTGTCTCCCGCAACCGCGGGCAATCCCTGTAGTAAGACCCACAAAAAAACACCGAGACGAAGGCAAACCGTCTTATTGGTGCTATGGTCAATTGTCATTTTCTTATACCATACCGGCATTTCACACCACTGTACAGTAACTTATGCATGAAACCTGCTGCCTCACTTTAAGTGAGCATTCTAAAATCGCGTCCTTGCCTGATTCTTGGTAGTGCGATCGGGGAGGTAGGTGGCTTAACCCAATGCCACGGCCAAGGCGGGTAGCCGTAATGATAGGTTTGTCCCGTCGCCGCTATCCCATTCTTATTCGTTTGCCTTGCTGCGCCCCACACGATGCGACCCTCCTAGTCGAATTCCTGGCATCATCCGTGTGCGCCGGCGCTATTGTACACAACCGGCCTTCGATGCCGAGCGGATTGGCCCAACCCAGGTAAAAGGATTTAGCCGCCTTCGGCAAGCATTTGTTGTGCACCGGACATCGGGCAACCATAGGCCACACAGCCTATCCTAAGGTGCAATGCTTCAACGACAAGGCCAATCTATGCCAAGCTATGCTTCTATCACTTTTTCGAATCGGACACTGGTGAAAAGATTTCTGGTAATCCTGTTTTTCTCGATGGCATTTTGGGGGCCACCCGCGTACGCGGAAATTGTCAATTTCGCCTTGTCCGATGCCAACGGCGTGGAACACAAGCTGTCTGATTATCGCGGCAAGTGGTTGGTGATTAATTTTTGGGCAACCTGGTGTGCACCGTGTCTCAAGGAGATCCCGGAATTGATCCAATTTCACAATCGCCATAACGACAACGACGCCATCGTACTCGGCATCGACTTCGAAGAGATTGACCGAACCAGTCTGCGTGCCTTCATAAAGGAACAAGGCATGAATTATCCGGTCTTGCGTGCGGGGTCGACGTCACTCGCCCCGTTTGAGCCGTTACTGGGCCTGCCATCGACCTTTCTCGTGTCGCCACAAGGGATGTACGTCGATAAACACATGGGCCCGATAACACTGGCGCAATTGGAAGAGTTCTTAGCCAAAAACAAGGATGCCGCTAACTCGGCGCCGCCAACATTCAGTCGTAGAGAAATCTACCTAGGTGTAGCGACATTCACCGTACTGCTCCTAGTGACCGGTGCTTATGCCTATCGGCGCATGACGGCAAGGCATCGGCAGAACATGTCGCTATACAAATAGAGCGCCGGTGGAGGCCGCCCGTACCTTCATGGCACCAGATGGTGCCAAGATCGCCTACCGTCTGTGGCGAGGTGGCGATATAAAGCGCCCGCTGATCGTTCTGATACACGGCGTGGCCAGCAACCTGACGCGGTGGTCCGAGTTCCTCGAACACACTTCATTAAAAAACGATTGGGATATATTGCGTTTGGACTTGCGCGGTCATGGCGAATCCATGTGTCGTGGAAAACTCAACATGGAGATCTGGTCGCAGGATTTAGTGGGCATACTCGAGACCGAAAGCTACCCGCACGCCGTGCTCATCGGACATAGCCTAGGCGCGCAACTCGCCATTCACTTCGCTAGCCATCATAGCCACCGGGTCAAGGGACTTGTCTTGGTTGGCCCCGTATTCGAGAACGCCCTTAAGGGTTCCCTGCGCTGGGCAAGATACCTGCGCCCGGTAATCGCCTTGTTGGTTGGCACCATCAGGCTACTGAATTGGCTTGGTCTCTACCGGCGACA
Source organism: Gammaproteobacteria bacterium (assembly GCA_029861845.1). Lineage (GTDB taxonomy): Bacteria > Pseudomonadota > Gammaproteobacteria > Acidiferrobacterales > SPGG2 > SPGG2. Next base: position 4,994 of record JAOTYM010000034.1, on the reverse strand, counting down.
TCTCCCCAGTCGCGATCTGCGTGCGCTCGATGAAAAAATGCGCACGACATTGCTAGCATCGGGTCAGTACGAGGCAATGATCGATAGATACTCATCACCGTGGCCGGACTTAAAGGTCTTCCCAACTGCAAATTTCATTCAAGAAATCATGCAGATGGTGCGTTCCCTACCCGCCCTCTCCGGCATCAAGGTACCTGTGCTTATCCTGCTATCCCGGGGCGTGACCTACACCGACCCCGATCGAAGTCGGGAGATAATGACGCGGATTCCGGATGTGAAGATCGTCCCGATTGACGCCTATCACTGGCCCCTAACCGAGCGGCCAGCAGAAGTTCGGGAGGCGATCGAATCGTGGTGTGCGGGACTCACCTAGGAGCCGCAATCGGCTCCTAGGATCAGAACACTTAGGATTTAACGACGACGAAAAACTTACCGCTGCGGCGCTTGACCAGCAACAGCGGGCTGTCGTCTTTCGTAAGCTTGGCGGTGATGCGATTAAAATCAGCCACGTTCTTGACCGGTTGGCGATCGATCTCGGTGATTACATCACCGGTGCGAATACCGGCGCTGCTCGCACTACTATTCGGCTTCACCGCAGTGACCACCACGCCGGTCGAACCGGCTGGCAGGCCTAGACGTTCGGCCACATCGGCGTCGAGATCGCGTACCTCGAGCCCGGCCAGCGCCGTATTGTCCGCCTCGCCCTGGCTTATGTCGGGCTCCTGACCCACCTTAGCCAGGTCCTTGGGCTGTTCACCGATCTTGATGGTTAGCGTCTTGCGTTTCTTGTCGCGGATGACTTTTACTTTGACGTTTTCACCAACATTGGTACGGGCGACGATATTGCGCAGTGCCGTTTGGTCTTCGACATCCTTGCCGGCGTAACTGACGATAACGTCACCAGACTTGATTCCACCGTTGGCGGCGGGGCTGCCGGGAAACACCTCGCCGACTAGCGCGCCTTGTGCCTTAGACAGGCCAAAATTCTTAGCCAAGTCGGCGGTGACACCCTGGATAGATACACCCAGCCAACCGCGCACAACCTTACCGGTCTTGATCAAACTGTCCATGACCCGGCGGACCATGTTGCTGGGTACGGCGAAACCGATGCCCATGTAGCCACCGCTGCGACTGAAGATAGCGGTATTGATACCAACCAGCTCACCGTCCACGTCTACCATAGCGCCACCGGAGTTACCAGGATTGATGGCGGCATCGGTCTGAATAAAATTCTCATAGTCGGCAATACCAACATTGGCACGACCGACGGCGCTAACGATGCCCATGGTAACCGTCTGGGTGAGGCCAAAGGGACTCCCGATCGCGAGCACGAACTCACCGACATCAAGCTCATCTGAGTCACCCCAATTCACAGTCGGTAGCTCGTCACCCTCAACCTTGATCACTGCAAGATCAGTCTTCGGATCGGTACCAATCACTTTGCCAATAAACTCGCGTTTGTCGCTAAGGGTCACCTTGATCTCATCGGCGTTTTCGATCACATGATTATTCGTGACAATGTAACCAGCAGGATCGACGATGACACCGGACCCTAAACCGCTCTGTGGGATATTGGGCGGCGTTTCGAAACGTCGGAAAAACTCATCGCCAAAGAAACGGCGGAAGAACGGATCGTTGAAACGCTCTGGTAGGTCTTCCATGCCGGTAGACTTGGCGACCCGCATCGTCGAGACGTTTACCACGGCTGGCCTGACAGCTTTGACGATTTCAGTAAAGTTTCCGCTCGCCGGCAGCACATTAGTAGCTGCACGCGCGGTAGCACCACCGTTAACAGCCGGTATCCAATCCATGCTGGCGCTAAACGCTAGCCCCAGGACCACGGCTGTAATGACAAACATGCTCGACAGAGCTCCTAGCTTAAAGGAACGACGATTTATAGACATACGAATGTCTCCAACATCAATTGATTAAATAACATTGTTAAGCCACCTCGGTGGCCTGATCTCCTTGCCTCCTGGTAAACACAAAAGCGTCTTCGCTTTCATCGACGATGATGATGTCTCCTGGGCCAAACCTGCCAGCAAGTACTTCCTGCGCGAGTGGGTTTTCAATTGTATTCTGGATCGCACGTTTCAACGGGCGCGCACCATACACGGGATCAAACCCGGCTTCCGCCAGTCTGTCCAGCGCACGATCAGTTAGTTCCAGACCCATATCGCGAGCGGTCAAACGATCTCGCAGGTACTGTACCTGGATCGCGGCGATTCGGTGTAACTGTTCCCGGCCCAGAGGACGGAAGACAACCATTTCGTCGATACGATTGACCAGTTCCGGGCGGAAATAGTTCCCGACAATCTCCATGACCGCCTTTTTCATCTTGTCGTAATTCTCTTCCCCGGCCAGCTGCTGGATCACATCTGAGCCCAAATTCGAAGTCATGATAATCACGGTGTTGCGAAAATCCACCGTGCGTCCCTGTCCATCGGTCAGGCGACCATCATCGAGCACTTGTAATAACACGTTGAACACGTCAGGGTGTGCTTTCTCTACCTCATCGAGCAAGATCACCGAATAGGGCTTACGGCGTACCGCCTCCGTAAGATGCCCGCCTTCCTCGTAGCCGACATAGCCCGGGGGGGCGCCGATAAGGCGCGCCACGGAATGCTTCTCCATGAACTCCGACATATCCAGGCGTACCATGGCCTCATCGCTATCAAACAAGAAGGCGGCCAGGGCCTTGGTCAATTCGGTCTTACCAACACCGGTTGGGCCCAGGAATAGGAATGAACCATAGGGCCGGCGCGGATCTGACAGACCCGCACGCGAACGTCGGATCGCATTGGATACGGCCGCGATTGCCTCGTCCTGTCCGACGACACGTTCTTCTAACTTACCTTCCATGCTCAGCAGTTTTTCGCGCTCCCCTTCCATCATCTTTGAGACCGGTATGCCGGTCCAACGCGACACGATCTCAGCAATCTCGTTCTCGGTTACAGAGCTGCGTAGCAGTCTACGTCCACTGGTTTCGCTATCGCCGGCAGTCGCCAGGCGTTTTTCAAGCTCGGGGATTCGGCCGTACTGCAACTCCGACATGCGCGCGAGATCCCCGGCTCGGCGCGCCGTCTCCATCTCCATACGCGCGCGCTCGAGCTCTTCTTTGACCTGCCGGGACCCGTGAACGGCAGCTTTCTCTGATTTCCAGATCTCTTCTAAATCTGCATATTCGCGTGCGAGTTTGTCGATCTCTGACTGCAGCGTACCCAGCCGCTTCTTTGATGCCTCATCGGTCTCTTTCTTGAGCGCTTCGCGTTCAATCTTCAATTGTATCAGCCGCCGATCGAGCTTATCCATCTCTTCGGGCTTGGAATCGATTTCCATACGGATACGGGACGCCGCCTCATCGATGAGATCGATGGCCTTATCCGGCAGATTGCGGTCGCTGATGTAACGATGGGAAAGCGTGGCCGCGCTGACAATAGCCGGATCGGTAATGTCCACCCCATGGTGGACCTCGTATTTCTCTTTCAGTCCGCGCACGATAGCGATCGTGTCTTCCACCGTCGGTTCATCCACCAACACTTTTTGGAAGCGCCGCTCCAGCGCCGCATCTTTCTCGACATGCTTGCGGTACTCGTCCAAGGTGGTGGCGCCGACGCAATGGAGTTCACCACGCGCAAGGGCGGGCTTAAGCATATTACCAGCATCCATCGCGCCTTCGGCCTTGCCTGCACCAACCATGGTGTGTAGTTCATCGATGAACAAAATAATCCTGCCCTCTTGGTGGGCGAGGTCCTTGAGTACCGCTTTTAGGCGCTCTTCAAACTCACCACGATACTTGGCGCCTGCGATCAGCGCTGCCAGATCCAGAGCGAGCAGGCGCTTGTCCTTCATACCCTCAGGTACTTCGCCATTAACGATACGACTCGCAAGACCTTCTACGATCGCGGTCTTGCCTACACCGGGCTCACCAATCAGTACCGGGTTGTTCTTGGTGCGTCGTTGTAATACTTGCGTGATGCGACGGATTTCGTCGTCGCGCCCAATGACCGGATCGAGCTTGCCCTGCTCGGCCCGTTCGGTCAGATCAATGGTGTATTTCTCCAACGCCTGGCGTTGCTCCTCGGCATTTGCGTCTTCTACTTTCTGCCCGCCACGGATTGCATCGATCGCTTTTTCAAGACCGTTTCTCGATACGCCGGCTTGCTTGAGCAGGCGACCCAACTCTCCCTTGTCCTCCAGTGCCGCCAATGGGAAAAGTTCGGTCGAAATGAATTGGTCGCCGCGCTTCTGCGCATACTTGTCCGTGAGGTTCAACACCCGACCTAGATTATTCGATATCAGAACGTCGCCACCAGTGCCTTCGACGGTTGGTAGGGCATCGAGCGCCTGGCTTAGTTGAGAACGCAGGGCATTGATATTGACGTTAAGGTTAGCAAGTAGCTGTCGGGTAGTGCCGCCCTCCTGATCCAGCAATGCCGTCATTACGTGCACCGGCTCGATGAATTGGTGATCACGGCCGACGGCCAGGCTCTGGGCCTCGGCCAGACCTTGCTGAAACTTGGCGGTTAGTTTCTCCATCTGCATGTGTGGAACCCCGTGCACTTAGATTTACTTTTAATAGTTGGGGTACAAGAACACCTAATTCAAGCCTTTTCTGGGCAGAAAATCACGTTTTTAGGGCGGCCCGTGCCGTCGCTTGGCCCCGCTTCTCATCCACCGTCGCCAACAGCACCAGACCGAGCGCAAAAAAAGCCACCGTGGACAGTATCGCCAGTCGATGATTGCCACCAGAAAGATAGGTGATGCCGCCGTAACTCAGGGGGCCGACAATGGCTGCGAACTTGCTGGCGAGGCCCCAGAGACCAAAGAACTCGGCTGAACGCGCGGGTGGCGAAAACTGACCAACCATCGCGCGTCCGGCTGACTGACTCGACCCGAGCGCAACCCCGACTAGGTTGCCAACCAGCCAGAACCCCGCTCGGCCCTCTGTGAAATAGGCCAGCAGCAAGGCAACCATCCAAATCGCTAATGTT
>JAOTYM010000239.1 GCA_029861845.1 Gammaproteobacteria bacterium | reverse complement strand
TGCCGTTCATCGATCGAGTTGGTTTCGTGTTCCTGTTGTGCATGGCCGTGGGCATTGGCGTGTCGGCAATCCAGGGTGCTGAACCTCATCCCGACGCAATCGACCACAAAGACGTCGATACATCCACGACGACGGGCTTCAATGTTGCAGCATTAGTGGTCGTTCTGATGCTGGCGGCGCTCTACGCTACCTGGTGGTAGACGAGGAGCCTCGTTCAGCTAGCAATCACGGCATGTTCAGGAGTTCGCACTCCGCACGTTTACGTTCGATCCGGCGGCGTGAGATAAGCTGCTGTTGAACCGAGATTAGCCTTGCTGTTCTTGATCTCCAGCCGTGCAATAGACTGCAGATGAACCTCATCAGGACCATCGGCAAAACGTAGGCAGCGACCCCAGGTGTAGTGATCGGCCAGCGGCGTATCGGGTGTGAGGCCCATCGCGCCAAACACCTGTATCGCGCGATCGCAGACGGTGGTATGCATTTGTGGCACGAGCGCCTTGATCATGGAAATTTCCTTGCGCGCAGTCTTTGCGCCTACGTTGTCGATCATCCAGGCGGCTTTCAATACCAGCAACCGCGCTTGTTCGATCTCAATGCGGGACCTGGCAATCCATTCGGAGATAGTGCCATGCTGATGCAAGTACTTGCCAAACGTTTTGCGTTCCTGGGAACGCTCGATCATCATTTCCAGGGCGAGTTCCGCGGCCCCGATCGAACGCATGCAGTGGTGAATTCGTCCTGGCCCAAGTCGTGCCTGAGCCAATGCAAAACCGCTGCCTTCCTCCCCGAGTAGATTGCCGGCAGGTACATGCACGTCGCGAAATACAATTTCAGAATGCCCGGCGGGGGAATGGTGGTTTAACACCGTCGGGTTGCGCACTATCTCAACGCCCGGTGTGTCGCTCGGTACCAGAATCATACTCTGCTGTTGGTGGGTATCCGCATCGGGATCAGTCTTGCCCATCAGAATAAAAATCTTGCAGTTCGGGTGAGAAGCATTGCTGATAAACCACTTGCGGCCATTGATCACATAGTCGTCACCCTTGCGCTGGATCCGGGTTGTGATATTGGTGGCGTCTGACGAAGCGACATCGGGCTCGGTCATACAGAAGGCAGACCGGATTTCACCATTGAGCAGGGGTCGAAGCCACTGCTCATACTGTTCGGGAGTGGCAAACATGTGCAGCAGCTCCATGTTACCGGTATCGGGCGCACTGCAGTTGAATACCTCCGAGGCCCATTCGATACGGCCCATGATTTCCGCAAGCGGTGCGTACTCCAGGTTTGTCAGTTGGGTACCCGGCTCATCGTCTTTAAGGTGCGGCAGAAACAGGTTCCATAAGCCCTCGGATTTGGCCAGTGCCTTCAGGTCTTCCATAAAGGAAACCGGAAACTGCCCGCCGTGAACTTCCTTATTGTATTCACCGACGCGGGGGACGATATGATCGTCCGTGAAATCGCGTACCTGGCGACGTAACTTTTCAACTTTGGGGGAATAATTGAAATCCATATGACACCTTTTGTCAGGTTAAATTGAAATTTCTTATATGCAGTTGGGATTGAATCGTTCAGCTCCTGTCAGCCGTAAGTCACATATCCAATCTGCTCCGGACCGGCAAGATGAGGAATTTCATTAAAGCTCGCGACGCTGGCTTTTGAGCTGCCAACGAAAAGGCGGCTTATCGACGTGTTGTAGACCTGGAGGTTGAGGTCGAAGATCTTGTCAGGCGTAAGGCCAAGGACCTGGCCAATAATTGAGCTGATTGACCCGCCGGATGCCACGACCAGAATTCGCCGTCCCCTGGTCGCCGTTGTTTCGATCGCCGACCTGGCAGCCTCGATACGCTCGACGAATTCGGACCACGATTCGCCACATTGTGTAAGTCCGCCCCGGCTCCAGGTATGCAATACGAGTCTCAACAGACGGTAGTACGCCTTCTTGTCCGACCGGTCTTTTAAAAGAGCCGTCACCAGTTCGTTGCCGGGTTGGCACTCAATGAAGCGAGTTACGAGAGTGCGAAAGTCGTACTCATTCAACCCCGAATGTACAGATCGTGTCGGTGCCCCGTTTTTGGTGGGTACCTCGAGAATGGCATCGAGCGTCTCCGTTTGGCGAACCATGTCGCCACACACCGCATGGTGGAACGCGATATTACGGTCCGAAAAATAGCGTCCAAGTATACGAGCCTGCTGCGCGCCGATGCCTGACAGCTGGTCATAGTTGTCGCCTTCAAATGACGCCTGGCCATGCCGGACCAGCACGATTTCGCCCACGTCGGGTTCCTCCGTTGGATTGAGCACCGTAACCCGCAATTAGGCAATTTGGAAATTTATTCTTCTTTCAAGATCGCGATGGGGGATATGGCCGAGGCATTGTTATTGCCGGGGCGATTGAGGCGACGCCGTGATGCGATCATGCAGCCGCATCGCGTAGTCGGGCCGCTGCCGACTCTGCCGTGATATCCCGTTGTTTCTCGGCCAGCAGTTCGAAGCCCACCATGAACTTGGCTATCGTCGCCGATCTCAGCGCCGGCGGATAGATGTGCGCGTGCAATTGCCAGTAATCGCTTGCATCAGCGGATGATGGCGCGCTGTGCCAGCCCATCGAGTAAGACATCGGCGCATTAAACAACTTGTCGTACCTGCCGAGCAGGCTTTGGAGCAAGTCGGCGAGCGTTTTGTCTTCGCCATTAGTCAATTCATGAAGTCGTGCCACTCCGCGCCGTGGAATGATCATCGACTCGAACGGCCAGATCGCCCAGTAAGGCACGAGCGCGACCCAGTCTTCGTTTTCATCAATAAGGCGCTGATTCGCCGCCAACTCGGCGGCGAGATAATCGAGCAACAATCTCTTGCCATTCTCGGTGAAATAAGCGGACTGATGATCCG
>JAOTYM010000033.1 GCA_029861845.1 Gammaproteobacteria bacterium | reverse complement strand
GATGATGAGCCCGATATCCGCGAGCTATTGGAGCTTACCCTCGGCCGTATGAATCTGGAGACGCGCGCCGCCGCCAACTTGGATGAAGCGCGTCATCTATTGCAAGAATTCGAATTCCACCTGTGTCTGACCGATATGCGATTGCCAGACGGTAACGGCATCGATCTGGTGCGTCATATCCAAGAAAACCACCCGCATTTGCCGGTAGCCGTGATTACGGCGCACGGCAATATGGAGACTGCCATCGCCGCCCTCAAGGCCGGAGCCTTCGATTTCGTCTCCAAGCCTTTAGATCTCAATGACTTACGAAACATTGTGCGCAGTGCCCTCAAGGTCAGCCGGACACCGGCGCCAACGCCAGACCGTATGGGGACCCGCGAGTTGCTGGGTGATTCGCCGGCAATCCAGAAAGTCCGCAGCATGATCGAGAAGCTGTCACGCAGCCAGGCGCCGGTCTACATTGGCGGCGAATCTGGCACCGGTAAGGAATTGGTGGCTAGGCTGATCCACGAGCTGGGACCACGCGGGTCAAAACCATTTGTCCCAGTAAACTGCGGCGCGATTCCCGAACAACTGATGGAAAGTGAGTTCTTTGGCCACAAAAAAGGCAGCTTTACGGGGGCCGTGCAGGACAAAGATGGCCTATTTAAGGCCGCCGACGCGGGTACGCTGTTTCTGGATGAAGTCGGCGATCTGCCTGTCCACATGCAAGTCAAGCTTTTGCGGGCCATCCAGGAGAAATCTGTGCGGCCGGTCGGTAGCCAGGCCGAAATACGGGTGGATGTACGCATCTTGAGTGCCACCCACAAGAAATTACATGAGCTCGTTAGAGAAGGGACATTCCGGCAAGACCTCTACTACCGCCTGAACGTTATAGAGCTTCCAGTCCCGAGTCTGCGGGGTCGGCCCGATGATATTCCGCTCCTGGCCGAGGCATTATGTGCCCGCCTGGCAAAAGGCCAGGGCATCGGCGCGCCCGGATTAGCGTCCGAAGCGCTAGAGGCACTGTCCCGCTATCACTTCCCGGGAAATGTACGCGAGCTCGAGAATATCCTGGAACGTGCCCTGACGCTTTGTGATGGCACTGAAATCAGCGCCGAGGATCTGCAGCTTCGGGAAGAGCCACACGCCGCCAGTGCGCAGGCCACGCACCCTGAATTCTCAGGCGAGGGCTCTCTAGAAGACTATTTGGAGCAGGTGGAAAGGGGTGCGATTGAAGAGGCGTTGGCCAAGACCAATCGCAACAAGACGGCAGCGGCTAAGCTGCTTGGTATCACATTTCGGGCATTGCGCTACAAGCTCGAAAAACTAGGAATCGAATAGGCAACGGCACAGCATAAGCCAAGGTAAGATTGAGAACGCCGCCGGATATGCGGTCGATTCGGCTGTACGCAAGGTCGATGTGACGTTCAGCGGCAGTTCGAGGGTAGCGTATTGTGTCACCGTTTGCTCAAAATGCGCCTGATGGCACCCGTATGTCGCAAAAAGATGCCGCCCTGATAGCCGAAATTCTTTTTTCTTCAGATAGTTGAGGCTATGGTTTAGAGTGATACATTCAAATGGCCGATTGGCATGGTTCCTGCATTTCGATTGTCGTGTTTGTAGCCCCAATCACTGTGGATTTGACGCACGGTGGGGGTGTGCTACGAATGTAGGTAAGCAGGACATCACGGAAAGCGTCGGCCCTAAAGGGACTCAGGGCCTCAATGCTGATGACGGTTCCGCACACATCGGGCCGGTTTTTTCCGAGGCGTCCTCTATAAGTTGTAACGTACGTTTTTGGAGGCTCCAAATGAAACATTTTCAAAAAGGTTTTACCCTCATCGAATTGATGATCGTAGTCGCGATCATCGGTATCCTTGCGGCGATCGCCGTACCTGCGTATCAGGACTACACGATCCGTTCGCGCGTTGCCGAGACCTCGAGCATGGCGAGTGCTGCGCGCACGGCAATCGACGTCGGTTACAGTGAGACGGGCAGTCTTGGCGCCATCTTTGTTAGCCACACGAGCCTGGGTCTGAACGCGGCCGGTAGCTACAACGCGAAGTATGTGTCTGCCGTAACCGTAAGCGCTGGACCCATCGTCACGGCCGCCCTGAAAGGCATAGGGGAGCTGGGAACAGCGTCCGGGCAGTCCGTCGTCTATTCGCCGATCGCTCGTGGCGGAAATCTTGAATGGTTTGTTAGGGTCGGTGGTACGCTACCTGCGAAGTATCTGCCGAAGCGATAAGAAGATACGGCGCTGGTTTTGTCCGGCGTGTTAATCGACAAGGGCGGCGTATGCCGCCCTTGTTTTTGGGGCTGGTGATACAAGGATGACGCAAAAGACAAGCCGCATCTCACTGGTTCTGCTCGCTCTCGTTCTTATCCTTTCGGCGGCGGTTTACCTGCCCGGCGTCTCCGGGCCCTATGTGTTTGACGATCGCTATAACATTCTCAAAAACTCCTATCTTAGGATCGACTCCCTCCATCCGAAGGACCTCTATTACGCTAGTTTTTCTGTAGGCTCGGGACCCCTGCTTCGACCTGTCAGCATGTTGAGCTTCGCTCTCAACTATTACTTTGCCGGCAGTTTCGAAGAAACAACACCATTAAAGCTAACCAATCTCTTCATTCACCTCGCCAATGGATTGCTGATCTTCTGGCTGGTGCGCTTGATATTTGCGCGCCTCTCTCATATAGGCGAGCCCGCCAGCCCGAATGCTGGCGGGAGCGGTGGCCTCAACCAGAACAACTTACTGGCGGCCGCTACTGCGTTACTTTGGATCGTTCACCCTATCAATCTTACGAGCGTACTGTACATTGTGCAGCGCATGACGGCTTTGTCCACGCTCTTCACCCTGCTTGGGTTGATATGCTACATGATCGGGCGCGACCGAATTGCCGCAGGCCGGACTAGGGGGATAGGGATCATAGGATTCGGCCTGTTCGGGTGTGGGACTTTAGGCGTGCTAAGCAAGGAAAACGCCGCGCTGCTGCCGATTTTCATGCTGGCCTTGGATTTCATTCTATTCGCGGATCAGGCTCCTTGGCGTCATTGGCGGCAACTCTCGGCCCACATCAAACGTGTTGTTCTAATCATAACGTTTGCTGTCGTCGCTGCCACAGCGTTCTGGGTGGTCGACTTTGCTATCCCACAGTATGAATCCCGGGAATTTACAATAACTGAGCGAGTCTTGACCGAATCGCGCGTGTTGTTCTTTTACCTGTCCATGATTGTTTTGCCACGTATTGACCAGTTTGCAATGCACCACGATGACATTGTTCTTTCCACCTCATTGTTGTCGCCTTGGACTACACTACCTTCCTTGTTCGGACTGCTGGCTCTACTCGCACTGGCCGCGTATGTACGTACTAAATTACCTGCACTGTCGTTAGGAATCTTATGGTTTTTTATCGGCCATTTGATGGAATCGACAGTATTACCACTCGAGATCGTGCACGAGCATCGCAATTACCTTGCATGTCTCGGCATTCTGTTTGCGTTTGTTCATCTATTAAATCGAGTTAGTGTAACGTTCAGTAATAAGAGACTCTGGCTTCTTTATCCTGCGGTTGCAGTTATCTTTGCTGGCACCACGGTATTACGCGCGTCGCACTGGTCTGATTACAATCACCTAACACGTTATCAGGCGTTTCATCACCCCAAATCAGCACGCGCGCAAGGAATGTTGAGTTCGCTGCTCTACCGTCAAGGCGATTACCAGGGAGCCCTGACTGCGGTCAGTCAAGCTGCTGCACTGGCCCCGCACGAGGCTGGCTATAAGATCAACATGCAGTTATTGGCAGCCAGACTCGGGGTGCCCTTGAGTCCAGCTGTTCAAGAGGAGGCGTTGAAGATTCTGGCAAAGGGGCAAGCATCGACGTTAACACAAATGGCACTAGAATATATTAGCAACTGCATTGCCGCAGATTGCGCACAGATGCAAACGTCCATGGAGACTTGGCTCACCACCTTGATAAATAACTCGCCGCCCTCTATGGATAACTCCTTTCTGTATTACCTACTCGGTCGCACCTTGATCGCACAAGGAAAGGTCCTTAACGGCCTGAACGCCTTGGAACGCGCCTACCAAGCTGACACTCAATACTTGCACCCACTGTTCGAATTAGCTAATACCTTTCTCGCGCTTCGACAAATAGAAAACGTCGAGTTCATACTCCAGAGATTACGCAAGGCAAATGAGAACAATTTGCATCCCAGAGATAAGGAGATAGCGGACTTGGAAAGCGCGATAAGCAAGTTGAAAGCCGAGAACTAAAGTCTGTCAGAAGATGCTACCTAGGCTAGATCAAATTTCGGAGACCGCAGAGGCATTCTCAGCCCTTACCCGGTAAAGTCGCCCAGCGTGTCGACAGTTCGCAAATCGTATATAGCATTAGCAGTCATTGGCGTCATAATCGTTGTCGCCTATTTTCCAGGTCTCAGTGGACCTTTTGTCTTCGACGATACATACCACATCGTCTCCAACCCGGCGGTTGCTCTCAAAGACCTTGATATCGCCAGCCTAAAGAGAGCTGCGCTATCCAATGATAGCGGTCCGTTAAAGCGGCCTTTGGCGCTAATCAGCCTCGCATTTAACCATTATTTCGCAGGAGGGTTAACAAACACGTTTCCTTTCAAGGTCACCAACCTTGCTATACACATTCTAAACATCGGACTAGTTTACTGGCTATCGCTATTGTTGCTCAGACAGCTTTCTATCAGGGCGGGATTTCATCAGCCCAGATTGCACCCCTGGCTGCCTGCTCTGGTCGCCGCCACGTGGGCCTTGCACCCATTACAACTAACATCGATATTGTACGTTGTTCAGCGCATGACTACGTTGTCCGCGCTTTTCGTTTTTGCAGGTATCATCATTTTTGTATACGGGAGACTGCGTCTCCAAGAGAATCGAACTTTCGGCTACACACTTATGGCTGTGGGTTTGGTCGGTGGCTTAGCGCTTGGCCTAGCGAGCAAGGAAAACGCCGCCTTGCTGCCCTTATACATATTGGTCATCGAGGTTATCTTCTTCCGCCACCAAGAACTTAGCGGCGATTGTCGCCAGAAATTGAAATGGTTCTACGCTATCACAGTTCTGCTACCTTACCTCCTCGCTCTACTCTGGCTTGTTAGTCAACCATACATAGTTTTGAATGCCTACGCGTGGCGTGAGTTCAGCCTTTGGGAGCGGTTGCTAACGGAATCGCGTGTCGTCTGGTTTTATATCTCGCTTCTATTAGTGCCGATACCAGACCGACTCTCGCTCCATCATGACGACATGCCTATAAGCATTGGACTGTTCGAGCCTGGGATAACCGCGGTCGCGGTCGCGGGAATCGTGCTAGCCAGCATAATCGCGATTGTAACTGTCAAAAAATATCCGGCCCTAAGCTTCTCCGTACTGTGGTTTCTTGCTGGACACGCCATGGAGTCTACCTTCATCGGGCTCGAGATCGCCCATGAACATCGCAATTATTTGCCAAGCTTTGGCCCCATTTTTGGAATTGTATATGGCCTCTCACGCACACCTGCGCAACTGAGAGCTAGCATTCGAATGGGCGCATACCTTCTTGTGCTACTGGCGTTGGGATCCGCTACCTACATGCGGGCAACCATCTGGGCTAGCCAGGACGCCCTCACGATGCACCTACTTAAGCATCACCCAGAGTCTCCACGGACTCACCTTATGGCCGCTGAACTATATGCGTTAAATGACGATGCGGTTGGGGCAATCGACCATTATGCTCGCGCCGCGGCGCTCGCACCAAATGAGGCAGCCTATCTCATCCGGCTGGTTAGGACAGTTGCGAGTACAATTATCACCCAGCCGAGCGCGTCACTGAACAACAACCGTATTAAGCCCGCGCCGAAACTCCGCCAACTACCAGCTTTTGTATCGCTCAAGCGATCGGGACCGGTAGCTCGCTTCGAGCTATCCCAACCCATACTACACGATATAACGAAAAAACTTGGAGACGCCCCGATCCACGCCCGCACTGTTCAGGTACTGGGAGAGCTATCAGAGTGTGTAGTTGCGAGCCGCGACGTATGTGGTTATATGTATTCCACCCTGGTTGAATGGTATAAGACCGCCATTCACAATCCACGAACAGTTGATGGACATCGCAACGATCTTACGATTGGGTTGGTAAGGGTCTATCTGGAGTACGGTGATTACGTTGATGCGCTAGAAGTTGCGAAGCACACTAGAGCCTTAGATCCCTCCAATCCGAACATTATTCTCATGGAAGCGGACATTTACTTTCGCCTCGGTCAACCTGAGAAATCGAAAGAACTCTTATCCTTGCTGGACACACCGTCAGTAGCACCGACGGACAACGTCAAGAAACAAGCTGACGTACTATCTGCGCTAATTAAATCGAAACTTAAACAAGGTGCAGACAGAGTCGATTAGTGTAGCCATAGGAGGGCTCTGATTGTGATACTAATGGGCGCCGACGCCAGAGACATTAGACAAAGGCTTTACGTCATGCTTACGCTATACTGATGGCACAACCTATGACTCTGTGAAAACCCAGGATGAAATGAGAAAAACTATATCCATAATAATGCCATCGAAAAATGAGCAACAGGGACTCAGCGTACTACTCCCACGCTTGCGGACCCTGTATCCAGATGCTGAGATCATAGTCGTCAATGATGGGTCCACTGATGCGACAGAGAATATCTGCCACGAAAATAAGGTACATGTTATATCGCACCCCTACTCTATGGGCAACGGTGCGGCAATAAAAACCGGTGCTCGCGAAGCCAACGGTGACATTCTTGTGTTCATGGATGCCGACAGACAACACAATCCAGAAGACATCCCGAGTCTCCTCGAGAAACTTGACGAGGGGTTTGACATGGTGGTGGCCGCACGAACGCGGCACTCGCAAGCTGGAGCCCATCGAGCGGTCGCCAATGGTTTCTATAACAAGCTAGCGAGCTGGATGACTGGACACATAGTGTCCGATTTGACCTCCGGGTTTCGTGCAGCCAATGCCATCAAGTTCCGCGAGTTTCTGCATCTACTACCGAACGGATTTTCTTACCCCACAACCATAACAATGGCGTTCTTCCGGGCCGGATATTCCTTGAGTTACGTTCCCGTTGAGGTCCGGAAACGACTCGGCAAAAGCCATATCAGACCGGTAAAAGACGGCATAAGATTCTTGCTCATCATCTTCAGGATTGGCACACTCTATTCACCTCTTAAACTCTTCCTCCCGATTAGCCTCACCATATGTATGATCGGCCTAGCATACTATGGCTATACTTATATCCACTTTAAGCGCTTCACTAATATGAGTGCGCTCTTGCTGCTAACTTCGATGCTAGTTTTCTTGATCGGGTTGGTATCCGAGCAGATTACGATGCTCATCTACCAAAAATCCGAAAAGAGGTGAGCCGCAGTGACCAAATCGCGACTTGCTTGGTGACACAAGAGCAGATAACTAACCCCGTTGCCTCTGGACTCCAGATGAGGAATTGCATAGTTACGTATAAGACTCGCATGCCAATCCCTGTACGCAAGTATTCACCCACATAACATCTAGTTCGGTTCGCCCGATCAAAGTATCCATACCAACCCTAAGAGCCCACCGTAGCGCAAGCATCAGTAGAACCGCGAAACCCGCCATGCCTACCAAGAATTCGCAAACAAGTGTGCATGACACTATGGAGAAAGAGCCTTTGCCTTTAGTCAGTATAGGTGTGCCTGTGTACAATGAAGAACGATTCTTGACCGAATCATTGGAGTCGCTTCAGGCACAGGACTACGGAAACCTTGAGATCATAATTGCCGATAATGCTTCTACCGATAACACTCCGCAGATATGCCGACGAATTGCTGCTGCTGACGATCGAATCACCTATCATCGGTTCGAAGAAAACTGCGGCATCACTGAGAACTTTAGACGGACTTTGCGGTTGTCGAGTGGTTCCTACTTTATGTGGGCGGCCGGCCACGATATTTGGTCATCCAACCTCATCTCGGAATGCGTTAGTCTGTTAAGCAGCGAGCCGCAAGCGGTAATCGCATTCGGTTCATCACAGTGGATTGATGACCATGGCAATCCCATCTTAAGGTCTTCTGGATGGACGGATACGCGCGGGATGGACTGCGTCGGCCGATTTCATTCCGTGCTATGGGGTAATATGCATCCAGTCCTGGGGCTGATACGTGCCGAAGCGCTGCGCCGTGCCCGTACGGTCATTGCCACAGCTGGATCTGATCTGATTCTGTTATGCGAACTCGTTCTGCAGGGGCATTTCGTTCATGCAACCAAGGCGTCTTGGTATAGGCGTGACCATCGAGGTAAAGAGACACACGAGCAACGAATGGAGCGTTATCAAAGTCGCGAGTTTGGTTTATCGAGATCTCTGCGGAGTAAGTCTTTCCCTCTCTTTCACTTACCCTTTGAACTTTTTAAGGCAGTGCTACGTTCTCGCATCACGTGGTTTGAAAAAATGTGTATCCTGTTCACGTTGATGCCAGCTCTACCCGTTAGATATCTCACGGTCCGAAAACAACAGGATTAGGATACCGTGAACTTCAAGAATTGTGCTGATGAAGCGAGTTCGGTGTGGTCACGACTAGGTAAAATGTGGTCACAAACAGGGTCACGATTCTCCGGCGCCATCGGATACCTAAAGTTAGCGTTTACGCCGATCGCGGTCACGTTTCTTCTCTACTTTGGTTGGCAGTCGCGTGAGACGCTCCTTACCGTCATCCGGGATGCCCAACCGCTTTATCTTGCCAGCGCCTTTCTTGCATGGATCGTCCTGCATTTTGTTGCCCCCGTTCTTGCGACCTTAATACTGAATGCATGTGGGTCACCTGTAACTTACCGGTTTTCCTTCAAAACCCATGCCGGCCGATTGCCGGCTCGCTACCTGCCGGGAGGCATCTGGCACACTGTCGGGCGCATGGTGGACTTCCATGGCGAAGGCATAAAACCTAGCCATCTCACAGTACTCGTTTTTCTCGAGATAATGTTGCCCGCAGCAGTGACCTTAACGTACGGCGGACTGTTTGTGTTATATGCGCGAGGCTTTGTCGGATGGGGACAGGTTGCGGCCTTCGGACCCCTAGGGGGTATTCTAGCGCTGGTAGTGTCATATCTGTTTCTCAACAGGCAAACATTCAGATCAGCACGGCCGATGCCACTAGGCACATATATCAAATGCATTGCGGTTGTTAGTTTCTTTTGGTTAATTGCAACCACGTCATTTATTAGTTACCTAACTGCATTTCCGACTGCGATGGGAGCTAGCCCATTGCTTGACGTGGCTGGAGCCTATCTATTCTCTTGGGGGATCGGCTATATAAGCCTGTTCGCGCCTCAGGGCATCGGCGTGTTCGAAGCAGTCGCCGGGAATATGCTGGTCACGCCCATGTCTTTCGGCGAGATGGCAGCTTTGATCGCTGGATTCCGTATTATCTCGCTCGTGGCAGATGGAGTCGTGTGGGGTGTATCTCGTCTAACATACCTCGCGTCGTGAGATCTTGTAAATCGATCCAGCTACGTTTTGTAGGAGGATACCCGCTCGAATCTCCTTTCACATCGACTGCAGCTCGTTATACCCTCCGCAACCATGCATCGGTCCAGTGTGTAATATTTTCGGTAAGGTCGCTTTCGTTGAACGGCCACGCCGGTTTCTCTAATATAAACTCTAAATGGGTGCTGGCGAATTCCGTGGCTGCTGCTATGGGATTATCGTTCAACCACTGGCGTTTTCCACGTGGCACATCATAAAGGTCCCTCATGATGCCGTCCGTAGCAACAATATATGAGTCCTTTGTGACAACGTCATGATATAGCTCCAACTCACGCGACACATGGTCTTTCGTATGGCATGAATCCAAGATGACCATTACTTTTTCGCCCTCCCGAATTAGCGACTTTACGTTTTTCGCGACAGCGTCATCTATCGAATTCCCCTCGATCATCGTGATATAAGGAAACAGCTCGTGGGCTTTGATAGCCTTCCTGTTGTGGGGCCGGATTTCGATGTCGATCCCAATGACTCGCCCCTTGTTCATGGCCTTGCAGAGGCTGGCATAAAAGATTAGTGTACCCCCGTGCGCGATACCGGTCTCGATGATTACATCTGGTTTGACTCGATAAATCACTTCCTGTGCACGCACCATATCTTCAGGGAGCTGAATAATAGGGCGTCCCATCCACGTGAAGGTGTACTGAGATTTCTGATTCCATCCGACGCGGACCCAATGAAGCGATAGGATCTCAAACGCCTCAGTTGAATAAAGATCGAGAACTCTGCGTTCGTCCCCATCTTCCCGCGTCAGCGTTCTACTTTCAGTGTCGATGATGAGCTTCATCTGCCTATGCAACGAGCTTGACCTGGATTCCAGCCTGATCGAGCAACCCTTCGTTCTCCTCCCGATAGATTGGGTTCATCAGCACTACCGCTTCGATGCCTCGGCCTGGGATTTCACAGTAGTTCACAATCGGATGGGCCGTGCCCGGGATAAAGCGGCCCTGCTTTCGTGGATTGACGTCAATCACGCAGTCGATGAGTCGGCACTCCTGGTCCACCAGGTTGGCGAAAGTGACGCCTTTGGCGCCTGCACCCCAGATAGCGACCTGCCCTGACTCTGCAAGTCGCGCGATCGTCTCGCCCCACCTTTGGACAAGGCTGTGCTCAGTGTCGACAAATTGCAGCGTAAGGTCGTGGATTGCACCAGAGTTCTTGGAAACCACGGGACGGGATTCCAAAAGCCGCGCCTCCATCCACAGGTATTGGCCACCAAATATATGGCGCACCGAGTCGACAGTAAATCCCGCTTTCTCGAACAGGGTCCTTAAGGAAGCTCTACTGAACAGCGAACAGTGCTCGTAGAAGAAATCCCAGATCACATGGTTCCGCAAGATCCATTCGACGCAGGGAGTCTCGAAAAACACCCGCCCAGTGTGTGTGCCTGCGAGTGCCTGGCGCACCGTCTCGACTAGGCGCCTAGGATTCGGCACGTGCTCAATGACGTGACGGCAAACCACCGCTTCTGCTTTGACATGTGTGCAGTCGGGTCCAAAATAGCGGCGCTCGAATCGGAGTCTGCCGTCGAGTGTGCTCTCCGGACCGACGTAGCTTGGATCAAACCCGTAACCCACGTTCTTGGATTCCGGCGGCTCTACAAGCCTTCTCAAGAAGCTGCCCTTGCCGCAACCTACTTCCACAATACAGTGTCGGTTGAGCCGCTTTTGTTGCAGCAGGTAGCGCGCTAGTCCGTCCAGGTAGCCGCCGAAATACAGCGAGCAGTCCTGAGTGTTATCGTAGCGGTCCCCGTAGCTCAGTTTTCCCATGTCGAACGCTGTGTTGAATACAAACCCGCAATCATGGCAAAACGCAAAGCGCAGATCGCCACGTGTCACGGCCCGCGCCGTCTGCGGCGCCTCTAGCACCAAGTTCTGGTGCACTGGCACACGGCAACGCTCGAGAAAAACCTCAGTAGAAGTAGAGTCGCAGACGGGACAGCTGTGCATCAGGCTATCTCCCGCGCGAGGGTTGCTTTCCACCAGGCGATACTGCGGTCGATCCCCTCGGCGAGCGTAACACGCGGACGCCAGCAAAGCTCATCTGTAAGACGCCTGACATCGGCGACGAGTTCTGGCGGGTCGCCTGCCCGGGCGGGCACTGCGCCGAGCCTGACGAGGTGCGGCCTCCCTAGTTTCTTCGCAACGCCATCTATTACCGTGCTGATCGGAACGCCTTCACCCGACCCTATGTTCACGGCGCCTATGACCTCGCTGTCGAGGAGCGCGACGAACGCGTCCGCCGCGTCTTCCACGTACAGAAAGTCCCGAACTTGATTCCCGTGGGTGCAACGTGCCTCCTCACCTTTTAGTAGCGAAAGACACACCGAAGGCATCAAGCGCTGCGGGTGCTCGTGGGGGCCATAAACGTGGAACACGCGACCCCACGCGACCATGAATCCCGACTGCCAGGCAAAAGTGTCGAGGATTACGTGTAGACCGTGCTTGCATGCCCCGTACAGTGTTGATGGACCAAGCGGCGTTGAGTTCTCTTCGAGCCGGCCGTGGCGCCAGTCGTATTCGGCGTAACTGCCCGCCACTACGCAGCGCTGGCCTCCGTAGCGTGCAAACACCTCCAGCAAATCAATACTGGCCTTTACCCAGCGGAGGTTCTCCAGCGATGTCCAGAATTCTCCTGGTGTAGCGCACCAAGCGAGGTGCAACAAGTGGGTAGGCTTCGCTGTTTTGGCAATGCGCGCGATCTCCCCTTCCACAAGCAGGTCAGCACGATGCCAAGTGAGTGAGGAGCTTTCAACCACAGGGCGGTCGTGGCAGACCGCATGAACCTCGTAACCCCGCTCCAGCAAGGGCTTGAGGCAGTGCCGGCCGATAAAGCCGGTGGCACCGGTGACGAGAACCCGTTTCACCCCTCGAAGTCCGGGTAGCTGCGGTCGCGCGGCGACACACTGGGGCTCGAGATCGGCCACACTATACCGAAGGCTGGGTCATTCCATCTGTTACCTCTTTGATATTCTTGGTGATGGAACTCCGACATTTGATAAAACACCTCTGTATTATCCTCCAGGGTTTGAAATCCATGGGCAAATCGCTCTGGCACATAAAGCGTACGGCGGTTACTAGCTATCAGCTCCACTCTTACCCATTGCTTGAAGGTAGGCGACTCTCGGCGCAAATCAATGATCACGTCGTAGATCGCACCCATGGTACACCTTACTAGTTTGGCCTCTTGATATGGTTCCGCCTGATAGTGCATGCCACGCAACGTGCCCTTTTTCCTATTGAAGGAGATATTACATTGTACCAACCGTTGGTTAAGGCCGTGGGCTGAAAATTCTTCCGCGCACCAACTGCGTGCAAAGAAGCCGCGCTCGTCTTCTATTGGCTCGATGTCAATAATGTAGGCCCCTTTTAGCTTGGTCTCAGAAAATTTCAATCGAAGACCTCCACGCACGGAATTGGAGTCACAAATCTGCCGCCCCAGTTTTGGACAAACGACATCTGCTCCATGATCTCCGTACGCAAATTCCAAGCAAGTATAAGTACGTAGTTAGGTTTTGTCTCTCGGATCTTCTCTGGCGCAAACACGGGCAGGTGAACTCCCGGGAGGAACAAGTTCTGCTTGTGAGGGCTGCGGTCTACAGTGTACTCGAGAAGATCCGTTCTAATGCCGCAATAATTTAGCAATGTACTGCCTTTGGCAGGTGCTCCGTATCCCGCTATCGTTTTATGAGATCGTTTGACCTTGATTAGAAACTCTAAAAGATCGCGTTTTATCTGTTGTACTTTGCCCTCGAAACAAGCGTACGTTGCAAGGTCTTGCAAACCCGCTTCTTGCTCTTTTTCCCTCAATTCCTTCACTTGTCTTGTCACCACTTTGGCATTGTCGTTCTCATGCTTCACGAATATACGTAGTGAGCCACCGTGCGTGGATAGCTCCTCTACGTCAAATACGGACAGTTTATGATGCGCAAACACTCGTTCGACCGTTAAGAAGGAGAAATAAGAGAAGTGCTCATGGTAAATTGTATCAAACTGATTGTTTTGCATTAGACGAAACACATGAGGAAATTCCATCGTGAGGATTCCATCAATACTAAGCAAAATTCGTAGACCTGCTACGAAGTCATTGAGATCTGGCACGTGAGCCAGGACATTATTCCCGATCAGAAGATCTGCTGGTCCATATTCAGACACTACATGCCGCGCCGTGTCAGCTCCAAAAAACCTCGTCAACGTTGGAATCCCGGACTCTATTGCTGTCTGCGCGACGTTGCGTGCCGGTTCGATGCCGAGTATGCGTATACCTCGGTCCTTGAAATTACGTAACAGATATCCGTCATTGCTTGCGATTTCGACTACTTGACTTTCTCCACCTATACCAAAACGCTCCACGACATTGTTGGTATAGGCGCGAGCATGTCTAAGCCAACTCTCCGAGTAAGAAGAGAAATACGCGTAGTGCCGAAAGATCTGTTCTGGGGTTTCAAAGTCTTCTAATTGAACTAGAAAACAGACGCCGCATACGTACACATGCAAGGGATAGAACGATTCTACGCGTGTGAGCTGCTCTGATGTAAGGTACGAATTGGAAAGGGGCGACATGCCCAGATCAACAAACGTATTTTCTAATCGAGTGCCGCAGAAGCGACATTTTGCGACCATTAGAGTTGCTCTATCCCTGAAAATACGAGATCTGTTCTCGTGTTACTTCTCGAATCAATGGTTGGTCACGATAGTAGGTCTTGTACCATTGTACCGTCCACTCTAGTGCCTGGGGCAGAGACAGTTTCGGCTTCCAATCCAATTTTGCCTTGGCCTTGGACGAATCAAGCTTCAAATAGTTGCTTTCGGGAGCATGTACATCAGAGGCTGTTTCCCACCGAGCCCCATCTCCCCAAAGCCTAGCAAGCTCGTCGACAACCCAAGATACAGGTTTAGCATCATCGTCACTCGGACCGAAATTCCAGCCTTCTGCATACGTCATACCGTCTTTCCACAATCTCTCGGCCAACTGCAAATAACCGGTTAATGGTTCCAGCACGTGCTGCCAAGGACGGATAGCGTGTGGGTTACGTATCTTGACCGACGTTCCTCTAGCGAATGATTCTATAATATCTGGAACTAGTCGATGCGGGGCCCAATCCCCGCCGCCGATCACGTTTCCAGCTCTCGCGCTAGCCAGGGCCAGATGGTTTTCTCCCAGGCCAGTCTCAGAAAAATAAGAGCCGCGAAACGCTCTAGTCACCAACTCTGCACATCCCTTGCTGCTGGAGTAAGGGTCGCGGCCTCCCATTGGATCACATTCTCGGTAACCCCAAAGCCGTTCGTAGTTTTCGTAACACTTGTCGCTGGTAACAGTGACCGCAGCTTTGACACTTTCCGAATGGCGGAGCGCCTCGAGTAGATTAACTGTGCCCATGACGTTTATGGCGTAGGTTTCGACGGGATTGGTGTACGATGGCAGCACCAAAGACTGTGCTGCCATGTGAATGACTATTTCGGGTTGATGTTGCTGCACCACTGACTGAATATGGTCGACATCGCGGACATCTCCGATAATGGAAGTCATGTGCTCAGCGACTGCAGCAGCATCAAATAGATTGGGATTCGTCGGTGGTGATAACGCATATCCCACGACATTCGCTCCGAGCCCTTGTAGCCACAACGACAACCAGCTACCTTTGAAACCCGTGTGCCCCGTTATCAATACGGACTTGTCTTGCCAGAAGGATGGGTTCACTACCAGATTTTCCAGGGAGCTCGCCCATCACTCCATGCATTACGTAGGAGCCGGAGCTCATGCAACGTGTCAACACATTGCCAATAACCGTTGTGGCGATAGGCCATAAGTTGCCCGTCTTTGGCTAGTCTTTCGCACGGCTCCCGCTCCCATGACGTCGAGTCATCGTCTATGTAATCTAGGGCGTCCGGCTCTAGAACAAAAAACCCACCGTTGATCAATTCATGCGAATCTCTAGGTTTCTCGTTGAACGAACTTACTTGATCTTTGTCAATCTCAAGTAGGCCGAAGCGTGAAGGTGGGGGAACGGCAGTTACTGTGGCTATTTTGCCGTGAGAACGGTGGAATTCTAGTAACCGCTCTAGGTTAATATCGGATAAACCGTCGCTGTAAGTAAAGATGATCGTGCTTTGGACGCGATCGCGCAGCCGTTTGAGCCTGCCTCCCGTCATCGTGTCGCGCCCAGTATCAATAAGATCGATTTTCCAGTCCTCATCCACCCCACCGGAAGTGTCAACAGAACCCTTTTCCAAATTAACGTGCATGTGGGATTGCAATTGAGGATAGTGTAGAAAATAGCGTTTGATGACCTCTCCTTTGTACCCTAGGGCAACAATGAACTCGTTGAAATGCCGGGTGGAAAAAAATTTCATAAGATGCCAAAGAAGCGGCTTGCCGCCGATTTCTATCATAGGTTTTGGGAGGATCTCCGTTTCCTCTGATAGTCGCATGCCATACCCGCCGGCTAGAATAACTACCTTCATCTATAGCTTTATCCGAAATTTGCCCTAATTTAAGTCTAGTCCACACCGTTCCTGCCCGGAAGGAGCGTTGGCCCTAAGGCGACGCCATTAGCATCCCCTGTTGCCGGCAGATCGCAGTCGCGACCGAAACAACTGGCTATGCCTCACTCTAACCCAAGATCCGTTGTTACTCCTTCCACAGTCCAGCGGAATTGTTCTAGAATACAGTTGTGGTTAGCCAGAGTTAAGGGTCGCATGGACCATGCAGTTATGGGGCGGTAGCTCAGCTGGGAGAGCGTCGCGTTCGCAATGCGAAGGTCGGGAGTTCGATCCTCCTCCGCTCCACCATCAATCTCGACGATGGCCGTCAAAGCGGCTGTCCTGCTAACGCGGCACTCGCGCCTAAGCGGCACCCAGCACGGATTTTCCGCTACAATGAACCGAGTGCCCCGGTAGCTCAGTCGGATAGAGCAGCCGCCTCCTAAGCGGCAGGTCGGACGTTCGAATCGTCTCCGGGGCGCCATTTGAAGCAGGGACTGTCCACACCGATGCCACACATCAATCAATGGCTAGTATAGTCGTACTGAAGTGCAGGCGTGACTGCCAAGTCACAGTTTCATCTATTATGATTCCTCACGACAGCTCCCCGTAACTGAGCCACAGACACGGTGAACCGGTTCGAGACCTCCAAGGTGGAATGTGTTCGCGGTGATCGGCCGCTGGTCAGCGGCCTGTCCTTCAGCCTGCAGCACGGCGAGCTATTGCACATAGTTGGTCGCAACGGTAGTGGCAAGACAACGCTTCTGCGTACCCTCTGCGGCTTATCGCGACCCAACGCAGGCCAAATCAGGTGGAACAGTACTGACATCCACGTGCTTGGCGACGACTATCGGGCCTTACTCGCGTACGTTGGCCACGCTAATGGCGTGCAAGGGGATCTAACAGCGGCAGAAAATCTACACGTGGCAACGCGCCTAAACAATGGCACTGATACTTTGGTGAAGGGTGCGCTTGAACGCATGGGATTGACCCGCTTTGCTCATCTTCCGACCAAAGTGTTGTCACAGGGACAGCGGCGGCGCCTGGCTCTGGCGAGACTCTTAGTTTCGAAAAAGAATCTTTGGATTCTTGACGAACCTTTCGCCGGACTTGATGCCGATTCCGTGGCGGTAATGGAAGATATCCTCACCGACTACTTGACGCGTGGGTGCATGGTTGTGGTCACGTCCCACCAAAAAATCGCCTGTGGTGCCAAGGCCACTCAACACATTACTCTCGACTCGTGACTTCATCCAGTCTGTTCGTCGCTGTCCGCTGCGTGTTTGTACGGGATGTTACAGTAGCTTTACGCCGCAGCACGGATGTTCTCACACCACTTGTCTTTTTTATCATCGTCGGTAGCCTGTTCCCGCTCGGGGTCGGGCCCGAACCAAACCTGTTGAGCACTATGGCCCCAGGAGTAATCTGGGTAGCCGCACTGTTAGCAACCATGTTGTCGCTGAGCCGCCTGTTCGCCAACGACTACGCCGATGGCACGCTAGAACAGCTTACCCTTACACCGCACCCGTTGACGACGCTTGTCCTCGCCAAAATAATGGCCCATTGGTTGCTTACCGGCCTACCGTTAGTGCTGATTTCACCCCTGTTAGCGCTACAACTAAACTTTCAGTATGAAAATATGGGAATACTTGTTGCGTCACTGCTGCTGGGGACACCTGTGTTAAGCCTCATTGGAAGCGTTGGTGCGGCGCTGACACTGGGGTTGCGTGGTGGCGGGGTGTTGCTTTCGTTGCTGGTTTTGCCGTTGTATACTCCGGTGCTCATATTTGGTGCTGGGGCGGTATCAACCCACGCCTTGGGTATGGATGTGGAAGCCCACCTGTCGCTGTTGGCAGCCCTCTTGGTATTGTCTGTGATCTTTACCCCTTGGGTTACCGCTATCGCCTTGCGAATCTCACTCGACTGAGCGTGCAACATTGATATACAAAAAATACGCCTCTCCTAAGAACTTCTACCCATTGGCGGGACGCCTTATCCCTTGGCTCGGGGTATTGACCGTGCTGTTGCTCGCGGTTGGCTTGTACTGGGGCCTATTCGTAGCACCGACTGACTATCAACAGGGTGAAAGCTATCGCATCATATTTCTCCATGTCCCTAGTGCCTGGATGTCCATGTTTGTCTATGTCATTATGGCAGCCGCCGGCGCATTAGGGCTCACATGGAAGACAAAGCTCGCTGAGGTTCTGGCCAGCGCCTGCGCGCCAATCGGCGCATCATTTACCCTTGTTACGCTGGTCACGGGTTCAATATGGGGCAAGCCCATGTGGGGCACTTGGTGGGTTTGGGACGCACGGCTAACCTCAGAACTCATCCTGTTGTTTCTTTACATCGGATTTATGGCGCTGGAGGCGAGCATCGAAGAACCGCGTCGGGCGGCCCGGGCCGCCGCTGTCCTTGCCCTAGTCGGCGTCGTGAATATTCCCATCATCCATTTCTCCGTCGAATGGTGGAATACCCTGCATCAACCGGCCTCAGTCAGTAAACTAGGCGCACCCTCCATTCATCCTAGTATGCTGGTGCCGCTGCTGATGATGTTCATTGGTTTCAAGCTTTATTTTGCTACTGTTGTCTTAATGCGCATGCGTTACGCGATTTTGGAGCGCGAAAAGCATACGCGATGGGTCGCAGAGGTAGTGGGAACAAAAGCGCAATGAGCTGGTCAGAATTTATCTCGATGGGTGGATATGGTGGCTATGTCTGGAGCGCCTATGGTTTCGCGATTTTCGTTCTGGTCATTAACGTGATTATACCCATGCGACGGCGAGGCGTGGTGCTTAAAGCCTTGCGCCAGTTTATAGTTTCACAAACAGTCCAAGAGAAATGAAACCACGACACAAAAGAATGGCGGTTATTGTGGCTAGCGTTGTGGGCTTTACTATCGCCGCATTATTCGTGCTAAACGCGTTTCGTAGCAATCTGGTATTTTTCTATAGTCCCACGGAGGTGCTAGCTGGCGAAGCGCCGCAGGCACAACGCTTTCGCGTCGGCGGCCTTGTTGAACAAGGCAGCGTCAAGAAAAATGGCACGAAAGTAGATTTCGTTGTCACTGATATGAACGCAAAAATCAGTGTGCATTATGATGGCATCTTGCCCGACCTATTTCGTGAGGGGCAAGGGATTGTCGCACAAGGCCGGCTTATGGCGAATAATAGGTTTGTCGCCGACGAGGTACTCGCCAAGCATGACGAAAACTACATGCCACCAGAAGTCGCCGGCGCCATCGCCAAGCACGCCAAGGACGAGTGAAAAAGTTTCTTATCCCGATCGGTTCGTTCGCCGCGCTCGGCCTATTGCTAGCATATGCGCTGTCACAAATGCAGGCGGGCAAGCTATCGCCGCGCACGATTCCTTCACCTTTAGTCGGCAAGCCACTGCCGTCGTTTACGTTGCCGGTACTACACGAACCAACCCGACAAGTATCCGCCAAGAATTTGAACGGGCAAGTCTACTTGATCAACGTGTGGGCGTCGTGGTGCGTCGCTTGCAAGGTTGAACATCCGCTGCTTATGGAAATCGCCCGCCAGGGAGTCGCACCGATAATTGGACTCGACTATAAAGACGAAAGGACCGATGGCCTTAAATGGTTAGCGGACCACGGCAATCCCTACCAAGTAAGCCTCATGGATACCGACGGCCGCGTCGGCATTGAGCTCGGTGTCTACGGGGTTCCCGAAACTTTTGTCATCGATGCAAAAGGCGTCATACGCTATAAGCACATCGGTCCGATCGATGCTGGGGTCCTGCGCGAAGTCCTGGTTCCGAAGATCCAAGAGCTCAAGGCGGCTAGCGGTTGATGACAGCGCTTATTCTTGGAGGCGCGACTGCGCTTCGGCGATAGCATGACGTACCTGCGGCAGAACCTGACTGTTCGCCGGTAACTGCTTTGCCAAGTGCTCCCAGGAGTTTACCGCTACACGGAACTCGCCTTTCTCATACGCGGCCATACCAAGAAACCATAAGGCACCGGGATGATCTGGGTTCAATTCGCGCAGCTTGCTAAATAGCGTGAAAACTTGACCACTGGTTTGTCTTGGGTTCTCGCTATACAAGAGCGCCGCGTACTCGGACAGCAGCTGGGAGTTTTCCGGCGCCAACTGGTAGGCCTTGGCGTAGGCAGCCTTGGCGTCGGATATGCGGTTGAGAACCTGGTAGGAGCGCCCCAATCTCGCCCAACCGACTGCATCATTGGGCTGCTGGGCCAAACGTTTCTCCAAACGATCCACCATTTCCAGCGCCATGGGCGGCACCTGCGGTGTCTGCGCGACCGCGACCCCCTTGGACGCCAAGCGTTGTGAAATTGGCTGATTGGTACCGATAAACAGCAAAACGGTAATCAGTGGCAGTCCCAGCCCCAATACGACAACCGTGGCGCGACGCGCAGATGTTGTAAGCGCCGCCGGCTGATCGTCGGATGATGTTTCTAGCTCTTCAAGCGTACGCAAGACATCGGCCAACTGTGCTTCCAGCCGTCGTTTCTCATCGTGCGCCACTTGTGCATCCACACCTTGATTGGCCATCTCCGCTTCCAATTCGCCGAGCTGTACAAGCAGCCGCTCACGTACAAGCTGTAGTTGGTGGTAGCGCTCGCCGTGCCGTTCCCCAGCAGGGGCCCAGGGCCGCACCAGCAACCAGATGGTGCCAGCGAGAATAAGCAACGCCAAAAAAATCAGGCCCGTCATAGCTTAGTCCTGATCACGCGCAGCGTGCACCCGTGCCATATCTTCATCAGAAAGCTCAGGAGCCGGCGGCAACGGCTGGCGAAGACGGCGGCGAACAAACACGACGGCAAAAGTGCCTATCACCAAAAGCAATAATGGGGGCAGAAACCAAACCGCGGCCCCCGCGCGATCCACGGGCGGCTTGAGCAAAACATAGTTCCCATAACGCTCCACGAAATAAGCGATGATTTCATCCCGCGACTTTCCGGCCTGCAATTGTTCGCGAATGATCGCCCGCATATCGCGCGCAAGGTCGGAAGCGGAATCTGAAATGGGTTGATTCTGACAGACCGCACAGCGCAATAACTTGGCGATCTCCAGCATCTGGCGCTCTAGCGGATCTTCGCTAACCTCACCTGCCAATGAGGGCATAGCGACCAGCACCAAGACGAGAAACATCCACTTTATGTTAGTCATTTCGCGTGTGCCAGGCTGGAATGGTCGATTGCTTCTTGCTTCACTTTGCGTCGACGACTACTAAGTGTAAGGCCAAGTCCAGCAAGAATGATGATCGTGCCTAACCAGATAAACTGTACCAGTGGAATCACGAACGCGCGGAATATCCATTTATCGCCGCTTCGTTCGCTAATAATAATATAGACATCTCGTACCAGCGTTGAGTCCAATCCGGACTCGGTCATGGGCGCTTCCTGACGGGGATAGAAACGCCGTTCAGGCAACAATACATAGCCGGAATCCAGTGACGTGAATTGCGCCTGCAGTGATTCATAGTTGTCTTTTCGAAACGTGCGCACGCCTTCAAAGCGCAATCGCTCACCGCTAATTTCTAGAACGTCGCCCCCTGCCATTGCCACCGTGATTTCCGAACGGAATAGCCCCGACCCGACAAGGCCCAACGCCATAACCAATACCCCCAGATGTATGACCATACCGCCATAGTGGCGACGATTTGCCAACACAGCTTTTAATGTCGCACGACCAAAATGTTCACTAAGTTGGGCGCGTCTTTGATTCACTGCTCGCAACAGATCAGTCACGATCGTCCCTAGTACAAACCCGACGAGGCCCACCGCCACCGGAGCCGTCCAGTGTGTCGGCTGGAACAAGACCAGCATTATGGCGAGTGCAATGGCGCCAAGCACAGCGGGTATCGTAAGTCGTGACCTTAGTTTTGCCAGATTGGCCTTGCGCCAAGGAAGCAACGGCGCAATACCCATCAACAGCATCACTACCAGAAAGATGGGGACCATCACTGCGTTAAAGTACGGGGCACCAACTGTGATCTTGGCTGCGGTCAACGCTTCCAATGCCAGCGGGTAGAGTGTGGCCAACAATACGGTGGCACACGCAAACGCAAAGATAACATTGTTCCATACAAATACAGACTCTCGGGAGAACGCCGAGGTGATGGACTCTTGTGCCTGCTGTGCCCGGCCCTTGATCATGAATATAGAAAACGAAATGGTCAGCACCGTAACCATGAAAACCAGAATATAGGCGCCGCGCCCAGGGTCAACCGCGAAGGCATGCACCGAGGACAGAACCCCCGAGCGTACGAGAAACGTGCCGAGCAACGACAATGAGAAGGTGGTGATTACAAGAAATATATTCCACGCGTGTAGCATGCGCCGATGGTCTTGCACCGTGATGGAATGAATCAGCGCCGTACCTAGCAACCATGGCATAAAGGAGGCATTCTCGACGGGGTCCCAGGCCCAATAGCCACCCCAGCCGAGCTCGTGATAGGCCCACCAACCGCCGAGAACGATTCCCGTGGTTAGGAATCCCCAGGCAATTAGCGCCCAACGTCGAATCAGGCCACTCCAAAGCGTGCTGTTCCAGTTCGTTAACAGCGCTGCCATTGCGAATGCAAACGGTACGGAGAATCCCACATAACCCAGATAGAGCATGGGTGGGTGGATCACCATCCCCGGGTCCTGCAGTAGTGGATTCAGATCATTGCCGTCGGCCGGGACCGGAAATAGGCGCTCGAATGGGCTCGATAGGAATAATATCAACCCAAAAAAACCGACGACTAGCCAGCCCTGCACCGCCAGGATGACCGGCAGACGTTGGGGGTACCTTGTACGCCCATGCCAACCTAAGATCGCTGTGTACAACGTAAGGATCCACACCCACAGATATAACGAACCCTCGTGGCCGCCCCACAACGCCGACACTTTGTAAAACATGGGCAACTGCAGGTTGGAGTGCTGGGAAACGTAAAGCACGGAGAAGTTGCTAGTGACAAACGCATGGATAAGCGTCAACCCACCCAACGTTGTCAATGCAAACACTGCGACTGACGCATTGACGGCGACGCCTGCCAGCGCCGGCATGCGTAGCTGACGTGCAAGCAACGGGGCCAGCCCCTGCACTACCGCAACGACCATTGCTAAGTAGGCGGCAAAGTGCCCAACTTCGACGAGATTGAAAAAGAAAGTTTGGTCGGACATAGGTCTAGTTAGCTCTTTCGTTAGATGCCCAACCGCGCCATATGGGCAGAATTCCAGCTTGGGGCGAGAACGACTATTAACGGCACGCTACAAACATTCCCTGCGCTCTAGCCCACACCTTTCGACATCATAGCAACATCACTAAGCGCGCCTGGCTTGGATGATAGCCGTCGGTCGTCCCGCCGCGCGCGTCGGGCGCCGATCCTGATGCCAATATGACCATTAAACCACACCGTCTATCCGCAGTTACCCACAGATCCTGTGGATAACTGTGTGCAAAAAACCATGGTGTCGGCGGCGGATGCCCGGATCATGGCCTCACATCTCAGATTGTACATTTTTTATTCAAAGAAAATAACAACTTTAGATCAATACCTTAGGCATTTATCGGCATCGCCCTCCGCTTGTTAGTGGTTGTTGGAAAAGGGCTTTCCCCAACCTGTGTATAGTGTGTGTGCCCGCCCCGGGGTCCCAATGCGCGTTAGTCAGGCCACACGCCGCAACAGGTAGAGGGCGAGCAGCAAGAATATCGCCACCGGCAACACTGCCGCCAGGAAAGTTGGCAAACCGTAGAGTAGGCCCATATATCCGAATCCACGGTTCAGCATGTTGAATACCAGACCAATCATGATTCCGATGAACACCTTTTGACCCATCCCCCCGCTGCGTATCTGCCCGAAAACGAACGGCACCGCCAATAAGATCATCACCGCCGTGGCCACCGGTAACAGTAGCTTGTTCCAGAAGGCAAGTTGGTAGCGGTCCGTGTCCTGGTGGTTGCGACGAAGATGCAGAATGTATTGGTATAAATCCAACGTCGACAGACTAGCCGGGCGAACCGCGAACACCCGCACGACCTCAGGCGTCAGCACCGACTGCCAAAGCTCACCGTCGGATTGGCTTCTACGTATCGCATCTTCACTAATCGTGCTCTTGTTCACATTGGCAAGGTGCCAGACATTGTCCTCAAAGTGTGCTTGATCGGCAGAAGTATGGCTACGAAGACGGGCCGGCGGCTCGAAACGATAGATGTTGACATTCAGCAGGGTCAGGTCGGGCAGCACCTCGCCGATGTTCACGAAATCGGCGCCGTCGCGAAGCCAGAGCCCAGTTGTT
Source organism: Gammaproteobacteria bacterium (assembly GCA_029861845.1). Lineage (GTDB taxonomy): Bacteria > Pseudomonadota > Gammaproteobacteria > Acidiferrobacterales > SPGG2 > SPGG2. The sequence goes on along the minus strand of JAOTYM010000033.1, from coordinate 14,957 downwards.
TCTCCATGTAATCCAACCTGCAGCGCCTCAGCTCGCCCGCGCTCGGCCCACGTGTCACTTGCTGGAACCACTGTTTCGCCGATTAAGACGCCGCCGATGATAAACACTGTACCAATCTGCGCCACCGAGCCAATGATACGCAATAGTGAAATGCCCGCGGCCCGCATGGCGGTCAACTCCGAACCCAGGGCCAATGACGTTAAACCGAGAGTGGCCCCCAGCAAGGCGATAGCTGGAAAAAGCTCGTAGATCCTTCTGGGCAGGCTGAGGATGACATACTTGATAAGTGCATAGAGATCGTACTGGCCTTTGCCGACGTCGCCAAGCTCATCGATTAAAAGCACAAATGTGAAGAGCCCGAGTAGGATCGCAAATACTAACAACGTGCTATATAGAATCGATCGGCCGATATAACGATCGAGTAGGCTGATCAGGCTCATGTCGCTATGCCCATAGCGCCAACAGCGGTTTGCTTTGCACCCGACGCATTAGCAAATAGGCAATAATTAGCGCCAGCATCCCATGTATCCACCACAGCCCTATTACGGTTGGCATACTGCCGTCCTTAAGCCAGGTCTCACCGATCCCGAGCGTGTTGGTGTATACGAAATAGATGAGCATTGCCCCAAGCAGATTACCAACGCGCCCTCTTCTTGCATCGGTATGCGCCAACACCAGGGCAAGTACTGCCAATAGCACGACACTAATGGGCTTGGCCAGGCGCCACTGGAACTCGGCCGCGTGCCGTGGGTTGCTGGATTTCAGCAGCGTCCAGGAGGGTAAGCCCTCAACCTCCGTCGCTGGCCGATCGTTTTCCTTTGCTACGAGCCGTAGTCTGTAGTTGTCGAATTTCGTGATTCGGTAGTCCGGCTCGCCGGGGGTGCCTTCGTAAATGGATCCATTCTTGAGCACCAGGAACTCCTCCCTGGTCTGCGAATCCTGGTATTGCTCTCCGCTACTGGCCACCAGTATGTTTTGCTTCGCCGATTTCCTGTCGTTTGCAAATATGTTCTCGAATTTCGGACCAGCCCCGATTTTCTCCGCGTAAAAGATACGCCCGCTGCCGCGCAACTCTGTAAACACGCCGGCATTCGCGCTGGTGATTGTGGTTCTGTTAGCGTCATCGCTCTTGGCTTGCTCGCTCAACGCCGATGCCTTGGGTGACAAATAGAGCGAGAAAACCCCGACAACAACCGCAAAACAAGTAGCCAAAACGATCACCGGCCGACAGAGGGAAGGCAATCCGACCCCGCAAGCCGCCAGCACCGTCATCTCACTGTCGCGGTACCAGCGCGCCAGCGTGAGCAAGACACCAAGATAGAGCGCCAACGGTATCAGGATCTCAAGTCGCCTACCCAGTTCTAGCCCCAACAGCGTAAAGACGATGCCACTCGTGTATTCACCGATAGCCGCTTTTCCCAATAACTTGGTCAGCACCAAAAACAGAAACAGCACCAGCAACACCAGGGCCACAGCCAAGGTATTAAGCGTTGCCTCACGATAGAATGCGCGTTTTATAACCACACTTAAGCGCCCTATCGTTTTGACAAAGGCCCGGCAAACAATGGAAAATGGCGGTCTACGGGGCTCTTTTGGCTAACCATTATCGAAGTTTGCGTATATGTGCCCATCCCGTGCCTAAGGAACTGATTGCTAAAGGGAACCTATAGACCATGTTTCCAAAAATATACCACATACCGACGCTGTCTGGTTGACCGCATCTACGTCAAATATGGAATTTATCGCAAAAAGTGGCAACCCCAAGAAACAACGCACCGGTTGCATCGTAGCCGGTGTATTTGACTCCCGAAAGCTGTCGGCGCGGGCGCGTCAAATCGATCAGGCCACGGAAGGCATGATTTCAGGCCTTTTGCGTCGGGGTGACATGGAGGGCAGGCTCGGGCAAACGCTGCTACTACATCACCTATCGAACCTCCCAAGTGAACGTGTTCTCCTAGTTGGGTGCGGCAAAGAACGCGAATTCGCCGAGGCACAGTATTCTGAAGTTAACGTTAAGGCAGCCCAGCTGCTCAACGAGACCGGTTCGACAGAAATGACCACTTATCTGACCGAACTAGAGGTCAAGGGGCGCAATATTGCATGGAAAGTTCGGCAAGCGGTAATGACTATCGAGACCGTGATTTATCGCTTCGACCGCCTAAAGAGCAAACCCGCAAGCCCGCGCCGACCACTACGCAAAGTGGTCCTGGCCGTGCCCAAACGCAGCGACATCGGCGCTGGCGAACAAGCCATCAAAGAGGGCAAGGCCATCAGCAATGGCGTGGCTCTGACTAAAGATCTGGGCAACCTACCTGGCAACATCTGCACACCAACCTACCTGGCGGAACAGGCCACTGAGTTTGCAAAGGAATATGGCGTCGCGGCCGAGGTGTTGGAAGCGGCAGACATGGAAGACCTTGGTATGGGATCGTTGCTGTCGGTATCACGCGGTAGTCGCCAACCGCCAAAACTTATCGTGCTCAAATACAACGGCGGGCGCGAGGGCGATTCACCCATTGCACTTGTTGGAAAAGGAATCACTTTCGATTCTGGCGGCATTTCGATCAAGCCGGCAGGTCAAATGGACGAAATGAAGTACGACATGTGTGGTGCTGCGAGTGTGCTCGGGACACTGAGAGCGGCGGCCGAATTGCAGCTACCGATAAACATAGTTGGCCTCATTCCCGCGGCAGAGAACATGCCGGGAGGTAATGCCAATAAGCCTGGCGACGTGGTGACTAGCATGTCGGGACAGACCGTCGAGGTTCTCAATACCGACGCCGAGGGGCGTTTGGTGTTATGTGACGCCCTGACCTACGCCGAGCGTTTCAAACCGACTGGCGTTATCGATATCGCGACGCTGACCGGGGCTTGCGTCATCGCGCTTGGGAGTCATGCCACCGGGCTAATGGGCAATAATGAACCGCTTGCCCGCGAGCTGTTAACGGCTGGCAAAGAAAGCTATGATCGCGCCTGGCAACTTCCCTTATGGAGCGAATACCAAAAACAATTGGACACTAATTTCGCTGACATGGCCAATATTGGTGGGCGTGAGGCAGGAACGATTACTGCTGCGTGCTTTCTTTCGCGATTCGCCCGAAAGCTGAAATGGGCACACCTCGACATCGCCGGGACTGCTTGGAAAGGTGGTAAAGCCAAGGGGGCAACCGGTCGTCCAGTTCCCCTCCTGACCCAGTTCCTGATCAACCGTTGTCGCGACAAATAAGCTGCGCTATGACACGCGTCGATTTCTACCTAACCCACGATATCGACCCAAGTCTGGCAGTATGTAGATTAACCAATAAGGCCTTTCGGCTCGGTCACCAGCTCTATATCTTGACCGAGAACTCGGAACAATCCGTCACCCTCGACCGTCTACTGTGGACCTTTAATCCTGGAAGTTTCATTGCGCATAGTCTCTATAACGCCGATCTGGATCAGGAGGTACCAGTGCTTATCGGCGAACAAGAGCCTCCGGAAAACTGGCATGATGTGCTAATCTCTCTTACATTGGCCATACCGTCTTTTTTTAGCCGGTTTGGACGCGTCGCAGATGTGGTCGGTGCCGCCGAAGAGGCCAAGCAGCAAGCGCGTGAACGATTTCGATTCTACCGAGAACGAGGTTACTCGTTACAGACGCACAATCTGTAACCGGGTTGCGGACGCTTCCGACGGGTGCTAATGACAGACATCGGCGACGAACGAAAGCATAAGCCCTCAGCTAAACACACGCTCGAGGAGGTGCGAAAATCCCTCGAGGACCTAGTCCGAAATGAGTTTGTCGGTGCTGGGCCGGAAGCCACGCAAGACCACAAGACATCTGACCAAGTCGATGGGCCTGTCCCTTTCGCATCAGCGCCACTGCAACGAAGCCGCCAACGATTACAAACCTTGCAAAAGCGAAGCCTGGACACCGGCCAGGTATTAAAGTCGCTTAACGAACTAATCGGCAATGATCTCAGCGAAACCGACCGTCACGATGATGATGGCATTCAGCCCACTACCGAGGTCGATGCGGATACGGGTATCGATACGCCCACTACCGAACCCGGCGCGGCTGAGCTCGCAGACCAGGATATGTCCGCCCACACCGAATCGCTGGAATCTCTAGCCGCTGCCCTGGCTGAGGCGGACGAGGTCAAAGCCGGTACTTCTGATGTGGCCGATGCGATTGAACTCATGGATGAAAACGCAACGGCTGAAGAAATCCCATGGACAACGTCTTCTGACGTGAGCACCGATGACGACTACCCGATAGTAGACGAAGATGCCGACGACCTGGATGCAGCCATTGGCCCTACTGCCGACATGCAGCTGGGCGATGCCGGTGCCGACGAGGCTACGCTTGAGGCAGCGCCTGCCGACGCATCACCGGTAGAAGCGCCTACGGATGAGGCATTGAGTCCAACGCCAACCCCGAAAGACCGCGGTCGGGAAGTACCCGAAACAGAAGCTATCGAGCTTAGCCTGGATGAAACAGAGGTCACCGCGGACGAGTCCTTGGGCGTCGACTTTACGGATGCAGTAACGCCTACGTCTTCGGAATCGTTACCTAGTCCTGAGTTGTCATTGGCTGACGATGGCCCTGAACCGGGCCTGACCGAAGATGCGGCCATACCAGCCGACCGTCCGCCGCCCACCGCGGGGCAGACCCCCCATTCCCGCCAGGCCGATCGATCCCAAGAATCGGTGGAACATCATGCGCATGAGGCGGGCCCGTTCGTATCTGAGGCCCAGCGGCGCTTCGATTTCGGGGCGTTAGGGCCCGCCGCGAGTGCATCCGCTGACGCGCAAGCGGCGGCCGAAAGCGCCCTTATCGACGAAATAGAGCCTAAAGAACTGCATAAAACGGCCGAAATAGCGGATGAGACCCCTCGTCAAGCCGAGAATTCAGAACTACGCTTAGAAGACACGACATCAGCACTGGTCGAGCCCGCGGACGCGATGGTACCCCTGGCCCCAGAGGAGGAAATGTCTGTGGAACTGGGGGCCGAACTGGAAGCGATTACCGAAGCTTCGTCGTCGGCGGACGATGCTGGTGTTAAGGATGACGCACCAGCCTCAAGCCCCATAGATGCCCTTGAGATCCCCGGCAAGCAAGCGATGTCCGAAGAAGTCACGGAAGAGGATAAGGCAGTCATGCAGAATAGTAGCCACAAACGCAGCACGACGATAAGCCGCAAGGCAAGTGACGCGACAACGGTCTTACTGACACCAAACGAAGCGCAGTCAGCGGATCAGGAATTCGCAGACGAGCCTGCGGTTGAGCTAGATCACGGCGAACCCGTGAGCGAGATCAGCGAATCAGCAATCCCTGCCCCGGCGGAGGTGTCACCGGAAAATAAGCCAAGCGAAACCAAGCAAGCATCTACCCCGGTCGTTACGTTGCCCAGCGACAAACAGGAAAGTGTCACCTCCAAAGCGCCGGCGACAAGCCCAAAAAATAAAATTTTTACGGTCGCGTCGCCAGACAAAGCGAAAGAACTGAAGATGCCAGGTATCGATTTCGACCTCGGTACGGGGGGTGACAAAGGAACGCAGGATGTCGGCACAGAGCCCGATCGGTCGGGCGCCGCCGGCGATTCATCGCCAGATGACTCGGAATACATTGATTTGGCTGAACCAACTGCTGCCAAGGACGCAGTGCCGGCCGTGAAGTCAAGCAAGGACGGTTACAAACGCACATCTTGGCCGACCCCGTCGGCGCTGTTTCGAAAGAACAGTGCAGCCAAGCCCAAACAGACGTCGGGTATGCCCTGGGGCGGCAAGGGCGTGGCGACACGCGCTAAGGGATCGCCGGGCGCCATCGAACCCCCATCGTCAGCGTCAAAATTTGATGCGCTTGCCAAGACATTAGAGCCGACCCAACCCAAACCTAAGGCGAAGCTTGAACAACATACGGAGAATATTCCGGTACTCAACAAAGTCGTCGACCGACCGGCTGAATCCAAGAAGCCCAAGAAGAAACCAGTCCCATTAGCGGCGCCCAAGGTCACATCGGCTGGCGCCAGCAGGAAGAAGCAAAGCAAGCACAAGATACTGGAGCCATCGTCGGCGACCGCCAAAACCGAGGCCCGCAACGTAGCCGTGAACGTCATCGCCAAACTCAACATGGAGTTGCGCAAGTGTGGTGAGCGCACCCTAAGTCCGGTTACAATCGATCGTCTGCAGTTCCTACTGCGTGAAGCCCTGGAACAGCATGCTAAAGATGTGGAAACTAGCCATAAGCGGCGCTAGACAAGCTCGATAAACTGTAAGTATTGCTAGGGCGGGAAAATTCCCGCCCTTTTAGTATGAGTGAATACGATGCGCTCAGAAAAATTCAGTAAGGCCTACAACCCTCACGCGATCGAGGAGCGCATATACGAGCAGTGGGAATCGGGTAATTATTTCGCCCCGACCAACAATGGTTCTGCCTACTGTATTGCCATCCCGCCACCCAATGTGACCGGCAGCCTACACATGGGGCATGCCTTTCAAGATACATTGATGGATGCCCTCATTCGATATCACAGGATGCTTGGCAACAACACCTTGTGGCAAGCCGGGAGTGATCATGCCGGTATCGCCACCCAGATGGTCGTCGAACGTATGCTCGAAGCCGAAGGCAAGACCCGACATGACTTGGGGCGCGATGCATTCATTGATCGCGTGTGGCAATGGAAGGAACAGTCCGGTGGCCGTATCACTCAACAGTTGCGGCGCATGGGCGCATCGCTCGATTGGACACGCGAGCGCTTTACCATGGATGAGCGCCTGTCGCGTGCGGTGACTGAGGTGTTCGTGAGGCTCTACGACGAGGGCTTGATTTATCGCGGTAAACGCTTGGTTAACTGGGATCCCGTATTGCATACGGCGGTATCAGATCTAGAGGTGATATCTGGGGAAGAAGATGGGTTTCTTTGGAACATTCGCTATCCGCTAGTCGATGGATCTGGCCACGCCGTAGTGGCGACCACACGCCCCGAGACCATGCTTGGGGATACGGCCGTCGCCGTTCATCCCGACGACGAACGCTACCGGCAGTTGATCGGTAAGAAAGTTGAGCTGCCGCTGACCGGCCGACAGATCCCAATCATTGCAGATACCTATGTCGACCCCGAATTCGGATCTGGTTGCGTCAAGATCACGCCGGGACATGATTTCAATGATTACGAGGTTGGCCAGCGCCATGACCTAGAAATCATCAATATTTTCTCCGATGACGCCCACATCTGTTTGCCCGGATCGAAGTATGATGGCTTGGATCGTTATGAAGCACGCCAACGCATTGTTGATGACCTGACCGCCGCCGGCTTACTAGAGAGCACGGAGAAACACAAACTGATGGTCCCGCGTGGTGATCGCACCGAATCCGTGATCGAGCCTTACCTTACTGATCAGTGGTATGTCAAAACCGGCCCGCTGGCCGAGCCCGCGATTGCTGCCGTCGAATCCAATGCAATCAGATTCGTACCCAGTAGCTGGACCAAGACCTACTTTGAGTGGATGCGAAATATCCAGGATTGGTGCATTTCCCGTCAGATCTGGTGGGGACACCGGATTCCGGCCTGGTACGACGATGCCGGCAATATCTATGTCGCCCATGACGAACCGGCCGTACGCCAGAAATGCGGCTTGGGTACAGACATCAAGCTTAGGCAGGATCCTGATGTCCTCGATACCTGGTTTTCGTCCGCACTTTGGCCGTTCTCGACCCTAGGCTGGCCGGAGAACACACCTGCCTTAAAGACTTTCTATCCGACCAGCGTGCTTGTTACCGGGTTCGATATCATTTTCTTCTGGGTTGCGCGCATGATTATGTTCGGTTTGAAATTTGCCGGCAACGTCCCTTTTCATGAGGTCTATATCCACGGCCTAGTACGCGACGCTGACGGCCAGAAGATGTCTAAGTCCAAAGGCAATATCTTGGATCCGCTTGATCTCATCGATGGTATTGAATTGGAACCGCTTGTTGAGAAACGTACGGTCGGCCTTATGCAACCTCAGCTCGCAAGCAAGATCGAGAAAGCGACACGCCGGCAGTTTCCAGACGGGATCCCAGCCTACGGCACTGACGCATTGCGGTTCACGTTCGCAAGCCTGGCCACACAAGGGCGCGATATCAGATTCGATACCGGTCGCGTTCAGGGCTACAGAAACTTCTGCAACAAACTCTGGAACGCATCACGTTATGTACTGATGAACGTCGAGGACCAAGACTGTGGGTTAGACAATGGCGAGGTTACGTTGACCGATGCCGACAGTTGGATTATCTCGCGCCTACAGCAAGTAGAGGCCGAGGTGAACACTTCGATGAACGAATATCGCTTCGATCTCATGGCCAACAAGCTTTATGCATTTGTCTGGGACGAGTATTGCAGCTGGTATCTGGAGCTCGCCAAAGTTACGTTGACCAACCCAACCAGTCCACGGTCGCTCCAACGCGGGACTCGGCGCACCCTAGTGCGCGTGTTGGAAACGATATTGCGCTTACTGCACCCGATAATGCCTTTCATCACTGAGGAGATCTGGCAGATCGTTGCACCGCTGGCGGGCAAGAAAGGCGACACTATCATGCTGCAACCCTACCCCCAGGCACAGCCGAGAAAGATCAATCAGGCGACATTAAAAGAAATGCGCTGGGTGATGGCGGTTATCTCCGGCGTGCGAAATATCCGTGGTGAAATGGATATTCCGCCCAACAAGCCATTGCCAGTGTTGTTACAAAACGGAAATGACACTGACCGCGAACGTTTGGAACGCAATAAGCATTACCTCATTGCTCTGGCCAACCTGAATAGCCTAGCTTGGCTAGATGACGGCGAGGACATCCCTGAATCGGCAACCTCATTAGTTGGGCGCATGAAAGTGCTTGTGCCACGTGGCTCCATTATCGACAAACAAGCGGAACTACAACGTCTGCGGCGCGAACGAGCCAAGGTCGAGGAAAACCTGAATCGCGCCCGCGCTAAACTCGATAATCCAAGTTTCCTAGAACGTGCACCGGAGCAAATTGTTGTCCAAGAACGCCAGCGCGCCGTTCAGTTTGAGGCCGCACTAAAGGACCTCGATGCGCAACTGGCGTGCTTATCAACGAACTAGAGCGGGTCTAAGATAGCTCGCGGGCTAGTAGTAGGGCGTCTTCGCGGCCGCGGCGTGCCGGATAATAGCCCCTACGCGTTCCGATCTCGTTAAAGCCCAGACGGCAATAGAGCTCATAGGCGATCGTATTCGACGCGCGCACCTCGAGTAATGCCACGCGAACAAAGGTCTGCCGTGCTACCTCCAGTAAGTGATTAATGAGATTGCTACCCAATCCCTGTGCGCGGTGATCGGGGTGAATACAAATATTCAGCAGATGGCATTCGCCAGCCCCCATCGACATAATTCCATAACCTTGTAAGCTACGGTGCCCATCATAGACCAGACAGTGGTACCCCACGCGCAGGCAGTCGAGAAAAATCGCTTCAGTCCAAGGAAATTCATAGGAGGCGCGTTCGATCGAGAGCACGTCCGGTAAGTCAACTTCACCCATTGGCCGTAACGCGGGTAACGACTCCGAGACCACCGCGCTCATGCGCCACCCACTATGGACTGAGCGAGACACAAATCTTGCCAAGACTTAGATTTATCCACCGGATTGCGCAATAGATAGGCGGGATGATAAGTCGCGACTAACGGTGTGTTGTGGTAGCTGAGCCGGCGACCGCGGAGTTTGCCAAGCGGTAGGTCCGTTTTCAGCAAACTATGCGCCGCGTGGCGACCAAGGGCAACAATAATGCGCGGTCTGATCAACTCGATCTGTCGAAGCAGATATGGTTCACAGGCCTCAACTTCTTCAAGCTGCGGATCTCGGTTGTTAGGCGGACGCGACTTCAGTACGTTAGCGATATACACATCTTCTCGTTCGAGGCCAACTGCAAACAACATTGCATTTAGCAACTGGCCGGCCCGACCAACGAAGGGCTCGCCGCGCCGATCTTCTTCCGCACCAGGGGCCTCGCCAATAAACAACCAGTCGGCATTTCGATTGCCTACGCCGAATACTGCCTGTGTTCGGGTCTTATGCAATGCACACTTCGTACAGTTGTGCACGGCCGCCTGGAGCAGATCCCAATCCATTCGGCTGATATCGGTGGTGTCTCGCGTGGTGACCACTGCCGGGAGCAAGGGTGACGCCGGCATGGGTTTCAGCGAACGCCGTTCCCACCGATCGATACCCATGGCGTCCAGGTACTCCTGGCGCCGTGCCTCACGGCTCTCCATGCGACTAGCATACCGAGTCGGCGGCCTAACACAAGGGTCATTTACGCGTCTATTCCCGCGCGCATAGCCTTGTACACTAGGCAATCTTTGGCTTCGTTGTTATGATCATCGCGTGAAAAAAGCCAAAATATTCATCTTCGCGCTGATATTGGGTGGGCTGATCGCATTTCCACTCGGAGTCAACTTTGGCCGCGACGCCCCGTTGCTTAGCAATCCGTTTAAACAACGCAGCGTCCAGGACAAGATGATAGGCACCGTCAAGGAAGGCGCCGAGAAAGCGCTCGAAGGCGCCAAAGAAAAGATCCACAAGGCGACCGAGCCGCTCAAGCAATAACCCGTGCCGTAGCCTTACAATGGTGGCATCTGAGGCACGCTAGTTCCTGGCTCGCCCGCCTATATCGCCTGGCCCGATTGTGGATGTGTTCGCGGCGACGGCGATACCAACTTGTTTAGCGCATTCACGTAGGCCTTGGCGGAAGCGATGACGATGTCGGTGTCTGCGCCGTGACCATTGACGATTCGACCAGCCTTCTCCAGGCGCACCGTTACCTCTCCCTGGGCGTCGGTACCGCTGGTAATAGCGCTTACGGAATACAACTGTAGCTCACTCTTGCTGCCAACAATGCTGTCTATGGCCTTATAGGCAGCATCCACCGGACCACTCCCCGGCGCTTCTGCCCGTTTTTCTTCGCCGTTGACCGATAGGGCAACCGCGGCGTGCGGGGTCTCGCCCGTCTGCGAACATACCTTGAGGGAAACCAAACGTAGGTGTTCGTTGGCATGCTCTAGACCTTGCTCAGTGACCAACGCTTGCAGATCCTCGTCAAAGATCTCGTGTTTTTTATCAGCCAAGTCCTTAAACCGAGCAAATGCACCATTAAGCTTTTCTTCTGTCGCAAACTCGATGCCGAGTTCAGCCAGACGACCACGAAATGCGTTGCGACCCGAGTGTTTACCCAACACCATGCGACTCGCAGCCCAACCGACATCCTCGGCTCGCATGATTTCATAGGTCTCACGCGATTTAATCACGCCGTCTTGATGTATGCCGGCCTCGTGCGCGAAGGCATTGGCGCCGACGATGGCCTTGTTGGGTTGAACGGGGAAACCGGTAATGTTCGATACCAAGCGGCTCGCGGCGACGATGTGCTTGGTTTCGATGCGCGTATCGCATGAGAACATATCCTGCCGAGTACGTACCGCCATCACGATCTCCTCGAGCGACGCGTTACCAGCGCGCTCGCCAAGACCGTTAATGGTACATTCAACTTGGCGCGCCCCACATTTCACGGCCGCAAGCGAATTAGCAACCGCCAGCCCCAGATCGTTGTGACAATGGACTGAGAATATTGCCTTATCAGAGTTCGGTATGCGCTCCATAAGTTCGGCGATCAACGCCGCAAACTGTTCGGGGAGGTTATAGCCGACGGTGTCCGGGATATTCACGGTGCGTGCACCAGCGTCGATGGCCGCCTCCAACACGCGACATAGAAAATCCGTCTCTGAACGCCCCGCATCTTCGGGGGAAAATTCAACATCGTCTGAATATTGGCGTGCACGCTTTACTGCCTTTACCGCGTGTTCCATAACCTCGTCCGGTTGCATACGAAGCTTGTCTCGCATATGGATGGGCGACGTAGCAATGAAGGTATGAACACGGCCTGAGGCGGCGGGCTTGATCGCTTCACCGGCTCGATCTACATCGCTCCCGACTGCTCGCGCTAAAGCACACACGGTGCTCTCGGTAATGGTTTCAGCTACGGCTCGTACCGCTTCGAAGTCGCCAGGACTGGCGGCTGGGAATCCGGCCTCGATGATGTCTACCCGCATCCGTTCCAAGATTTTGGCGATACGTATCTTCTCCTCACGGGTCATAGACGCGCCTGGACTCTGCTCGCCATCGCGTAAAGTCGTATCAAAAATGATCAAATGGTCACTCATGTCTGTAATCTCTCTACCTCGTCTTCAGCGTGATCCCGCTGGGAATCAGCCTACACACTTACACAAGAATCAATCGAGTTGGGGGTAGAGTATGTGCGCCTAGCGGCGCAGGAGTAGCGCGAGGAGAAGAGGAAGACGAGCAGCGACACCCAAACGACGCGCCGTCTGGTCCTGGAGAATGATCGCTACGATCGTTTGATCAGTTTGCACTTAAAGAATTCCCCCTACAGCGGCCTAATACTAAACCGCTGAACACTTAATTTCAAAGCCTTTTTGTGGGCTCGGGTTGCCGATGGGAAGTGCGCCGCAAGAGCTTCCAACCGCTCATGGCCGGACCGTGTAGGGCGTAAGTAAGAGAGCAAATGAAAAGTACCTGCGGTGGATCCAGAAATACCAAAACAAAAATTAGTGGCACAATAAGTACCGCCATAAACGGTACTCGCCCTTTGAGGTCAAGTTCTTTGAAACTGTGGTAGCGAATGTTGCTGACCATCAGCGTGCCGGCCAGCACCGTCATCACCAGGGCCAGAATGCTGATCTCTTTGCCGGGCACACCATAACTAAGCAGTACCCAAACAAACCCCATTAGCATGGCGGCGGCAGCCGGGATCGGCAGTCCCTGGAAGTAGCGCTTATCTGCCACCGCCAACTGGGTGTTGAAGCGCGCCAACCGCAATGCCCCACACACCGCATAGATGAACGCAGCCAGCCAGCCAAGCTTGCCGAGACCCGATAGCGCCCACTCGTATATCACCAGGGCCGGGGCCAGACCGAAGGATACGACATCGGCCAGACTATCGTATTCGGCGCCAAAGTCACTTTGCGTACCAGTCCAACGAGCGACGCGACCATCAAGGCCATCCATAATCATGGCTATATATATAGCGAGCGGCGCGTACTCGAAATTGCCGTTCATCGATTGGACGATAGCGAAAAAACCAGCAAACAGTGCTGCCGTGGTAAAGAGATTCGGCAGAATATAGATGCCCTTACGTTTCTCGGCGCGGCTCTTCTTAGGGTGCTTGCTTTGCAAGATCTTAGTTTTCATAGTCAATGCACCAAGAAACCAATGATATCGCTGCCTGCTTTGACTTTGTCACCCAGGGCCCTGTTCAGCTGCGTGCTAATGGGCATGTAAACGTCGACCCGAGATCCAAATCGGATGAAACCATAACGCTCACCCTGGGCAATGCGCTCACCCGGTTGGATATCACAAAGTATACGTCGAGCCACCAATCCAGCAACCTGGACTACGACGATATCGTCCTCTTCGTCGGTCTGAATCCAGATCGCGTTTCTCTCATTCTCGCTAGAGGCCTTATCCAGCGCGGCATTGAGGAATCGCCCTGGCGTATGCCAGCGCTCCATCACTTTGCCTTCGGTGGGGCTACGGTTGGCGTGGGCATCGAAGAAGTTCATAAACACACTAATGTGCTTGGCCGGACGCTTAAGGTAAGGGTCTGTTACATCACCGACGGCAATTACCCGCCCATCGGCCGGACACACAATTCCCAGCGGCGTAGCTGGGATGGCACGAGGCGGATCACGAAAGAATTGAACAACGAAGATGAAAAACAGCCACAGCGGCAGCGCCCATACCCAGCCTATGAAATAGTGCACCGCGGCGGCTGCCGCACCGGAGATGGCGATGTGTGCCCAACCCTCACGGGCTAAAATCGGCTGCCTGCCCTTAGCCATATAGACCCAAACGGCTCACAGGTATCGGAATGGGTTAGTTCTTTTCCTTGTCGACCAGCTTGCCAGCCCTGACGAAAGGCATCATCTCGCGTAACTGCGCGCCGACCACCTCTGACGCATGCTGGCCGGCCTTATTCCGTAGTTCCGGAAAACGCTTGCCACCGGTGGCATTCTCGGCCATCCATTCGCGCGCAAACTCACCGGATTGAATCTCTTTCAGAATCTTTTTCATCTCCGCCTTCGTTTGTTCATTAACGATACGCGGACCACGCGTTAAATCACCGTATTCGGCGGTGTTCGAAATCGAATAACGCATATTCTGAATACCGCCTTCGTACATGAGATCAACAATCAATTTTAATTCGTGGAGACACTCGAAATATGCCATCTCGGGAGCATAGCCGGCCTCGGTCAGCGTCTCAAAACCCGCCTGCGCCAGTGATGTCAGCCCCCCGCACAGCACGGTCTGCTCGCCAAATAAGTCAGTCTCCGTCTCTTCGCGAAACGTGGTTTCGATGACCCCGACCCGGCCGCCACCAATGGCAGACGCATACGACAATGCAATATCGCGAGCTTTCCCTGAAGAGTCTTGTGCGATCGCAATAAGGCACGGTACGCCACCACCCTCGGTGTAGGTCGAGCGCACCAGATGCCCCGGGCCTTTGGGCGCCACCATGAATACATCGAGGTCGGCCCGCGGCTCGATAAAGCCGAAATGAATATTGAACCCGTGCGCGAACGCTAGAGCAGAGTCTTGCTTCAGTGAGGGCTCGATACTTTCCTTGTAGATCGTCGCCTGTTTCTCATCGGGCGCCAAAATCATCGTCACATCGGCCTCACTCACCGCATCGGCCACCGGCTTTACGGCGAGACCAGCTCTTTCCGCTTTCGCTGCCGAGGCAGAGCCCTCACGCAACCCCACCACTACTTCGACGCCACTCTCCTTGAGGTTATTGGCATGGGCATGGCCCTGCGACCCATAGCCGATGATCGCTACTTTCTTGTTCTGAATGTTGGAAAGATCAGCATCTTTATCGTAATAGATCTTCATGGCACCACCCTCAAACGCA